>DATNIH010000246.1:0-5259 GCA_035604515.1 Caulobacteraceae bacterium | reverse complement strand
CCTAGACCCGCTGCAGCAGTCCCACCGTGCCCTGGCCGCCGTCGGCGCACAGCGAGACGATGGCGCGAGACCCCATCGGCATCCCCGCCAGCTCCTTGGTCGCCTGGCTCAGGATCCGCGCGCCGGTGGCGGCGAACGGGTGGCCGAGCGCCAGCGTGCCGCCGTGGGGATTGACCCGGTCCCAGGGGAAGTCGCCGAGGTCGGCGTCCACCTGGGCGCGCTCGCGGCGATAGACCGGATCGCTGGCAGCCTTGATGTTGGCCAAGACCTGCGCCGCGAACGCCTCGTGGATTTCCCACAGCGCGACGTCGGCGAACTTCAGGCCGTGGCGGGCGAGCAGGCGCGGGATCGCGCGGCCGGGGGCCATCAGCATGCCCTCGTCGAGCCGGAAGTCGATCGCCGCGATCTCGAAGTCGATCAGCTTGACCGCGGGCGCCACGCCCAGCCGCGCCACGCCCTCGGCGTCGCCGACCCAGAGCGATGCGGCGCCATCGGTCACCGGCGAGGCGTTGCCGGCGGTGATCGTGCCGGCTGGATCGTAGGCGGTGCGCAGCGTCGCCAGCCGCTCCAGCGAGGTGTCGCGGCGGGGCAGTCCGTCCTTCTCGACCTCACCGAACGGGATGATCAGGTCGTCGAAGAAGCCGCCGTCCTGGCCGGCGATGGCGCGCTGGTGGCTGCGAAGGGCCCACTTGTCCTGCTCTTCGCGGCTGATGGCGAAGCGCTTGGCGGTATCCTCCGTATGCTGGCCTTGCGACTTGCCGCTGACGCGGTTGGCCCAGGCGTTGAGCGGCAGGTCGAAGTCGGCGGCGGTCAGGTGGGTCAGCATCGCCGCCGCGCCCGCCGGATCGCGCGGGAAGGTCGCGATCAGCTTGTCGGCCACCGGCTTCTTCAGCGCGATCGGCACGTGGCTCATGGTCTCTGCCCCGCCGACCAGCGCCAGATGAAGCCCGCCGCGCCCGATCATGCCTGAGGCCTCGACCATGCCCATGAAGCTGGTCGAGCAGGCGAGCACAGTGGAGAAGGCCGGGATGGTGGGCTCGAGCCCCGCCTCGAACACCAGTTCGCGGGCGATGTTGGAGACGGTCGCTTCCGGGATCACCTCGCCCCAGATGATGAAGTCCGGCCGCGCGCGGGCCGCCATCGCCTTGGCGACCGGGGCGGAGATGGCCAGGGCGTCGAACGGGGCGAACGGACCACCGCCCTTGACGAACGGGGTGCGCACGCCAGGGACCAGGAAGATGTCAGGCATGGCGGCTCAGCCCTTGACGTCGGTGTCTTTGACTTCGGTGTCTGGGCGATCGTCGCCCTCGGACAGCTCCTCGTGCCAGCGGCCGCCGGCGTCTTCCCAGGTGATCCCGGCGGTAGCGCCGGAGATGCGCTGTTCGCCGGCTGCGCGCTTGGCCGCAGCCTTGGCAGCATCGTGGGAGCGGAACGTCTCGGAGTAGACGCCGTCGACGCGGTAGGCCCAGCCGTCGTCGTGCTGGACGATCTCGTAGGTGACGTGGGTCATGCAGCGGCTCCTGGCGCGGTTTCGGCGAGCACGGTCGATATGGTGAAGCCGGGCTTCAACGCCAGTGTCACCGGTGTGCGCTCGACGATGTCGCGCAGCCGCTCGAGCCCCGCCGTATCGGGCACGCCACTGACCTCGACCTCGCGGTCGATGAAGTGCGCGCGATCCACCATCCGATGCCGCAGCTTGGCGGAGATGTCGAAGCCGGCCCAGCCTTTCCGCGCGGCGTACATGCGCAGGGTGATCATGGTGCAGGCGGCAAGGCCCGCGACCACCAGATCGAACGGGCCTGGCCCGACGTTGTGGCCGCCGTTGGCAGGCGGCTCGTCGGCGACGAGGTCGTGGCCCGCGGCGACGATGTCGACGCGGTAGGGCGCGGCGCCCTGGGTGGCGTGAACCATCTGGCGTCTCCGCTAGTCGTCGTGGCCTGGCCGCATTGGCGAGATCGGATCGCTGGCGGGGAAGGTCTCTTCCAGCGCCTCGTCCAGTGCGTCCTCGCCATCAAGCGCATCATCGTCGTCGGCTGGCGCTTCCCGTTTTGGATCCGGCATCTCAACCTCGCTCGTCTGGGTTCGCGCCCTGCCTGCGCGCGTCCCGGAACAGAAACACGATAGCGGCCGCGGCCGCCAGCCGGGATGCAGCTGGATTGCTTGATGTCGCGGGCCGACGCCGAGCGGCCCGGATTGTCGTGCTGATCATCCGTTCACAGAGTTATCTTGCGCGGCTCGCAGCGCCGGCGATGTCCAAAATGCCACACGTGAATCGCTCCGACCGCCGCTGTCGCGGTATTCACAAGACTGATTCTTTTCCATCACCGAACCGTCACGCAGCGCTCCTATGCTGCAGATGCGTCGGGGGATGCGTCGCAATCTTCTAATTGGCGTGACCTGTGATCCGCGTGCCTGGGAATGATCCGTTCCCTGACGGTACGTTCGGGGCGGTCTGGTCGGCGACGGGCTGGGGGAGCTTCATGAAAGCCAGATACAAGATTTCCTGCGCCATCGCCGCGCTCCTCACCGGATATGCGGGCGCCGCGGCTGCCGCCGACCCGGGCGCTTTGCCCAAGGACATTGCGACGGTCACGGACACGGACACGGCGGCCGATGCGAACGCCAGCGGCGCCTCCGTCGGCGTCGGCGAAATCATCGTCACGGCCGAACGCCGCGACGAGAGCGTGCAGTCGGTCCCGGCGACGATTCAGGCGTTCACCGGTCAGACGCTGTCGCAGCAGAACATCACGACGCTCAACGACCTTATCAAGTACACGCCCAACGTCACCTTCGGGAACAACGGCCCAGGCCAGGGCGTCATCTTCATGCGCGGCCTCAGCGCCGGCCTGCAGGGCGGCCAGTCCAGCGCCACCATCGCGACCTTCCCGAACGTCGCGTTGTACCTGGACGACCAATCGATGCAGTTCCCCGGGCGCAACGTCGACGTCTATACGGTGGACCTGGAGCGCGTCGAAGTGCTCGAAGGTCCGCAAGGGACCCTGTTCGGCGGCGGCGCCGAAGCCGGGGCCATCCGCTACATCACCAACAAGCCCAAGCTCGGCGCCTTCGAAGCCAGCGCCGAAGCCAACGCGGGCGTGACGTCGGGCGGGGACCCGAACTACGCGTTCAACGCGGTCTTCAACATACCGATCGTCACCGACAAGCTGGCGGTGCGCCTGGTGCTCTACGATGATCACCACGGCGGCTACATCGACAACGTGCCCAGCACCTTCACCCGCTCGAACAACGACGCAGGCAACGTCTACTTCAATATCGGCCCGAACGCGGCCGGACTTTGCCCGAACGGTCTGCCGCCGGGCGGCGCGAAGAACCTCTGCGCGCTGCCCAACGCCCCTCAGGCCAACAACCTCCAGATCGCGCGCAACAACTACAACCCCGTCGACTACGAAGGCGCGCGCCTCTCCGCCCTCTACGAAATCAACGACGACTGGAACATCCTGGTCAGCGAGAGCTTCCAGAGCCTCGATGCCGAGGGCATGTCGACCGAGTATCCCACGGGCTCCGACTTCCAGCCGCTGGCGCCGCTGCAGGTCACGTCATTCGAGCCATCGTATGACCGGGACAGCTACTCCAATACGGCCTGGACCGTGAATGGCAAGCTCGGGCCGCTCAAGGCGGTCTATACCGGGAGCTACCTGAATCGCCACCTGTCGCAGCAGATGGACTACTCCAACTACTCACGCTCGGTCGGCGGCATGTACTACGAGTGCACGGGGGGCAGCACCGGCTTCGGGACCGCCCCGCCGGTCTGCTTCTCGCCGGCTACCAGCTGGCTGGACCAGGTGCGGAACACCCACCTGAGCAACGAATTCCGGGTGAGCACGCCTGGCGACTGGCGCATCCGCGGCATTGCCGGGGTGTACCAGGAGAACTTCCGCATCTACGACAACATGAACTTCAACTACAAAACCATTCCAGACTGCTCGCCGCAGAACCTGGCGATCGCCTTGGGCGGCGGACAGGTGTGCCTCGCCAACGTCACCACCGCCCCTGGTTCGACCGCAAACGTTCCGGGCCAACGCAGCGACATCACGGCCTTCGGCGAGGACACGCAGCGCGGCTACGACCAGATCGCCTTCTTCGGCTCGGTCGACTTCGACGTGATCCCGAACGTGCTCACCATCAGCGCGGGCACACGCTGGTACCAGTACAAGGAGTTCGAGGTCGGTTCGCAGTACGCAACCGGCACCGGTTGCCTGAATGTGCCCAACGGGCAATGCGTCGGCGGGCTGGTCAACATCGACTCGCACCACGACCACATCAACTACTCAGGCTTCAAGAGCCGCGCGAACATCACCTGGCACATTACGCCGGACGTGCTGGGCTATTTCACCTACTCGGAAGGCTTCCGTCCGGGCGGGTTCAACCGTTCGGTCAGCGCGGTGGCCACCGGCCCCGGCGGTCTGGCGCAGTTCGAAAAGCCCAACGGCTATGCCCCTGACTCGCTGACCAACTACGAGATCGGTCTGAAGAGCGAGTTCCTCGATCACCGCCTGCAGGTGAACCTGACCGCGTACCACATGGAGTGGGACAACGTTCAGCTGCTGTTCTTCAATCCCACCGAACTCGGCAACACCACGTTCGGCGTCAACGGCCCGAACTACAATGTCGACGGGGGCGAACTCCAGGTGGTCGCGAAGGTCACTGACGGGCTGACATTGCAGGGCTCCGCCACCTACAACCACGACACCCAGGCGACCTCGCCTTGCCTGGTCGACAACATCAGCGGCACCCCGGCGTTCGGCCAGTGCATCACGCAGATCGTGCAGAAGGGGGTCGGCCTGGTGCCGTTCCAGAACCCCTTCGGCGCCATCGGCACGGTGCCTGCCTTCTCGCCGGATTTCCAGGGCGACATCCGGGCCCGCTACGACTGGGACATCGGCGAGTACAAGGCCTACGTCCAGGTCGGCGGCAGCTACACCGGCAGCATGTTCAACCAGCCGGCCACCTACACCTCCGGTACGGGCGTTATAGTGCCGAACACCACGCTGCTGCGCTACGAGCAGCCGGCTTACGGCACCGTCGACGCGGCGTTCGGGATCGCCAAGGACAACTGGTACGCCTCGATCTACGGCGAGAACCTGGGCGACTCCCACGCCAGCATGTTCACGTCGTCGACCCAGTTCATCAAATCGGAAGTCCCGCTCCGGCCGCGCATCATCATGTTGAAGATCGGCGGCCATTTCTAAGGCCCGCGGCATGCTAGGCTGACCTGGCGGGCGGCGACGCCCGCCGGTC
>DATNIH010000245.1:0-5217 GCA_035604515.1 Caulobacteraceae bacterium | reverse complement strand
CCGCCGAGCAGCCCCAGCTGGTTGTCGGTGATCCCCAGGCTTTCCTTCATCGGCTGGCCGATGATGCTGACGATGGTGCGGTCGATGAAGTTGAGGGCGTAGACCGCGGTGAGCGTGGTCAGCACCAGGCGCTTGTAGCCTTCGGAAAACAGTGGCTTGCGCTCCGGCGCCGCCAGCCCGTGCACAGCGATATCGACCATCTCAGCTCACCACATCTTCGCGGACGGTCCGCCGCGCCAGCCAGAAGAACGCCGCCGAGACGACCGCGAAGCAACTGGTGATGACCAGCGCCCAGCGCAGGCCCTCGGCCGGGCCGAGATGCTGGTTGTTGGCGAGGAAGTCGCTGCAGGCGCCGAGGAAGGTGGGGCCGAGGCCCAGGCCGATCAGGTTGAGGATCAGCAGCAGCAGCGCCGCGGAGGTCGCCCGGCGATGCGGCGCCACCACGCTCTGCGCCGTCGAGTAGACCCCTCCGTACCAGATCGTCGCGACCACGGCGGGGACGAAGTCGAGCGCCAGGGCGCCCAGCGTGCTCTTGATGGTGAAGACGGCGAACGCGAACGGGATCGACAGCAGGGTCACGATCGCCGGCACGCTCATGAAGGCGCGCCGATCGCGCGTCACGGCCCGGTCGGCGATGCGCCCGCCGATCAGCGAGCCGGTCATACCGCCGAGCCCGGACATCAGGCCGAGCAACGGCCCCAGGAAACCCTTCGACTTCAGCCCGAACCCCGCCGCCAGCGACGCCAGTTCGGCCGCGTGGCAGCGCAGGAAGAACGAGGCGGTGAAGAACAGCTGGGCGTAGCCGACGAAAGCCGAGAACGCGCAGCCCATCGCCGCCAGCCAGAAGGTCGGCTTGCCCATCAGCGCCCTGACGGTGTCGGCCAGATCGTGAAACGGCTGCGCCAGGCTTCGGGCGATTGTCGCGGCCTTCGCGCTGACCGCGGGGCGGGTTTCCTTGACCGTCAAGGCGATGACGGCCGCCAGCACCAGGCCCGGCGCCGCGGCGACCATGAAGGCGACGCGCCAGCCGTAGGCGTCGGCCACCAGCCCACCCATCGCCAGGCCCAGCAACGTGCCCACCGGCGCGCCCAGCGAATAGAACGCCAGCCCCGATGCGCGCGTCTGCGCGGTGCTGACATCGGCGATCAGCGAGTGGGACGAGGGATTGCAGCCCGCCTCGCCGAATCCGACGCCGAGACGGGCGAGAGCCAGGGGCGCGAAACTGGTGGCCAGGCCGCTCAGCGCGGTGAAAGCGCTCCAGAGCGCCAACGAGACGGTGATGATCACAGGCCGGCTGTAGCGATCCGCCAGCCAGGCGATCGGGATGCCGAGGAAGCAGTAGAACAGCACGAACACCGGCCCGGTCAGCAGCCCCATCAGCGTGTCGCCGACATGCAGCTCGGTCTTGATCGGCTCGACCAGGATCGACAGCACCTGCCGGTCGAGGAAGCTCAGGGTGTAGGCGATCATCAGCAGGGTGAGCACGTAGCGGCGCCGGCCGGCGCTGAACCCGCCCATCGGCGGCGCCGCGGCGGCGTCGATCGGCGCGACGGCCTCGACCATGAGCTTCTCCCCGGAAAGCTGCAGACGGATGCAACGGCTTTGCGCCGCGCTTGTTTATTTGTCCCGGCAAACTAGAGGGGCCGGACGCGAACTCAAGGCCCGGAGCACGATGGGTTCAGGCCGGCCGGCCTGAACCCGGATACGTGCTCCAAATGTTTAGTTGGAGCGCGTTCGAACCGCAAAAGTAGTTCCCACTTTTGCTGAACGCGCTCAGAGATCAAGGCGATGGAACTGCTGATTGGCGACAAGCTGTGGTCGACCTGGTCGATGCGCGCGTGGCTGGCGCTGACGCACACCGGCGCGCCGTTCACCGAGACCCCGATCCGCCTGCGCCGCGAGGAGACCAACGCCGATGCGAGGGCCGCCGGCTCGCCGAACGGCCGGGCGCCGGTGCTGAAGGACGGCGACGCCACCGTGTGGGATTCGATCGCCATCTGCGAATACCTGGCCGAGAAGTTTCCGGCGGCGCGGCTGTGGCCGTCGGACGCGGCCGCGCGGGCGCTGGGACGCTCGGCCGCCGCCGAGATGCACTCCAGCTTCGCCTCGCTGCGCGGCGAGTGCCCGATGGACCTGGGCCTGCGCCAGGAAGTCGAGGTCTCGGAAGCCACCCACAACGACCTGCGCCGCCTGGTCGAGCTGTGGAGCGGCCTCTTGAGCCGGTTCGGCGGGCCGTTCCTGGTCGGCGAGTGGTCGATCGCCGACGCGTTCTTCACCCCGGTGGCGACCCGGCTGCGCAGCTACGGCCTGCACCTCTCCGATTACGGCGACCAGGGAGGCTGCGCGGCCTATTCCGAGCGGCTGTTGCAGGCGCCGGAGTTCCTGGCGTGGGAGAAAGCGGCGCTGGGCGGCGGCTAGGGACGCTTGAGATTGCTTGGAACACCGCACACGTCATGGCCGGGCTCGTCCCGGCCACCCATGAACGCGACTCCCTAATGGTGTTCATGGGTTGCCGGCACTCCGCGCTTCGCGCTCCAGCCGGCAATGACGTGAAATTACTAGCCCGCCGGCGGGCCTGGCTGCTGCACGCGCCAGGCGGCGCCGAATTCGCCGGGGATCACGCCTTTCTGGTGGATGTAGGCCAACAGGCCGAAGCTCATCAGCGCCTGGCAGACCACCAATGTCGCCAGCAACGGCCGTGCGCCGAAGCGCCTGGCGTGCTGGCAGGCCCAGATCACCGCCATCGCGGTCCACAGGGCCATGATCGGGGTGATGACGATCATGTAGTGGCGATAGGAGCCGGCGCCGATGACGGTGATCAGCGTCAGCAGCCCGCCGTAGCCCCAGAAGGCGGCGGTGATCAGCACGGTCTCGGGACTGTCGCCGAGCAACAGCGTGCGTAGCGGCATCCGTCCGCGGCCGAGCACGGCGCTTCCGACCCGGATCAGCACCAGCAGAGCCGCCAGCGCGAGCACGATCTGGAGCGCCAGCATCGCGTGACTGGCGAGGCCGTCGAGCCGGGGTCCGGCCAGGTAGTCGCCGAACGCCTTGCCGCCCAGGGTGTACTGGGCGCCGTAGCCGAAGAACTGCGCGAACCAGCGCATGTAGAAGCTGACCGACGGCGCGGTCAGGTGGCTGTGCGCGCCTGAGCCCTGGCGCAGCATCTCGAGCAGCCAGGGAATGGCGGGGAGCGCGCCGACCAGGCTGCCCGCCAGCCAGCTCTTCCAGGGGAAGGCCTTGCGGTCATGCATCGCCGTCCAGGCGGCCAGCGCCACGGCCAGGAACGCGACCCCCATGTGCACCTGCGCCATCAGGGCGCCCAGCGCGCCCCAGGCGAAGGCCGCCAGCGGATGGCGGCGATACCACCAGGCCCAGACGAGGCCGACGCTCGCCAGCGGCAGCACGCTCGGCGGCCAGATCTTGCGCTCGAGGATGATCGCGACCGGATTGACCGCCCAGAGCGCCGCGGCCCAGAGCCACGGCTCGCGCCGCGGCCTGGGAATGGCGACGAGTGCGAACGCCGCAAAGGCGAGCAGCGCCAGCACGTTGGCCGCCTGCACCGCGGCGGCGAGGTCGGGCGGCGTGCGCGCGCCAGTAAGCCCCGCGAGGCCGGCGAAGACCCAGAGGCTGAGCCCCGGATTGAGCGCGCCCACACTGCTGGGCATGCCGACCGCTGGCCACACCCCCGTCGCGAGCATCTGCCGAGCGTGGAAGAAGCTCCACTGCTCGTCCGCCTTCCACTCGATGTCCGCATGGAACATCAGCCGCAGCGCAGCGCCGGCCGCGAGGGCAAGCGCGAGACCCGCCAGGGGCGCGAACCGGCTCGTCACGCGCTTGAGGTCCAATTGAACGCCCCGACCCACGCCCAGCGCGAATGATGGACGTGTACAGCTAACCGCGCCACCGCGGAGTTTGGTTGTGGGCGCGGAGCGGCCCACCCGACTCGACGTCAGGTGGCTGATCTCGGCTTTGGAAGCGGCAGCGGGTTCGCGGTCGATAGCGAGCGCGCCCACGCCTTGATTTCTTCGTCGTCGATCAGCAGTCCGCGGCGGGCCTCTTCCATGGCTTCGCGCGTTAGCCGATCGCGGAGTTCGGCCTCCTCCTCACGGGTCAAACGCATCTCCTTCAATCGCCCTTCAAATCAGCCCCAGCGCCTTGAAGCTGGCGACGCCGTCGCGGCCGACCACCAGGTGGTCGTGCACGGCGATTTTCAGGGCGCGGCCGGCCTCGATCACTTGGCGGGTCATGTCGATGTCGGCGCCGGACGGGGTCGGGTCGCCCGAGGGGTGGTTGTGCACCAGGATCACCGCGCTGGCGGACAGCTCCAGCGCCCGGCGGGCCACCTCGCGCGGATAGACCGGCGCATGGTCGACGGTGCCCTCGTTCATCACCTCGTCGACGATCAGCTGGTTCTTCTTGTCGAGGAACAGCACGCGGAACTGCTCGCGCGGCTCGTGCGCCAGCGCGGCCTTCGTGTACGCGAGCAGCGCCGCCCAGGAGGAGATCACCGGCCGTTTGGCCACCTCCGCGCGGCCGATGCGCAGGGCCGCCTCCTGCAGCAGCTTCAGATCGAGCGCCACCGAGGCGCCGACGCCCTTGACCGTCTTCAGCGCCTCCGCCGGCGCGCCGAGCACGCCGGCCAGCCCGCCGAAGCGCTCCAGCAGCGCCTTGGCCAGCGGCTTGACGTCGCCCTGAGGCAGGCTGCGGAACAGGAACAGCTCGAGCAGCTCATAGTCCGGCAGCGCCCCCAGCCCCTGCGCCGCGCGATGGCGCAGCCGCTCGCGGTGGCCGAGCTGGTGCGGCGCCGCCGGCTTGGACGACGCGGCCCACCACTCGTCGGCCCGCAGCGGCGACTCCTGCAGCGTGAACCCAGCCTTCTTCCCCATGCCACCAATGTTCCCTATTTGTTCGACGATGACAAGGGGAACTATCCGGTTGACGTACCAGACACAACGGGTTGATTCTCAATCCCGCGTGACAGGTCGGCGACCCAGCCTCGCTCAGGAGAGGTTCCCCTTGATCAACAAGAGCGAGGCTGGGATGACCGGCCGTGGCCGAGAACGAGGCGCCGGAAGGCGGAATCGAAATCACCTCCGCGATGATCGAGGCGGGGGCGCAAGCGTGGGCTCAGTGGGAAGCAAACTCTCCGCTGGAATGGGTGCTGGAGTCGATATTTCGGGCTATGGCTTGTCGGTCATCCGGACCGCCGCCTTCTGT
>DATNIH010000244.1:0-4147 GCA_035604515.1 Caulobacteraceae bacterium | reverse complement strand
CGCACCTGCCGGAACGGCACATCCCGGTCGACCTCCGGTTCCTTGGGCAGGCCCAGCACGCGTTCGCCGATGATGTTGCGCTGGATCTGGTCGGTGCCGCCGCCGATCGAGGTGAAATAGGCGTTGAGGGTGAGGAAGTTGGCGTCCTCGGCGCGCGGATGGTCCGGGCCCTCGAGCAGCGAACCGGCGCCCAGGATCTGGGTCCTGACCCGCGCCTCCTCATGCAGGATGCGCGACATGGCGAGCTTGCCGAGGCTCATGATCGACGACGAGGCGCCCTGCTTCAGGTCCGCCTTCGCCCGCGCATTGTTGAGCGCGTTGAGCTTCTTGTAGGCGATGGCCTTGGCGATCTCCTGGCGGATCAGCGGATCGCCGAGCACGCCGGCCTCGCGGGCCAGGGCGATCAGCGGCTCCTCGTTTGTGGCCTCGGCGACGCCGCTGCGCGGCCCGCGGGCGCCTTCGCCCATCACCGAGCGCTCGTAGGCCAGCGCGGTCTGCAGCACGCCCCAGCCGGCGCCCAGCGGTCCCAGCAGGTTCTCTTCCGGCACGATCGCGTCGGTGAGGAACACCTCGTTGAAGTGGCTCTCGTTGGTGATCTGGCGCAGCGGCCGCACTTCGACGCCGGGCTGCTTCATCGGGCAGAAGAAGAAGCTGATCCCGCGGTGCTTGGGCACGTCCCAGTCGGTGCGGGCGATCAGCATGCCGAAGTCGGCGGTGGCCGCGCCGCTGGTCCAGACCTTCTGGCCGTTGACGACGAAGTGGTCGCCCTGGCGGTCGGCGCGGGTGCGGATGCCGGCGAGATCGGAGCCCGCTCCGGGCTCGGAATAGAGCAGGCACATGCCCACCTGGCTCTTCAGCAGCGCCGGCACGATCTTGGCCTTGAACGTCGGCGAGGCGTAGGCAAGCGCGGTGTTGGCCCAGAGATTGGTGCGGTCCTGGCCCGTGCCCGGCGCGCCGATCGCGGCGAATTCGCGCTCGACGATGCGGCCCTGGGCGTCGCTGAGGCCCCGGCCGTACCAGTCGGTCGGCCAGCGCGGGACGGCCCAGCGCGCGTCGACCACCTGTTCCAGCCAGGCCTTGTGCTCGGGCGAGACGGTCCAGCCGGCGCCGCCAGGACCAGGCTGCGGCCGCGGCAGCGGCTTCCAGTTGGCGGCGAGCCAGGCGCGGACCTCCTCACGCAGGGCGGTGTCGGTGACAGCGTTTCCGTCGGCCATGCTCTTAGGCTCCCAACGCTTCAAGGTAGCGCTCGCGATAGGCGGCCGGCGTCCCGAACAGCTGGGCGTCGGCGCGCGCGCGGCGCAGGTAGAGGTGGGCCGGATGCGCCCAGGTGAAGGCGATGCCGCCGTGCATCTGGATCGCCGTCGCGGCGATCGTGCTGAAGGCATCGGCGCAGGCGAAGGCGGCGAGGCTGACCGCGGCCTTCGCGTCCGGCGCGCCGTCGGCGAGGCTGCGGGCGGCGGCGCGGGCGGCGGAGATGGCGCTCTCACTCTCCATCAGCAGGTCGGCGGCCATGTGCTTGATCGCCTGGAAGCTGCCGATCAGCCGGCCGAACTGGGCGCGGGTCTTGGCGTAGTCGACGGTGAACTCCAGCGCCCGCTTGGCGCCGCCAGCCTGCTCGCCAGCCAGGGCGACCCGGACGAGATCAAGCGCTTCCTCCACCGCGTCCCAGACTGGGCGGCTGGCGGCGAGGCGCCTGGCAGGCGTCGCCGCGAACGCGAGATCGGCGAGGCGCAGGGTGTGGTCGAAGGTCGGCAGCGGCTTGATGGTAAGACCGGCGGCGCCCGGCTCGACCTCGAACACCGCCAGGCCGTCCGGGGCGTTGGCGACCACCAGGATTACGGCAGCGATCTGCCCGTGGGTGACGAACGCGGCGTCCCCGCTCAACATCCAGGCATCGCCCGAGGCGGACGCGGTGGCGGATACGCTCGCCTCGGTCCAGCCGCCCCTCGGTCCGGTCAGCGCGACCGTGGCGAGCCTCGAGCCGTTGGCGACCTGGGGCAGCAGCCGCGACTTTGTCCCCTCATCGCCGAGCGCCTGCACCAGCGCGCCGGCCAGAATGCTGGACAGCAGCGGCGAGCAGAGCAGGGCGGCGCCGGCTTCCTCCATCACCCGCTCGAGCTCGACCGGACCGGCGCCGACGCCGCCATAGGCCTCGTCGATGGCGATCCCGACCACGCCCATCTCGGCGAGCTGGCCCCATAGTGCAGGGTCGTAGCCCTCCGCCGTCTCCATCGTGCGGCGCACGTCCGCTTCCGTGCACTTGTCCTGCAGCAACCGGTGCAGGGAATCGGTCAGCGCCGTCAGGTCCTCGGCCGCGATGCTGGCCACTTGCGTTTCCCCTCGGTTCACCGTCGACAAGGCTCGCTGAAACTAGAACCCCGAGGCGGGGCCGGCGCAAGACTGACCCGGCGTCGCCCTGGAACGCAGTTGAGGAGCAACCGATGAGCGTGGCGGACAACACCCCGGTCCTGATCGGCGTCGGCGAAGCGTCCGAGCGCATCGATGCGGCGGACTACGCCGCGCTCTCGCCGGTGGCGCTGGCGGCCAAGGCCGCCGAAGCCGCCCTTGCCGACGCCGGCGCGGCGGGCCTGGCGGCGCACATCGACGTCATCGCCGCGATCCGCCAGTTCGAGATCTCCGGTCCGAATGCAAAACCGCCGTTCGGCGCCTCGAACAACTTCCCCCGCTCGGTCGGCCAGCGCATCGGCGCCAAGCCGCGACGGGCTGTGCTGGAAGTCGTGGGCGGACAGGGGCCGCAGCACCTGGTCAACGAGTTCGCCCACGCCATCGCCGCCGGCGAGGCGGGCATGGTGCTGCTGGTCGGCTCCGAGAGCATCTCTACCGTCCGCCACCTGGCTTCGCGCGGCGAGACGCGGGAGTGGGTCGAGGCGGTCGAGGGGCCGCTGGAGGACCGCGGTTTTGGCGGCGAGGGGCTGCTGACGCGCGACCTCGCCACCCACGGCGCCCGCACGCCGATCACGGTCTATGCGATGTTCGAGAACGCCCGCCGCGCCCAGCGGGGCCTGAGCCGCGAGGCCTACCGGCAGGAGATGGGCCGGCTGTTCGCACCGTTCACCCGCGTCGCCGCCGACAATCCGCACGCGATGTCGCCGGAGGCGAGGACGGCTGAGGACCTGGCCGCGGTCACGGCCGACAACCGCCTGACCGCCGATCCGTTCCCGCGCCGGATGGTCGCGCGCGACCAGGCCAACCAGGGCGCGGCGGTGCTGCTGACCTCGGTGGGTCAGGCGCGCGCGCTCGGCGTGCCGGAGGATCGCTGGGTCTATCTGCTGGGCGGCGCCGACGTCCGGGAGCGGACGGTGATGGAGCGGCAGGACCTGGCGCACAGTCCGGCCTCGGCGATGGCGGTCCGCAGGGCGCTGGACGCGGCGGGCGCCTCGCTCGCCGATATCGGCGCCTTCGACCTCTACAGCTGTTTCCCGATCGCGGTTTTCAACATCTGCGACGAACTTGGTCTGCGGCCCGACGACCAGCGCGGGCTGACCCTGACCGGCGGCCTGCCGTTCTTCGGCGGCGCCGGCAACAACTACTCGATGCACGCCATCGCCAGCCTGGTCCGCTGGCTGCGCGCCCACCCAGGCGCAAAGGGCCTGGTCGGCGCCAACGGCGGCTTCCTGTCGAAATACTCCGTCGGCGTCTATTCGACCACGCCGGCCGAGTGGCGCGGCTTCGACAGCAAGCCGCTGCAGCTCGAGATCGACGCCTGGGCCGCCCCGGCGCTGGCGCCCGGCTACGAAGGCGAGGCCGACGTCGAGACCTACACCATCGATTACGCCGGACCCGAGCCGCGCGCCGTGGTGCTCGGACGAACCGCGACCGGCGAACGCGTGGTGGCGGCTGCGCTGGACCCGGCGCTCGTCCGGAGGCTGATCGACGAAGAGCCGCTGGGCGGAAGGGTCACGATGGCCAGCGGCGCGGAGGGGCGCACAGTCGTGACGACGTTCACCCCAGCCCTAACCCCCTGATCGGTCATCGCCGGGCGCCAGTTGTTCAGCCTGGGGACATGGCTGACACCTGTTCGGAGACATCGCTGACGGATTTGGGTTTGGTCAAGTCGATGGTGGCGATCTGTCGGCTGCCGAAGAAGACGCCGTAGTGTCCGTCCTTGGTGAGGTGACGGATGGCG
>DATNIH010000243.1:0-2836 GCA_035604515.1 Caulobacteraceae bacterium | reverse complement strand
CTCGAGGCGCTGAACCACCTGCAGGTCGAACTGATCGGCCGCCACCGCGAGGGCGACGACGATCCGCAGGTGCGCGAGGGCATCCTGCTGACCATGAACGGCATCGCCACGGGGCTGCGCAACAGCGGCTAGCTGGACTTGGCGGCGACCGACGTTCCTGGCTTTGGACGAAGGTGGCTAGCGGGCATCGAAGATTGTAGTCAGGGGCCTCGGGGGAGAGGGCGATGGACCGCATCCTGCTGAGCGATGCGACCGACCAGTTGGCCGCACTTCAAACCGGACGGGTGAGCGCCAGCGAGCTGCTCAAGGCGGTCCTGGAACGGACGGACCGGCTTGATCGCAACGTCAACGCCGTGGTTGCGCGCGATGGAGAGCGCGCCTTGGCCGAGGCCCATGCCATCGATGGGGCTCGAGCTCGCGGCGAGGCGCTAGGTCCCCTTGCCGGTCTGCCGATGACGGTGAAGGACATCTTCGACATCGAGGGCCTGCCGGCCAGCGCCGGCATGAAGTCGCTGCTCGGCCGTCCGGCGAAGGATGCCTGCGCGGTGGCGCAGGTCCGCGCCGCCGGCGCCCTTGTCTGGGGGCACACCAATGTGCCGGCCGGGTCCAGCGACTTTCAGGCGTTCAACCCGCTCTACGGAGTCACTCGCAACCCCTGGAACTTGGCGCTGACTCCGGGAGGCTCTTCGGGAGGATCGGCCGCCGCCGTCGCTGCCTGTTTCACCGCGCTGGAGATCGGCGCCGACATGGGCGGCTCGCTCCGCGTCCCTGCGAGTTACTGCGGCGTCGCCGGGCACCGGCCGAGCTGGGGCCTGATCTCTCAGCGCGGCATCGCGGCTCCGCCGGGATACGAGGCGGACTACGATTTCCTAGTCGTCGGACCCATGGCGCGTTCGGTGCGCGACCTGCAGCTGTTAATGATGACCCTGGCCGACCTGCCGGCGGCGCCCACCCCCTCCCTGCGCGACGTGCGGCTCGGCCTCTGGCTCGACGAGCCGACCTTCCCCGTCGACCCGGCCGTACGCGCCGTGATCGCAGCCTTCGCAGGCAAGCTGCAGGGTGAGGGTGTCGCCGTCGATCCTGTCGTCTCGCCGCTGCCCGCCCAAGCGATGCTGTCGAGCTACATGACCCTTTTGCTAGCGACGCTCAGCGGCGCACTGCCCCCGGCGATGCGTGCCTTGTTTGAGTGCTTCCGCGGGCCCGCGAAGATCGCCATGGCCTGCGGCGCCGGCCCTCTGTCGTGGGCGCATGGCGTCCTGGGCTACACTACAAGACACCACGATTGGCTGGCCGCCAACGAGGAGCGGGCGAAGATGAAGGTCGAAGTCGCCCGGGTCTTCGCGCGACACCATGCCATCCTGGCGCCGGTGACGCCTACCGCCGCCTTCGCCCACGACCACATCGGTTTGCAGGCCGGCCGGCGGCTGACGACCACGGACGGCCGCCGCATTCCCTATCTCGAGACCATCGACTGGATCGCCCTGGCCACCCTGTGCGACCTCCCCACGACCGTGATCCCCATCGGCCGGACGCCCGAAGGCTTGCCCGTGGGGGTCCAGATCATCGGCGCGCCGGGCGCAGATGCGGCCACCCTGGCGGTCGCCGCGGCCTTGGAGACAGTGGCTGGCGGCTTCCAACCGCCGCCTGCATTCGCCGACGCGTAGGATTAAATCGGGAGCAGTCGCGCCGTGGCCCTTACCGCCGAGCAACAAGACCTTGCGGACGCGATTGTACGGGTGCTCGTCGATGACCCCGAGATCGAAGCGGCATGGCTCGGCGGCAGCCTCGGTCGAGGCGCGGGAGATGCGTTCAGTGACGTGGATGTCATTGCACTGGTGGCAGACGCCCGGGCGGCGCAGGCGGGGCTGCGGTATTCGCGGGACGTCGCATCGATCGCAGAACCGGCATTGGTCAATGTTCTCTACGGCGGCCGCGTTATCAACGTCGTTACGACCGACTGGGGGCGGTTCGACATCAGCTTCGTCGAACCAGCTGAGCTCGCGCGGTTCACCGCGACTCAGCTGACCGTTCTTTTTAATAGGGGCAGCCGCAGCCCCCATCGGGTTGCTCCGGCGCCTTACCAGACCGCGCCCTCAACCGTGCTTGGGCTCGTCAACGAGTTCCTACGGATTCTTGGTCTCGTGGTCGGCTGCATCGGCCGCGAGGAGTATCTGCTGGGCCTGGCCGGCGCCGACATACTGCGACGGCTCACGATAGACCTGATGCTTGAGGAGAATGGGGTGGGTCCTGCCGAGCGAGGCGGGGCGCTCCGTCGGAACCCGCTTCTTACGCCCGATCAGCGCAGCGAGCTTGCGGCGTTGGCGCCGGTCGCCGCCGATCGCGCCGGCATCATCGCGGCCAACGCTGAACTCGCAGCGGTCTTCCTGCCAAGGGCTCGCCGCCTGGCCGGCAAGATTGGGATGGAATGGCCCGCCGTATTCGAAGCCGCGACCAAGCGACACCTACGTGATCACCTTGGGCTGGTGATTGACTAGCCAGCGGCGCCGCGACGCCGCCGGGCGGAACGTCCGCTTCGGATCGTTCGGGCGCCCTCTGACTTGCGCGCACCGCTAGCTGGACTTGGCGTCGCCACGATGGTCTCCTTTCCGACCGGGGGGATCACCATGACCATTCGCACTCTATCGCGCAGCCTCGCGGCGATCGCCGTCGGCTCGATGCTCGTGGCAGCGACGAGCGCCGCCGCGCAGCCGGTTCACGTTCCGCTCGACCACGAGACCACCATCGCCGGGATCGGCGTCGCCTGCACCGGCATCGGCCAGACCAAGAACGACCCGAAATGGCAGGCCTATCCGGTTCTGGTCGAATACGCCGGCCC
>DATNIH010000242.1:0-14777 GCA_035604515.1 Caulobacteraceae bacterium | reverse complement strand
CCGACGGCGTCGCGGACGTAGCGCATGCCATCGCCCGGCATATCGAACTGCGGCCGCTCCACGCCGCGGCCGATCGCGTCGGCGTCGAACACCACGATGTCGGCGGCCTTGCCTGTCTGCAGCAGGCCGCGGTCCTTCAGGCCCCAGATCTCGGCGGTGTCCGAGGTGATCTTTTTCACCGCCGCCTCGAGGCTGAGGGCGCCGGCCTTGCGGACGAACTCGCTGAACAGGTAGCCGGTGTCGCCGTAGGTGGCGAACGAGGCCAGGTGCGCGCCGCCGTCGCTGGCGCCGATGTGCATGAACGGGCTGGCCAGCATCGCGCCGATGCGATCGGTCGCGTTGTGGCCGCGGCTGGCGGCCAGGAAGGCGACGTCGAGACCGTGCTCGAGCGAGAGGTTGATCAGCGCCCGCGCCGGCGTCTCGCCGCGCTCGGCGGCGATCTCGCCCAGCGTGCGGCCCGCGAGCGCCGCCGGCGCCGCGTCGCCGCCGCGCACCACCAGCTCGGCGAACATCGTCGCGCCGCCGTCGGGCCCGGCGTCCTCGACCATCTTGTCGGCGATCGCGGGGTTCTTCAGCGCTTCGAGACGCTCGGCCAGCGGCAGGCGCAGCACCCGCACCCAGCGCGGCAAGCGGGCGAAGAACAGGCTGGGCCGCAGCAGCGAGAACGAGATGTCGATCGGACGGGTCTGCATCTGCGGCCACACCCGGGCGCCGCGGGCGAACTGCTCCTCCACTCGCGCCATCACCCGCGGCACGTTCTGCGGCGTCGCGGCGCTGTCGAACAGTGGCGAAAAGGTCGTGGGGATGGCGTGCTTGATCGAGAGCTCGGCCAGCTGGTCGACGCGGGCGAGGGTGATGTCGGTGGCGTAGAACTCCGGCACGATCTGCAGCATCCGGCCGCGCTCGCCCAGCACCGCGCAGAGCGCGTCGAGCTCGTCGAAGCTGGCGAAGCGCGACGGCACCGGGTGCCCGTTCTCGTCGACGTCGACGAAGCTGGTGGAGAGCCCGACCGCGCCGGCCTCGAGGCACTGACGCAGCAGGTCCTGCATCGCGGCGATCTCGTCCGGCCGCGCGGCCCGTTGCTGGGCGTCGGCGCCCATCACCCACAGCCGGATCACGCTGTGGCCGACCAGCGGGGCGACGTTCAGCTGCAGCGTCTTGGCGATGGCGTCGCGGTAGCCGGCGAAGTCCTCCCAGGTCCACTCGAACGCCTCGGTGAAGGCTTCGGGCGGCATCTCCTCGATCTGCTGAAACATGCCGACCAGCGACTTGCGGTCCTGCGCCTTCAGCGGCGCCAGCGAGAGCGAGCAGTTGCCCGGCACCACGCAGGTGATGCCATGCTCCAGCGCCGGCTTGGCCGCGCCGTCCCAGAGCAGCTGCACGTCGAAGTGGGTGTGCGGGTCGATGAAGCCGGGCGCCACCACCCGGCCGGCGGCGTCGAGCGTGCGCCGTGCTTCGCCAGCGATGGCTGGGCCGATCGCGACGATGCGCCCGTCCTTCACCGCCACGTCGCCGGCGAAACCCGGCGCGCCGGAGCCGTCGACCACAGTGCCGCCCTTGATCAGAAGATCGAACATCTCAGAGTTCCTTGATGAGATCGCGCCAGGATTGGCCGACGAGGCCGTCCAGGCTGGCCGCGCCGGCGGCGCGCAGAAGGTCGAAGGCGGTTTCGGCGTCGAGCGACTGCGCGCTTTGTGCGCCGTTGCCGTGCCGCAGCCGCACGAGTAGTTCCGCCGCGCCGTCATGGCCGGCGACGATCTCGGCGCCCTCGACCACTGCGTCGTCGAGGCCAGGGGCCGGCTGCGCCTGAACAGCGGTCAAGGCGACCTGGGCGCTCATGCGAGCGGCGGCTCGACGAACACCACGTCGCTGCCGAGCAGCAGGCCGCGCTGCCTGCGCATGGCGAAGATGTGCAGGTTCCAGCCACGGATCAGCTCCATCGCCGCCTCTAGCGGCTCGCCGGGCATGGCGCGAGCGGCGAGCGCTTCGAGGGTCTCGTCCGGCTTGGGGGTGAGGAAGCGGCGCTGGGTGGTGAGGGTCATCTGGGCGGGTCTGGTTCGGAGTCGACCCAACCCTGGCGCCGTTCAAACAACCGTTCAACGCCGACGTGAGGTCAACCCGGCGGGTTCCACCGTCACCGGCGCCGTCAGCTCAGTTCGCGCCCGCTTCGGCGGAAGGCGCCGGCCGCGAGGGCCGCCCAGTCCAACTCACCGTCGCCGTTGGCGATCGACTCGATAAAATGGTCGCGTAGCAGCGAGCCGATCGGCAGCGGGGTGTCGCGCGCTTCGGCCGCCTGCAGCGCCAGGCGCACGTCCTTCAGGCCGAGCGGCAGCTTGAAGCCGGGCGGGTCGAAGCGCGCGCCGGCGATGATGTCGGCATAGGTCTTGTAGGCGGGCGCGGCGAAGAGGGTGCCGGTCATGATCGCGTAGAGGTCGCCCGGCGCGACGCCGTAGCCTGACACCAGCGCGCCGGCTTCGCCCAGCGTCTCGATCATGCTGGCGAGGGCGAAATTGCAGGCGAGCTTGACCACGCTGGCGCGCACCGGGTCGTCGCCGAGCGGCCAGACCGCGCGGGTGAATTCTTCCAAGAGCGGGCGGGCCCGAGCCACGGCCTGCGGCGCGCCGGCGCACAGCCCGTTCAACTGGCCGGCCGCGGCGACGTCAGGACGACCCAGCACCGGCGCGGCGACATAGGCGAGGCCGCGTGCTTTGTGCAGCTCGTCCATCCGCCGGGCGAGGGCCACCGAGACGGTGGCCAGGTTGACGTGGACCAGACCTTCTCGCGCCTGGTCGAGCGCGCCGCTCTCGACGATCACCGCCTCGATCGCCTCGTCATTGGCCAGCATCGAGAAGGCGACGTCGGCATCCAGCGCGTCACCGGGACTGCGTGCCGCTTCGGCGCCTTGCGCCGCGAGACGCGCCACCGGTTCGGGCGAGCGGTTCCACACCTTGAGCCGCCGGCCCGGCCGCAGCAGCTTCGCGGCGATGCCGCCCCCCATGTGACCCAGGCCGATGAATCCGATGTCCATGATGGTCCTCTGGGTGTGAAGTTTCGGTCCCAACAGATAGGCATTGCGAAGTGGCGGATGATGGGCCGGTTCACGCAGGCCTGTCCAAGCAACCATGCGTCGATCCGGCAGGTTACCGGTCTGGCCGGACCGTTACGGTCAAGGCGCGAGCGAGGAGACGGGCGATGTCGGAGACGGTGGCGGACACCCTGGTGGGCGCGCTGGAACAGATCGGGGTCAAGCAGATCTTCGCCCTGATCGGCGACTCGCTGAATCCGCTGGCCGACGCGGTGCGCCGCAGCGAGATCGAATGGATCGGCGTGCGCCACGAGGAGGGCGCGGCGCTGGCCGCCGCCGGCCAGGCCAAGTTCACCGGGCGCCTGGGCGTCTGCGCCGGCACCACGGGCCCTGGCAGCACCCATCTGGTCGCCGGCCTCTACGAAGCCAGCCGCGACCATGCGCCGGTGCTGGCGCTTTCCGGCGACATGCCGCGCGACCTGCACGGCACGGACTATATCCAGACCACCGCGCCCGACCTGCTGTTTCGCGACGTGGCGCTCTACACCGAGACCATATCGTCGGCGGGTAATGCGCCGGCGGTGATCCACCAGGCGATCGCGGCGGCCTATGCGGGCCGCGGCGTCGCCCACCTGACCCTGCCGCAGGACGTGATCGGCGCAAAGGCGCAGGGCGCGGTTCCCAGCGTGGCGACTTTGAAACCGCGCCCGCAAATTCTCCCGAACGAGACCGACATCGCCGATCTCGTGGTGAGGATCGATCGGGCGGAGCGGGTGGCGGTCATGTGCGGCGCGGGCTGCCACGCCGCCGCCGATGAGCTGCGCGACCTGTCGGACCGGCTCAAGGCGCCGCTGATCCACTCGGTAAAGGGCAAGGACATCATGCCCTACGACGACCCGCGCTGGATGGGCGGCATCGGCATGATCGGCACCAAGCCGGTCTACGACGCGGTGATGCGCTGCGACCTGCTGCTGATGCTGGGCACGGACTATCCGTACGCCAACTTTCTGCCGTCGAAGCCGGTCGTGGTGCAGGTCGACGAGCGCGCCGAGGTGTTGGGGCGACGGGCGCCGACCGTGTTCGGGGTGCTGGCCTCGGTGCGGCCGACCCTGCATGCGCTGCTTGCCCAGCTGCCATCGAAGCGCGACCGCGGCTTCTTCGACGACCTGTCCAAGGCGCGCCACAAGTGGGACGAGATGCTGGACCGGCAGGCGGACCCGGGGCGCAGCAAGGATCGCATCCATCCGCAGGCGGTGGCGCGGATGGTCGGCGACCTGGCGGCGCGCGATGCGGTATTCGTCTTCGACACCGGCCTCAACACGCTGTGGTCGGCCAACTGGATCCGTCAGAGCGGCCGGCAGCGGATCATCGGCTCGTTCAACAACGCGGCGGTCGGCACCGCGCTCGGCCAGGCCAACGGCATCGCCGCCATCGACCGCACACGCCAGGTGATCGCGCTGTGCGGCGACGGCGGCTTCAACATGCTGATGTGCGAGTTCATGACTGCTGTGCACCACAAGCTGCCGGTCAAGGTGGTGATCTATAACAACTCCGCGTTCGGCCTGATCCACCTGGAGGCCGAGTCGATCGGCCTGGCGCCATTCGAGAAGGGCATCCAGTTCCCCAACCCGGACTTCGCCGCCTTCGCCCGGGCCTGCGGCGCCCGCGGCTTCCGGGCTGACCGGCCGGAAGACCTGCGGGGCGCGATCGCCGAGGCGCTCGCGTGCGACGGCCCGGCGATCGTCGACGCGGTCGTTGCGGCCGACGAATTGCCCAACCTGCCGCACGTCGACCTGGGGCAGATCGGTCATTTCGCCCAGGCCAAGATCCGCGAGGCGGTCCTGGCGGTCACCGGAGGCTGAAATGGTCTATCTCTTCGCTCTGCTGATCGGCGTGGTCTGCGGGCTGCGCACCTTCACCGCGCCGGCGCTGGTCAGCTGGGCGGCGTGCCTCGGCTGGCTGCACCTGAAGGGCTCGCCGCTGGCGTTCCTGGGGGCGCGGGTCACGCCCTACATCCTGACCGCCCTGGCTCTGGCCGAGCTGGTGTTCGACAAGCTGCCGAACACGCCCAGCCGCAAGGCGCTGCCGGGCTTTACCGCCCGCATCGCCAGCGGCGCGCTCTGCGGCGCAGCGATCGGCCTGAGCGGCGGCGGCCTCTGGGTCGTCGCCCTGATCGCCGGCGTTGCAGGCGCGGTGATCGGGACCCTGGGCGGCGCCGAGGCGCGCGGGCGGCTGGTCAAGGCGATCGGCGGGCGCGATTGGCCGATCGCGTTGATCGAGGACCTGTGCGCCATCGGCGGCGCGTTCCTGATCGTGAGATGGCTGTGACCCAGACCTTCGACGCCATCGTCATCGGCGCCGGCCAGGCCGGGCCGCCGCTGGCCGTGCGCCTGGCCCAGGCCGGCCAGAAGGTCGCCATCATTGAGCGCGACCTCTTCGGCGGCACCTGCGTCAACACCGGCTGCACGCCGACCAAGACGCTGGTGGCCAGCGCTCACGCCGCGCATCTGGCGCGGCGGGCCGCCGAGTTCGGCGTCGTGCTGGGCGGCGCCGTTTCGGTCGACATGAAGCGGGTCAAGGCGCGGCAGGACGGGGTGGTGAACGCCCGGCGCGAGGGGCTGGAAGAGTACGTCAGAGACCAACCGGGCTGCACGGTGTTCAAGGGCCACGCCCGCTTCGTCGCCCCTCGCCAGGTCCAGCTGGGCGACGACGTGCTGATCGCCGACAAGGTGTTCATCAATGTCGGCGGCCGGGCCAACGTGCCGCCGATGCCGGGGGTCGACCAGGTTCCGATCCTCACCAATGCCAGCCTACTCGAACTCGACACACTGCCGCGGCATTTGGTGGTGGTCGGCGGCAGCTACATCGGCCTGGAGTTCGCCCAGATCTATCGCCGCTTCGGCGCCCAGGTCACCGTGATCGAGATGATGCCGCGCCTGATCCAGCGCGAAGACCCCGAGGTATCGGAGGCGATCAGGCAGGCCCTGCAAGCCGAGGGGATCCAGATCAGGCTGGCGGCCGAGTGCATCCGCTTCGAGCCGCGCGGCGCGGACATCTGCGTTGGCGTCGATTGCGAGGCCGGCGCGCCGCAAGTGGTGGGATCGCACGTGCTGCTGGCAGTGGGGCGCCGACCGAACACGGACGACCTGGGTCTGGAGGCGGCCGGAGTCGAGGTCGACCGGCGCGGCTACATTGTGGTCGACGATGCGCTGCAGACCAGCGCCGCCAGGGTCTGGGCGCTCGGCGACTGCAACGGCAAGGGCGCCTTCACCCACACCGCCTACAACGACTACGAGATTGTCGCCGACAACCTGCTGGACGGCGCCAACCGCCGTGTCAGCGACCGCATCGGCGCCTACGCCCTCTTCACCGACCCGCCGCTTGGCCGCGCCGGCATGAGCGAGACCGAGGCCAGAGCCGCCGGCAAACGCATCCTGGTCGGCGCGCGGGCGATGACCCAGGTCGGCCGCGCGGTGGAGAAGGGCGAGACGCAAGGGCTGATGAAGATCGTGGTCGACGCCGACAGCCACGAGGTCCTCGGCGGCGCCATCCTCGGAACCGGGGGCGATGAAGCGATCCACGCCATCCTCGATGTCATGTACGCCAAGGCGCCCTACCAGACGCTGCAGCACGCGGTGCACATCCACCCCACCGTCTGCGAACTGATCCCGACCATACTCGGCGAGTTGAGACCGGGGGAAGACTGAGGCGCACGGGAGCGTCACTTGCTTCGCGCAGCAGCGTTCACCTCGCTCGCGGCTCTGTTCGGCTACCGCGTGCGGGATTGCCGCCGGGCCGGTCTGGGGCAGACTGAGTCCGTTGCTCAAGACCGATTCCCGCCCAGGCGTTCTTCGCCCTCCGCGCTCTGGCTGCCGCCGTGCTGAGGATGCCGGCGCCTTGCACATCCCAGTCGTCCAGCGACAGGCAACCAGCGCGTGACGACGGTCCCTGCCTCCATGGCCGAAACTCAGGCGGGCTCGGTTCTGGTGGTCGTCGCCCATCCGGACGACGAGTTGTTCGTGTCGGGGACCTTGTGCCTGTGCGCCGACAAAGGCTTCGAGATTACGCTCGTCTGCCTGACAGACGGGGAAGGCGCAGTCGCCGCCAGTGGGCCGGCTGGGCGGCGGCGAGGGGAACTGGAGCGCTCGGCGCTGAACCTGGGGGTCAAGAAGGTCGTTTTCCTGGGTTTTCCCGATGTTGGCGCACCTTCGGTTACCAACGATCCCGTCTGGGACGAGCAGCGCCTCGCTCGTCAGCTCGGAGCGATCATTCTCGACGAGAAGCCGGCTCTCATCCTGACCCATGGGCCGCGGGGAGGCTATGGCCACCCCGCTCACAGGTGGGCGCACCAGGGGGCGATGGCTGCGGCGGAGGCGACGGCCTACCCTGGTTCGCTTTTCTCATTCTGCGGACGCGTGCCGCAGGCGTTCTTCAGCTGGCATTTCGAGGGTGAGAGCGCCGTGCTGATCGACGCGCGCCCGTTCCTGGCCAGGCGCGCAGCGAGTCTGGACTTCCATCAGAGCCAGATCGACTTCTTCGTGCAGCCGCACCGTCCGCGGTCGCTGCGCAAGCTGATGTCGGCCATGTTTGGCTATCTATTCGTCTGGACCGAGGCTGGCCGGAAGCGATCGCCGATTGGGACCGCGCGTCGCTTCTTCGAGCGGTTTCCTGTCGAAGGTTTGATGGTGCAAAGAGCGCCGCGGGAGCGGTCGCATTTCTTTGCAGAGCATTTCGCCGATGATCCGCGCGTTACGATTGCTCGCTGACACGTTGACGCTCAGGACGCCACCGCGCGCCTTGCTCTACGGATTTTTGAACAAATTCAACTACCTCTCAAAAAGCGGCGACCGCCGCTACGAGTTCGAGCGGCTCTATCTCGAGGCTGGAGACCCGTGGAGCTACCGCACCAGCGAGTACGAGCAGGTCAAGTATCGCCGCGTTCTGGATCGCGCCCTGGAGTGGCGGCGGGGGAGCGGAGGGGCGCTGGAGATCGGCTGCAGCATCGGCGTGTTCTCCGGCATGCTCGCGGGCGCCTTCAAAGAGGTCACGGCGGTGGATCTGTCGTTCGAGGCGATCACGACGGCGCGGGCGCGCAACCTCGCGACGCCGAATCTGACGTTCGTGCGTGAGGACGTCAGGCGGCTGAATCTGGCCCGCACCTTCAACGTGCTGTTCTGCGCCGAGGTGCTCTACTATCTGCCGCGTCGGTCGAGCGCTGCTGTGTGCGAGGTGCTCGATCGGCACCTGGCCCAGGGCGGCATCATCGTCCTGGTCTCGGGGCTGCCTGCCGGGGGCGAGAGCTTCCTCCATTTCGACGATTGGAAGCGTCTGCTGCAGACCCAATTCGCTGAAGTCTTTGCCGAGGTAGTTGAGGACTCGACGCGTCCCTACGAGGTCACCATCTTCGCGAGATCCGCGTGAGCGCGGACGACGCTGGAGAAGTCTTGGAGCTGCGGTTGGCGCGCGTCGCCGCGGTACAGTTGAACCAGCGCGGCCGCGGAGTGCTCGATCGAGAACGGTGAGCAGGCGATCAGCCCGCTGGCGGCGATCGGGTCTGGTCGCGGCGAGGCGAGCAGCGAGCGCAGATGCTCAACCCATGCCGAGACGCCTTCGTCGAGGCCCAGGAACCGCACGGCGTCCGGGATCACGACGCACTCGCGGGGCACCGCGGTCGATGCGAGGACGGGCAGGCCGGCGGCCTGGGCCTCCACTGCCACCATGCCCAGGCCCTCGGTGCGCGAGGGGAACAGCAGAGCATCGCTCGCCTTCATCAGCCGGCCGACGTCGCGCCTGCGACCAGCGAAGGCGATCCGGTTCGCCACCCCGGCGGAGCAGACTCGCCGTTGCAGCGCTTCCGTGACCGCACTCGCATCGCCAGCCAACAGGACGCGAATGTCGGGATCGCGTCGCGCCAGCTCGATGCCAACGGCCACGGCGAAGGCGGAGTTTTTCTGATTCAGCGGATGATCGAATTCGGCGAACTCATCGATCCTACCGACCGTGAGCACGATCTTTGCATTCGCCGGCCATCCGAACTCCTCGCGAACGCCTGCGTGGGCCTCGGCGCGCCCGCCGGCAAACTGCATTGGGTCCAGTCCGCAGTACAGCGCCCCGCTGGGGACGGCGCCCCTTGGATCGTGCAGTCGGGCGAAGTCGTACTCGCGCAGGCTTTGTTCCGACGTGCCGCCAACGAAGGTGCCGAGGCGCGAGATCAGTCCGCTGCCGATCTTCGCCACCGTTCGCCGCGCCGGCGTCGTCAGATAGTTCACTTCCAGGTACGCGAGCCGATTGTGCACCTGGGTGATCCTCACCGGCGGCAGGGCGCCCAGTCCGATCAGGAAATGCCAGCCGCTGATGAAGTGCTGGTGATCGTGCATGGCGGCGAATCGACCTTGCCGCAGGATGCGCCTGAAGGCGCCGGCGAAGCTGAGCGCCGTCGAGCGGGTGTAGGGGACGTAGTGGATGCGGGCGCCCAGCGAGATCGCTTCCTCGTCGTAGACACTCGGCTTGCCGCCGGTGGCGAGGATCTCGACCTGCGGCGCGTCCGGGCCTTGCTCGCGCCAGTGCTTCAGCAGGGCCATGAGCCAGGTCTCGGCGCCGCCCATGCCGAGGTTGTCGAGCACATGCAGCACCTTCAGTGGACGAGCGGTCCGATCCGCCCGGGCCGCCAAGGCCGCCTTCGGTTTGAGGTCCAGGAGCGCCGCCCTCATGCTGTCGGCGAGACTTGTCGCGGACGGCGTTGGGTCATCGCCGCCGGGTCGTTCGCGGGCTGCAGCGTGCGGCCGTCGCCGCGATAGTCGTACTCGTAGGTGTACTCGTAGCCGTCGTACGGTGTCTTGCGGGCATCGAACATGGTCAGCGCCGCGCCGAGGAAGCGCGCATTGGCCCGCCGCAGGCGCCGGATCGCCGCCCGCGCCTGGGTGCGGTTCGTCCGCCCGGCCTCGATGGTGAGGATCACCCCGGTGGCCACCGAGGCGATCAGGAGCGCGTCGGCCAGGCCCATGACCGGCGGACCGTCGAGGATGACGATGTCGAACAGTTCGGCGGCCTCTCGCACCAGGGCGGCGAGTCTGGGTCCCTCCAGCAGTTCGGCTGGGCTCGGCGGCAGGGGCCCGCTGGGGACCAGGAACAGGTTGGGCCAATCGGTCGCCTGCACCGCGGCTCGGAGCCGAACATCGCCGTTCAGCAGGCTCGAGGCGCCGACGCGGTTGCTGGCGCCGAACGTCCTGTGCTGGCTGGGATTGCGCAGGTCGAGTTCGACCAGCAGCACCTGCATCCCGATCCGCGCGAAGCCCTGGGCAAGCGCGAACGACGTCGTGGACTTGCCCTCCTCCGGCAGCGCGCTGGTGAGGGCCAGAACCTTCGGCGTGCCAGCATTGGTGGCGAAGGCCAGGTTGGTGCGGATCGAGTGGTGGGCCTCCGAGAACGGCGAGCGCAGGTCCGCGAGCGCTTCCAGCGGCTGCATGCCCCTCTCGAGCAGCGGCACGCTGCCGAGCACGGCCAGCCCGAGCTTGTTCTCGACATCGATCGGCTTGCGGATCGCCTGATCCAGCGTCTCCAGCAGGAAGGCCATCATCAGGCCCAAGCCGAGGCCGGTCGCGCCGGCCACGAAGAGGTTGTGCGCTGGGTCGGGCTTGGAGGGATCGTCTGGCGGCGTAGCGCTGTCGACGATCGAGACGTTGTTGGTCGTGACGCCGCCCAGCACGCCGATCTCCTTGTAGCGCTGCAGCAGGCCGTCATACAGCGTGCGGGTCGTCTCGGCTTCGCGCTGCAATATGTTGTACTGGATCTCGCGCCGGCGCTCGTCGAGCACTGAGGTCTTCAGCTTCGAGACCCGATCCTCGAGCGCGGCTACCTGATGAGCGGCCGTGTCGGCCTGGGTCTGGAGTGACCGGCGGATGGTGTCGCTCGCGGCGTTCAGCTGGGCGTCGATATCCTCGATCTGCGCCCTCAGCTGCAGCATGTCGGGATAGTCCGGCTTGTAGATCTTGCGCAGCTCCTGGTACCGCGCCTCCAGCGTCGCCCGTTCCTGGCGAAGCTGTTGCACGGTCGGATCGGCGAGGATGTCAGGCGCAGCAAGCCCCGGCGCGGCCTGCGTCCCTCGCCAGCGCTGCTGCGCCAGCACCATGTTGGTCTGGGCAGTCGTCAACGCCTCGTCCGTCCCGCCCAGATTGGTCATGTCGAGCGATTGCGGCGGCGCGTCCTTGCCGGCGGCGGGCTGGCCGACCTGGATGATCTGCTGCTGGGTGGCGTAGGCCACGAGTTGACGCTCGGAGTCCTCCAGCCTGGCTTTCAGTTCGGCCAGTCGCTGCTCCAGGAAGCTGCGCGCGTACGCCGAGGCGTTGAAGCGGCGTTGCAGGTTCGAGGAGATGAAGTTGTCGGCGAAGGCGTTGACGATGCGCGTGGAAAGCGCCGCATCGGGACTGTCGAAGGAGAGGACGACAAGCCTGGAGTCGCGGACCGGGGAGATGCTCAGTCCCTGCTCCAGAAAGCCGGTGATCGCGGCCAGGGTCGCCTTCGGGTCCTGGCCGGGGCTGATCCCCATGGCGCGAAGGAACCCCGGGTTGCTCGCCAGATTCTCCGACGTCGCGACGCGCACCGCCAGCGACCGGCTCTTCAGCAAGCCGTACTGGGTTTCGAAGAACTCCGCGTCGCGCGCCCCCTGTTCCACCGACGGGACATCGCCCTTGCCGACAAGATCGCTGGCCTCACGGTCGATCTCGATCGTGGTGCTTGCGGTGTAGACCTTCGGCGTCAGCACGGTGGCGGCGAAGCCGCAGGCCAGCGAGACCGCCACGATGGCTGCGATCAGCCATTTGTACTTCCAGACGATGCGCCAGTATTCGAGCAGCCGCCGACCGAGGCTGGGCTCTTCGGGCTCGGCGAACTGCGCTCCCTCCCAGGACTGTACGATGTTTTCGTGCGAGCGGGCGATGGCGCGCCGCGCCGAGTCCACCGGAGACCAGAGGTGGCCGCGACCGTCGGCGTCGCGCTCGCCGGCCATCTATTGGCCTCCCCGAGACGTTGCGCCGACGGTGTTGCTCAACGCTAGGTTCCGGTCTGTAGTCGTGCGCGACTCACGAATGATGACTTCAGTCGGAGCGAATGGCTAGTCGGCTGGGACTACACTTCGCGCGCGGCGCGGCAAATCTGTCGTGTGGCCGGCTGAATGCTTTCAGACGAGGCGATCTTCTCTGCGAAACTCGGCGCCCACAACCTAATGAGTACGCGGCCCTACAGCGATTGCCCGTCGTCGACATTGAAGGCCGAGCCGGTGGTTCCGGCGGAGGCGTCGGCGCCGAGGTAGAGCAGGATCGGGTCGAGGTCGCCCTCGCTCATCAGCCGGCGGCGCGGGAAGGTGGAGACCTGCTTCTTGCCGCCGTCGGAGGCGAACCAGTCGCTGTTGAGCTCGGTCTCGAGGTAGCCGGGGCAGATCACGTTGACGTTGATGCCCTGGTTGGCCCACTCGCGCGCCATGCTGCGGCCCATCATCGCGACGCCCGCCTTGGAGGTGCAGTAGGGGGTGAGGCCCGGCAGCACCTTGTGGGCGCCCAGCGAGGCCACCAGCACGATGCGTCCGCGCCGGCTTTCCTTCGAGCCGGCCTTGATCATCCGCCGGGCGCCTTCGCGGGCGGTGATGAAGACGCCGCGCAGGTTGACCCCCATGATCTCGTCCCAGGCCGCGACCGGCAGGTCCAGCGCCAGGCCCATGATGCTCATGCCGGCGTTGGCGTAGACGGTGTCGACGGGCCCGAACGCGGCCTCGGCGGCGTCGTAGCCGGCGACCACCGAGGCCTCGTCGGTGACGTCCATGGCCAGCGCCAGCGCCTGGCCGCCCGCCGCCTCGATCTCGGCCACAAGCGCGGCCAAACGGTCGGTGCGGCGCGCGGCCACCACCACCTTGGCCCCGGCGCGGGCGAGGTCCTGCGCCAGGCGATAGCCGATGCCGGAGGAGGCGCCGGTGATCAGCGCCACGCGGCCGGTGTAGTCGAAGGGAGGCTGGGTCATGCCGCGTCTCTAGCCGACAACGGCGCGCCGCGTCATCGGTGGCGCAGCGTCAAGCAGCGTCGCTCGCCGCCTGGGCGCTTCCCGAGGCGCCACTGACGCGAGCCCCCTAAGCCGGCGCGGACGTGGCCGGCGGCGCCGGCGGTTCCGCGACGACGTGGTGGATTTCGTCGGTCAGCCGGTTGTTGAGCTCGATGAGCCGGTGAATCTGGTCGGTCAGTTCCAGGACGGCTTCCGTGTCCTTGAAGGTCTGCAGCGCCTGCTTGTCGGACGCCTTCGCCAGCACCTGCTGGCCGACCATGATCACGGACAGCAGCACCAACTGCAGGAAGGTCTGCGAGATCCAGGAGACCACCGCCACTGTACCCTGATGGACGGCGTCGGGCAGGCTGATCAGGGCGATCGCCGCGAAGACGTACGCGCACCACATCGATCCGACGCTTCGGGTGATGAGCACCGCCAGCCTGCCGTTGAAGCCGACGTGCTCGTCGGTGGTGAGGGCTGCGCGTTCGGTCTTCCGCCGCGCCAGGTGCGGGTGAGGCAGCCTCAGGTGAGGCAGGTGAGGCAGGTGTGGGAGGTGAGGTCCGTGAGAGTCAGTCATTGCAGCGCCTTTCCCCGAGTAGCGAGCCCACAGACTAGCCGACGGCGCGCGACGGCGCCCGGTTCTCGAACCGAGCGGCGCGGCCGCCGCGGCGGATCGAGTCCTGGAACGGAGTGACAGGTGTGGCGAAGCCGCGCTTCGCCGCTTCGCGCAGCGGGCGGCCCGGCTAGGCGGTTGGGGCCAGGCCGTCCTTACGGCGGGCCAGCCGCGCGCCGGCGCCGATCATGCCGACGCCCAGCAGCATCAGCGTCCAGGTCGCGGCTTCGGGGACCCCGGCGGCGCTGACCGAGACGGCGTCCAGGCCGACGTCGAACTGCTGGTTCGTCACCGAGAATTGCAGCGTCGCTGACGTTGCGGACGCCACGAAATCGTAGCTGTCCGAGCCCCAGTCCTGCCAGAACAGGGTGCTGGTCGGGATCGTGGTAAAAAGTTCAGACGGCGTCGATGAGCCGCTCGTGAGGCCGACCGTCAGCTGCTGGGTTGCGGTCTCCCCTTCGGCGGCCGTCTTGAAGTCGACGACGTAGGTCTTCCCGACGGTCAGGCCGGTGAGCGTCTGCGACCAGGCCGAACTGCCGAACGGTCCATAGCCTCCGCCCATGGTGACGAACTGGTTGCCGTCTCCGGTCTTGGCGGTGCCGGCGCCGCCGCAGCAGACCGGGAAAGTGGCGTTCCACAACAGGGCGTCACCAACATCGCCGCTGTGGGTCCAACCGGGGATATCAGCCGGATTGGAGCTGAACGAGCTGGTGATCTGCACGGCCTCGAAGCTGCCGTTGACCACCGTGACGGCGCCCGCCGGCGAGGCGGACAATCCCGCGATCGCCAGTGCCGAAACCAGCGCCAAGGCGATTTCGACCTAGACGCGATTAGCCTAGAGTTACTGAAAAGTTAACAACAGCGTTATGTGAGAGCGCGACTAGTGTCCAGCAGGAAGTTACTCGGCGCTGCTTCGCCGGGGCGATCAATGGCTGCGGCGGAGGACCGAAAACCTCGGGCGGCCGCGTTCGGATACAGATCCAGGAAGTTCTGCGCGAAGAACCGCGCCTTCGCCGCCGCGTCCAACGCCGCGGTCGAGCGTTCGAAGCGGCCGATCGGGTCGCGGCCGCCCTCGGCGTGGGGATAGTCCGACGAGAACAGGTAGAGCTC
>DATNIH010000241.1:0-22371 GCA_035604515.1 Caulobacteraceae bacterium | reverse complement strand
TACCTCAGCGGCGCCTTTCCGCTGGTCAACGTCTATTGGGGGCTGGGCCTGTTCGACACCCTGGCCGACAACGCCGGCGCGGATGCTCGCACCCTGGCGCGCCGTCTCGCGGCGGCGCGGCCTTGACATTGATCGTTACTTGTAGTAATTGCCAGCCTGGCGGACTCTTCGCGAGCCTGGGAGATCGGGATGCATCGAGTGGACTTCGGAGATTGGTTTTTCCAGCCGCGCAACGGGCCGGGCGCCGTTATTTACGGTGAATTGCGGTTTCACGTGAAACATTCCCGCTAGTGACGCGGCCCTCCGAGCGAGCCCCGGCGATAGCGCGGGCGGCGCAGGTCTCAGCCTTCCAATGCGCCGTGATCCAGCATGTGATCGACCGCGCCGCTGATCATCTGCAGGAACATTTCATCGCCGCGGTCGGTCTGGGTGACGATCATCGCGGCGAAGAAGGCGGTGAGGAACAGCAGGTAGCCGCCCTGGCCGTAGTGACGCTTCAGGTCGTCCATGCCGTAGCCGGTGACGCCGTGCTGGGTGAGCGTCGCCAGGTAAAGCGCCAGGAACTCCGGCTCGTGCGCCCGGCGCACCTGCGGCGACACCGCGCCGGCCAGGAAGTAGGCCAGGTCGGTCGGGCCGGCGCCATAGGCGAACGACTGCCAGTCCAGCACCGTCAGCGGATAGCCGCCGTGCGGGCCGCCGAACATCATGTTGTCGGGGCGATAGTCGTTGTGGGTCAGGCAGCGCGGGCCATCGTGCTGCTGGGCGATGGCGGCGAAACGGGACGTGAGACGGTCGCCGGCGTCGACCCAAGGCGGCCGCAGGCGCGGGCCGTAGCGTTGCTTGAACGCGCCCCAGAGGTTGGCGACCGCGCCCGGCGTCGCGGCGCTGGGCGGCGCGGCCTTGGCGTTCGACACCCACGGCAGTTCATCGAGGCCTTCGTCGCCCCAGTGCGAGGCGTGCAGCTTCGCCGCCTCGATCACCGCCAGCCGGGCTTGCTCGAGAGTGACACCGCGCAGCTGGTCGCCCTGCTCGGCCGGCGCCAGGTCCTCCATCATCAGCACGAACTCGCTGGTCGCCTCGTCGACGTCGGTGAAGTAGCAGCGCGGCGTATGGATCAGCGCCGTGGGCGCCAGCAGCTGATAGAACCGCACCTCGCGCAGGTAGTTGCCGAGCGCGACGCCGGTGGCGCGGCTCTCTTCGCCGGCCGACGGGAACTTGCCGACCAGCGAGGCCGGCGCATCGTCGCCGCGGCGCGCGTAGTCGAGCTGGAAGCGGACGCTGTCGCCGATCTGGCCGGTGCCGACGTTGGCGGCGGTGAAGCGCTTCACCACCGCATCGACGCCGCCCTTTTGCAACACCGCCGTCAGCCAGGCCGCGTCGGCCGCGCCGGGTCGGCGGATGTCAGGGCCCGAGGTCATGCGCCCAGCTGATGCACATAGACCTCGTTGAGCGCGATGCGGTCGCCGTCCAGGATCACCAGGTCGAACCCGCGCATGCGGCCGACGCCGGCGATCTCGCAGTACCAGCGGCCGCAGAAGCCGCCCGCGATCGGCCAGACCTCGTCGGGGGTGTAGGTCATGGCGGGCGTCGCGGCGAAAAGGCCGGTCAGGTAGGCGCTGAGCGCCGCGTGGCCGGTGAGGCCGGCGGCGGTCTGCGCGTCCTTGTAGACACAGTCCTCGGCATAGAACGTGAGCAGGCGCGTCACGTCCTTGTCGGTCCAGGCCTGCAGCCAGTCCGCGTTGTATCGGGTGATCTGGTCGAGGGTCATGGCGGCGGTCATGGCGGCGGCTCCTCAGGCGCCCATGACGCGGGCGCGGTGTTCCTCGGTGAACATCTCCGGCGGCAGCGCCTCGGGGCCGGCCATGACGGCGAAGCCGTGGGCCCGCAAGCTCGGATCGGAGAGGGATTTCTCGAAGATCCTCCGCCGACGCGCCTTGGCGGCCTCGCCGAACTCCATGTCGATGGCCGCCTGCAGGCTGGCCGCGAAGCGCAGCCGGCGCATCCGCTCCGCGCGCTCCTCCGCGTAGCTGGCGAAGGACAGCGCGGCCCAGTCGTCGTCGGCCTTGAGCAGCTCGGACACGATCCGCACGTCGCGATAGGTGATCGAGAGGCCAAGGCCGATGATCGGGTCGTTCCAGCCGGCCGCGTCGCCGACCAGCACCACGCCCTTGGCGAAGGGCTCATCGGTCCAGGAATCGTTGTTGAAATAGCTGAACAGCGGCCCGGCCGGCGATCCGGCGACGAGGTGGCGGTTATCTGGGCTGCAGCTCAGCGCGAAGGCGTCGAGGAACCGGCGGGCGCCATCGGGTCCGCGGAAGCGCTGGTTCTGCTCCAGCGCGTAGCCGCCGTAGACCCGCACCCGTCCGCCGCCTTGCGGGAAGGCGAGGAAGCCGAAGTCGCCCTCGGTGCCGATCGCCTGCACGTCGGCGCTCCAGCCGTCGGCGCCGTCCACCAGCAGGCCGGCGAACCAGTGATGCGGCTTGTCCTGGTGCAGGACGATGTGGGCCGCCTCGCGCACCTGGGAGGTGCGCCCATCGGCGCCGATCAGCAGCCGGCAACTCGCCTGAACGGTCTGGCCATCGAGCTCGTAGGTGACGCTGGGATGCTCGCCGACCGACACCTGCGCCACCTGCACGCCGCGCAGCGCCGTGGCCCCGGCCTTGGCAGCCGCGTCGAACAGGGTCTGACAGTGCACCGGATGGCGCAGACAGAGCGGGCCCGGCACGCCGGGCGTGAACGCGCCCAGCGGCAGGCTGGCGGCCTCCGCTGCGGCCGGCTCCAGCGTCTCGTCATAGGTGATGTGGCGGGTGACGTGGTGGCCGCCGGCCTCGATCAGCAGGTCGTAAAGGCCGACCCGCTTCACCTCCGCGACGCCCCAGGGCGCAATCCACTCGCCGCGCACCTTGTCCTCGAAGACCAGCGACTGTTCCAGCAGCAGCACCGACTTGCCGGCCCGCGCCATCACGGTCGCCAGCGCCGAGCCGCCGATGCCGCCGCCGACGATGATGAGATCGTATTCCTGCACGCGCCGGCCCCTCCGCGCGGACCATCCGATCGCCGTTCGTCGCGGCAGGCCCACCCCAGCCCACGAACAGGAGACGAGGCTCGCTGTCAAACCAGCCGCGTGCCCGCTCGCGCTCAGGGATCAGCTTCAGCTTTCGCACGTTCGGGTTCTGCTCGCCGGCGTTGGCGGCGGCGCGACGAGGGCGATGCGATGAGCGATACGGCAAGGCCAGTGAGCCGCGAACAGGCCGAGGCGGCCGTGCGTACCTTGATCCAATGGGCAGGCGACGATCCCGATCGCGAGGGGCTGGTCGAGACGCCGGCGCGCGTCGTGCGGTCATACGAGGAGCTGTTCGCCGGCTATGCGGCCGACCCGCGCGAGTATCTGCAGCGCACGTTCGACGAGGTCGGCGGCTATGACGAACTGGTCGTGCTGACCAACATCCCGGTGGTCAGCTTCTGCGAGCACCACATGCTGCCGTTTCTGGGGCGCGCGGCGGTGGGCTACCTGCCGGAACGACGTGTGGTCGGGATATCGAAGCTGACTCGGGTGGTGCAGGGCTTCGCGCGGCGGCTGCAGATCCAGGAGAAGCTGACGGCGGAGATCGCGGAGGCGATCTGTGAAGTGCTGCAGCCGCGCGGCGTCGGCGTGGTGATCCAGTCGGAGCACAGCTGCATGACCATGCGCGGCGTCAACACGCCTGGCTCCTCGCTGACCACCAGCACGCTGCTGGGCGTGGTGCGAGACGACCCTCGCACCCGCCAGGAATTCCTGCAGTATGTACGCGGCGGGTAGGAACGCCCTGCCATGGCCGAGGCAAACCGGCCGAAAGACGATCTGGGCTCACCCAGCGCTTCCGGTTGGGGTAGCGTGAGTGTCTGAGACGCTTCCGAAGAAGAGGCGCGCTGAATGACGCTGCGTTGCGGCGGGAGGATGCAGATGGCGGATGGCGCGACGGGCGTCGAGCAAGGCTGGGATCGGGCCTCGATCCTGGCGCTGTTCGACGCCGAGGCCGGATGGCTCGATCGGCGGGTGCTCTCGGACCAGGCGCTTTACCAGCTGGAGCTGGAGCGCATCTTCGCGCGTGGCTGGAACTTCATGTGCCACGACTCCCAGATCCCCAACGTCGGCGACTATTTCATCAACTACATCGGCGAAGACCAGGTCATCTGCGTGCGCGGCGAGGATGGCGAGGTCAACGTCCTCTTGAACACCTGCCGGCACCGCGGCAACGCGCTGTGCCGCGCCGAGCAGGGCGCCGCCAAGTCGTTCGTCTGCAGCTATCACGGCTGGAACTATGCGCTCGACGGCAAGCTGATCGGCGTCCCCGGGCAGTCGAGCTACTTCCACGGCGATCTCGACCGCAGCCAGCTGGGGCTGGTGAAGGCCGCGCAGGTCGACAGCTACCTCGGCTTCTGGTTCGCCACCATGGCGCCCGACGCGCCCTCGCTGCACGATTACCTGGGCGATGTGGGGCGCACCGGCATCGGCATGATCTGCAGCTACGGCGATGTGGAAGTGATCGACGGCATCCAGAAGAACGTCATCGACTGCAACTGGAAGATCGCCGTCGACAACCTGTTCGACTGGTACCACGTCATGTACAGCCACGCTTCGGCGGGCAGCGCCGGCATCTTCAAGCCGGCCGAAATCCTGCATCCGAACAATCAGTTGGTGATGCTGGGCGAGTATGGCCACGCGATCAGCGGCCCCGGCCTGCCGAGCGAGCGACAGACGCAGATCGACCTGATGTCGGACGAGGAGCGCATCGAGGCGTCGCGCTCGGCGCCCGCCAACAGCCAGCGCATTCGCCCTCGCCTTGGGGCCGAGCTCATGGGCGCATCGGGCGTGCGCAGCATGGGCCACCCGAACATCTTCCCCAACCTGTGGATCACGCTCGGCGGGATGCAGGTGTGCCTGCGGCTGCCGCGTGGGCCCTCGAAGACGGAACTGTGGTGGTTCACCATCGTGCCCAAGGACGCGCCGGCCTCGTACCGCAAGGTGGCGGTGTGGACCGCGATCCACCTGTTCGGTCCCGGCGGCCTGCTGGAGCAGGATGACGGCGAGAACTGGAGCCAGAGCACGCGCGCATCGGTGGGTTTCTCCAGCCGCCAGCTCGGCCAGACTCTGAAGATGGGTCTGGGCCACGACCGGGTGACGGTCGACGAGCACGGCCAGCGCTTCATCGACACCCGCATCAACGAGCACGCCCAGCGCTGGCTCTATCGCTCCTGGACCGAGTGGATGGCGGCGCGCGACTGGGCGGAGCTGCGGGCGCGGCACTCGCCGGCGCCGGAGGGCGCGGTCTGATGAGCGCCCTGGAAGTCGCCGCCGAGGCAGCGACAGCGCCCGCGCCGCTGAGCCTCGCCGAGCGCGCGCTCCTGCAGTTCGAGGTCGAGCAGTTCCTCTACGCCGAGGCGGCGCTGCTCGATGCGCGACGCTACCGCGACTGGCTGGCGCTCATCGCCGAGGACATCCACTACTGGATGCCGATCCGCCGCACGGTGACCAACAGCGACATCGAGCGCGAGTTCACCAAGGTCGGCGACATGGCGTTCTTCGACGACGACCGCGCGATGCTGGAGATGCGGGTGAAGAAGCTGGAGGCCGGGTCGGCCTGGTCGGAGGATCCGCCTTCCCGCTCGCGCCACTTCGTCTCCAACGTACGAATTCTTGACGTGGCGGGCGACGAGATCACGCTCGAGGCCGCGTTTCACCTCTACCGCACGCGGCTGAACACCGAAGTCGACAGTTGGATCGGCCGGCGCACCGACGTGCTGCGGCGGGAGGGCGAGAGCTTCCGCATCGCCCGGCGTCACCTGTTCCTGGACCAGACGCTGATCCGAGCCACCAACATGAGCACGCTGTTCTAGACAGGGAGGCGCACGATGGGCCGGCTGGACGGCGAGGTAATCCTGATCACCGGCGGCGCCTCGGGGCTCGGCCGCGGGATCGTCGAGCGGTTCGTTGAGGAAGGCGCGCGGCTGACGGTCTTGGACCGCTCGGCTGAGCGGCTGGACACGCTGGCCCGCGTCTTCGCGGACAAGGTCGAAACCGTCGCCGGTGACGTGCGCAGCCTCGCCGACAACCAGCGCGCGGTCGAGACCTGCGTGGCGCGGTTCGGCAAGCTCGACTGCGCCATCGGCAACGCCGGCATCTGGGACTATTCGCGCTCGCTCGACGCGCTGCCCGCCGATCGTCTCGATGCGGCGTTCGACGAGGTGTTCCACGTCAACGTCAAGGGCTACCTCAATCTAGCCAAGGCCGCGCTGCCGGCGCTGGTCCGCTCGGCCGGCGCGATGATCTTCACGGTGTCCAGCGCCGGGTTCGATCCGGCGGGCGGCGGGCCGCTCTACACCGCCTCCAAACATGCCGTCGTCGGCCTGATCCGCCAGCTCGCCTACGAACTCGCGCCAGCCATCCGGGTCAACGGCGTGGCGCCGGGTCCGATCGAGACCGATCTGCGGGGACCTGCGGCGCTCGAGATGGCCGATCGGTCGATCAGCGGCATCGACCTCGCCGCCACCGCCGCGCCCAACGTGCCGCTCGGCATTGTGCCGACGCCCGCCGACTACGCCGGAGGCTTCCTGTTCCTCGCTTCGCGCCGCGACAGCCGGCCGGCCACCGGCAGCGTGGTCATCCTCGACACCGGCGTCGCCGTGCGCGGCATCGGCCGCGCGGCGGCCGGCGGCGGGCTGGCGGCCAAGTATGGCGCGCCGGGACCGACCAAGGAGACGCCATGAGCATCGGATCGCTTGGCTATCTCGGGCTGAAGGTGAAGGACCCCGATGCCTGGAGCGCTTTCGCAACCGGCGTGCTGGGCCTGATGCCGGGCGAGGCGGCGGCCGGCGCACCGCGGTTCCGGCTCGACGAGCATGCCTGGCGCATCGCGCTCGAGACCGGCGAGGCGGACGACGTGAGCTACCTCGGCTTCGAGGTCGCTGGCGCCGCCGAACTGGCCGCAGTCGCGCAGCGGCTGGCCGAAGCCGGCGTCGCGGTCGGCAACGGCGATCCGGCGTTGCGCGCCGAACGCGGCGTGCTCGGCCTGGCGACGTGTCAGGACCCGGATGGCCTGGCGGTGGAGATCTACTACGGCGCGACGCTGCGCACGGAAACGCCGTTTGTCTCGCCGGCCGCCGTCGCCAGCTTCGTCACCGGCGCCCAGGGTCTTGGGCACGTGGTGATCTCGACGCGCGACATTGGCGGCGCCCGCCACTTCTACCAGGACCTGCTGGGCTTCCGGCTCTCGGATACCATCCGTATGCGGATGGGTGCGAACGCCAGCTTCGAGCTGGAGTTCTACCACTGCAATCCACGTCACCACACGCTGGCCTTGCTTCCGGTCCCCACGCCCAAGCGTCTGCACCACTTCATGCTGCAGGTCCCGACCCTGGACGCGGTCGGCTTCGCGCTGGAGCGGGCGCTGGCGGCCGGGACGCCGATCGCCCAGACGCTGGGCCGGCACACCAACGACCAGATGGTGTCGTTCTACGCCCGCACGCCGTCGGGCTTCGAGGTCGAGTTCGGCTTCGGCGCGCTGGAGGTGGACGACGCCACCTGGCGGGTGACCCGGCACGACAAGCCCAGCAGCTGGGGCCACAAGCGCGCCTGACCATGTCCGTCGCCTTCACCCGAGAAGAGGACCTCGAGTCCCAGGCCGCGGATCTGCCGGACCGGCCGATCTCGCCGCATCCCAACCTGGTGACGGCCAGTGGGCTGGCGGCGATCGAGCAGGCGCTGGCGCAGGCGCAGGAGGCCTACGCCGCCGCCAGGAGCGCCGGCGACATCAGCGTCGACCGAACGCCGATGGCGCGGGCGACTCGCGACTTGCGCTATTGGTCGGCGCACCGGGCCACCGCGCAACTGTCCGAGGCGTCTGCGCCGGACGGCAAGGTCCAGTTCGGCCGCACCGTGGCGATCGAGCGCGAGGACGGCCGGCGCCAGGTGTTCCGCATCGTCGGCGAAGACGAAGCCGATCCGGCGCAGGGCCGGATTTCCTACGTCTCGCCGCTTGCGCGGGCCCTGATGGGCGCGGCGGTGGGGGACGTGGCGATCGTGGCCGGCGGCGAGGTCGAAGTCATGGACGTGAGCTAGCCAGAAAGCGGGCGACAACACCGTGGCGCCGCGGTTACGACGATCCGGGCGCTAGACGAAGGAAACAGCATGTCGCTACGGCTGATCATCAGTATCAACGCCGCGCCGGGCAAGGGCGGCGAGTTCTTGCAGGCGTTCAAGGGGCGGTGCGAGGAAGTGATGGCCGAGCCGGGCTGCGAGCAGTTCGAGGTGTTCCAGAGCGCGCTCGATCCCGACCGGCTGGTGCTGCTCGAGCTGTGGGCCGACGAGGCGGCGCTCGAAGCGCATCGGCAGATGAACGCTACGCGCGCCCCGTTTCCGCCCGGCCTGCGCGGCGGCCCCGGCGGTCGCGAGGACTACGCCTACAGCAAGACCGGCTGACTAATGGCCGAGTTGGGCGACCATCAGCCCGGCGAAGGCCTGGCCGAACCAAGGCACCGTCAGGATCAGGGCCGAAGCGCCTACCCGCACCAGGATGGTCTGGTCGAACGGCCACTCGGGGGCCTTCTCGATGCGCGCTTCGTAGGCCAGCAGGCTCTGGAGTTTGGCCGGCGCGGCAGGATCGGCGTGCAGGCGGCTCTTCAGCCCGGCGATCTCGGCGCGCAGCGCTTCCAGCTCGCTCGCCTTGGCCTGGCGGATCTCGTGATGGATCAGCCCCAGCGTACCGACGAACACCCAAGCGCCCATCGCCGCGCACCCGACGACGAGGGCGATGGTGTAAGGATCGAACCCGCGGTCGCCCACGAACTGCAGCAGGGTCGCGGCGCTGACGGCGAACCAGATCAGCGCCGTGCGCGAGGCCGCGCGTCCCCAGGGGTAGAGTTGCTCGATCCGCAGCAGATCGATCTGCAGGCCGGTGCGCACCACTTCGCGCGCATGCCTGGCCGACGCGCCGGTGAGCTCGACGCCGCGGAAGAACAGCACGCCCACCAGGATCGCGGCGAAGGTGAACCAAGCGGCGACGGCCAGCGCGTGCGCGCCGGCGCCCTGCCCGCTCAGCTGGAACGACAACATGGCGGCGCCGGCGACGACCGCCCCCAGCGCCGTGAACAGGCGCAGGCGGGGGGTCGAGAAGACTGGCGTCCAGGTCACGTCGGTGCGCAGGGCGCGGGCGAAGGCGGCCGTATCGCGCAGGTCCATCAACCGTGAATAGCGCTGCAGGCCCAGCGCGCAGCACACGATCAGCGTCAGGCTGAGGGCGACCCAGGCGCGGTGGTCGAGAGTCGCGCCCGACCTGTCGTGGATGGTCCAGGGAACGTGGTCGACCCAGGCCGCCGTGACGTAGGCGCCCATGAGGACGCCGAAGAGGATGAGCGTGGTGATCCAGACGTCGAATGGCGAGTGGTCGTAGAGACCCTGCTCGATATAGCCCCAACGGTCAGCGCCCGGGCGGGCTGATGGGGTCAGCGGCGTGGTCGCCATCGGTTCGATCTAACTCTCGTCGTCCTGCGCCGCCGAGCATGCCAGACAGACAGCTCCGCGTCTGCGCGCCTGTGTCGCCATCGCCTGCAACATCGACGGCGCCACGCTGCTGCTGAACAACTTCCCTTACGTGCGGGAGCGCTGAGGCTCAGAACGCCGGCGCCAGCTCCGCGGCGATCGCCCTGCGGACGGCCGGGCGCTCCGAGACGCGCTGGCGATGCGCCATCACCTTTGGGATCGTCGCCGGATCGACGCCGTCGCCTTCGATCCACTGCGCCAGGGTGAAGAGGTAGGGGTCGCAGATGCTGTAGGTCTCTCCCATCACCCAGGGCCCGGCCAGCATGTGCTGCTCGATCAGCGCAAAGCAGGCGCCGACCGAGCGCGGCGCGAACCGCTGCATCGCCGCGATCGCCGCCTCGTCGTCGGTCCAGCGATAGCCGCGCATGCGGTGGGCGTGGGCGACATGCACCGTCGAGCAGAGGTAGCTGTTGAACGCCTGCACCTGGGCGAAGGCGAACGCGTCATCCAGCGGCGCCAGCGCCGCGGCGGGGAAGGCCTGCGCCACAAAGGCCAGCATCGCCGGCGTCTCGGTCAGGATGCCGCGGTCGGCGACCAGGGCTGGCACACGCCCCTTCGGATTGATGGCCAAATACTCTGGGCCGCGCTGCTCGTTCGACCGGAAATCGACCCGCACCGTCGAATAGTCGGCCCCGGCCTCCTCCAGCGCGATGTGGGTGGCTAGGGCGCAGGTGTTGGCGGCGAAGTAGAGCTGGAGCATGGCCCTTAGGAGAACGCCCGCCGCAGCTCGTCCGCAAGGTCGGTTTTCTCCCATGAGAAACCACCGTCGGCTTCGGGCGCGCGGCCGAAGTGACCGTAGGCGGCAGTGCGGGCGTAGATCGGCCGGTTGAGGCCGAGGTGCTCGCGGATCGCGCGCGGCGTCGCCCCGCCGATCAGTTCGGGCAGCAGCTTCTCCAGCTTCTCGGCGTCCACGTCGCTGCCGCCGTGCAGGTCTACATAGAAGCTGAGCGGCTTGGAGACGCCGATCGCATAGCCGATCTGGATCGTGCACTTCGACGCCAGGCCCGCGGCGACGACGTTCTTGGCCAGGTGGCGGCAGGCATAGGCGGCCGAGCGGTCGACCTTGGTCGGATCCTTGCCGGAGAAAGCGCCGCCGCCGTGGGGCGATGCGCCGCCGTAGGTGTCGACGATGATCTTGCGCCCGGTCAGGCCGCAGTCGCCGTCCGGTCCGCCGATGACGAAGTTGCCGGTCGGGTTGATGTGCCATTCGGTCTTGTCGGTGACCAGGCCATCAGGGAACACCTTCAGGATGTAGGGCTTCACCAGATCAGCGACATCGGCGGGGGTGAGGCCGTCGCGGTGCTGGGTCGAAAGCACGATCTGCGCGGCGTGCACCGGCCGGCCGTTCTCGTAAAGCAGCGTGACCTGGCTCTTGGCGTCCGGCTCGAGCTCGGGTCGCTCGCCGGAGTGGCGCGCCTTGGCCAGGCTCTTCAGGATGTTGTGCGAATACTGCAGCGTCGCAGGCATCAGCTCCGGCGTCTCGTCGGTGGCGTAGCCGAACATGATGCCCTGGTCGCCGGCGCCCTCGTCCTTGTTGCCGGCCGCATCGACGCCCATGGCGATATCGGCCGACTGCGAGTGCAGGTAGCAGGCGTAGTCCGCCGTCTTCCAGTGGAAGCCCTCCTGCTCGTAGCCGATGTCCTTGATCGCCGCGCGGACCTTGTCCTCGAGGCTCTCGACCACGCCCGCCGGCCCCCGGACCTCGCCGGCCAGGATGATCCGGTTGGTGGTGACCATGGTCTCGCAGGCGACGCGGGCATAGGGATCGGCGGCCAGGAAGGCGTCGACCACCGTATCGGAGATGCGGTCGGCCACCTTGTCCGGGTGGCCCTCCGAGACGCTCTCGCTGGTGAACAGGTAGCTGGTGCGACGGCTCATGAGGCGGTCCTTAAGCTGATCAGGAAAGGCCGTTGGCGGCGGCGAGCTCGGCGAGCGAGACCTGCGGCCGGGGGCCATAATGGGAGATGACTTCGGCGGCGGCGAGACCGCCGAGGCGGGCGCAGTGGTCGAGCGGCTTGCCGCGGGCTAGCGCCAGCATGAAGCCGGCGGCGTACTGGTCCCCGGCGCCGGTCGAGTCCACCACCTTCGCCACCGGGAAGGCCGCGACGGTGTGGCGGATCGTGGGCGTCACCACCACCGAGCCCTTCTCGCTGCGGGTGATGGCGGCGATCTTGGTCATGCCCTGCACGGCGCGCGCGGCAGACTCGAAATCGGAGACCTCGAACAGCGAGGTGATCTCGGACTCGTTGGCGAACAGCAGGTCGACCTCAGTCTCGATGAATTCGCGCAGGCCCGAGCGATGGCGCTCGACCACGAAGGAGTCGGAGAGGGTCAGAGCGATGGTGCGGCCTGAAGCCCTGGCCAGGCCCGCCGCCTTCGCGAAGGCGCGCCGCGCCTCTGGCGGGTCGAACAGATAGCCTTCCAGGTAGACGATCTCGGCGCCCATGATCAGGTCGGGCTCGACATCGGCCGCGGTGAGCTCGACCGAGGCGCCGAGGAAGGTGCACATGGTGCGCTCGCCGTCGGGCGTGACGTTGATCAGGCAGCGGCCGGTCGCCGCGCCGCCGGCCAGCCGGCTGGTCTCGAAGTGGACGCCAATCTGGCGGGTGTCGTGGGCGAAGACGTCGCCGAGCTGGTCCGACGCCACCTTGCCGACATAAGCCGCCCGCCCGCCCAGGCTCGCCACCCCGGCGACGGTGTTGCCTGCCGATCCGCCCGAAGCCTCGATCGCCGCGCCCATCTTGCCGTAGAGCTCGTGAGCGCGCGCCTCGTCGATCAGCATCATCGAGCCCTTGGTCAGAGCGTTGCCGACCAGGAAGGCCTCGTCGGCCGGGGCGATGACGTCGACGATGGCGTTGCCGATCGCGGCGACGTCGTAAGAAGCTGACATGCGTTTTCCGTTATATGATCCCATAGGCCGCCGTCCAGCTTGGCGGCGGCCTGATCACGGCGGCGCTTGGCCGCGGACGCGCCCGCAGCGCTACTCGTAGCGCAGCGCGGAGACCGGTTTTGCCCGCGAAACGCGCAGGCCCTGGAAGAATACGGTGGCGAGCGCGATGACGACCGCCGCGGCGCCGGCGGCGAGGAAGGTCCAGGGCGACTGGTCGATGCGGTAGGCGAAGCCCTGCAGCCACCAGTTCATCACCAGGAACGCGATCGGCCAGGCGATCAGGTTGGCCGCCAGCACCGGCCAGAGGAATTGCCAGAGCAGCAGCTTCAGGATGTCGCTGGAACTGGCCCCCATGGCCTTGCGCACGCCGATCTCCTTGGTGCGCCGCTCGGCGGTATAGGCCGAGAGCGCGAAGAGGCCGAGGCAGGCGACCGAGACCGCGATCAACGCGCAGACGGCGACGAAGGCGCCCTGGATGATGGTGTTGATATACAGCCGCAGCATGAACTGGCTGGCGAACACCTCCTGCAGCGGCTGGCCGTGGCTGACGTCCTTCCAGACGCGCTCGACCCGCGGCAGCGTCTGGGTCATGCGGGCCGGGTCGAGGCGGATGTTGAGGACCACAGACGACAGGAAGTCGATCTTCTGAGCGACAAAGAAGAAGGTCGGCTGGATGGCGGCGCGCACCGAGCCGAAGGTGAAGTCGGGGACGACGCCGATGATTTGCGATGAGCGGTAGGGCGAGGTCTGCCCGGACCCTGCCAGCTTCAGGCTGATGGCCCGGAAGTGCCAGTTCACCACCTGCCCGATCGCCGCCTGCGCCGAGGAGTAGCCGAGCGCGTGCACCGCTGCTTCGTTGATGACGATCGGCGGCGCGTCGTCCGTGTGATTGGCGCCGTCGTCGGCGGGGTGGTCGGCGGCGAACGTCCGTCCCGCCAGCGGATGCAGTTTGTAGATTTCGAAGAAACCGAAATCGACCGGCGCCCAATCGAGATTCACCCGGCGCCCGTGGGCGACGACGTTGTCGATGCTGTTGGTCAGCGAGATCGCCCCCGGGGACGAGCAGGCCGCACTCTCGACGCCGGGGACGGCTTTCACCGCATCGCGCAGCGTGTCCGTGCAAGGGGAGGCAAACAGCAACACGACCGCATCCTGCTTCACGTGCGTGCCCTCGTTGACCGCGAAGACGGTCTGGCGGGCGATGGTGATCGCCGCCAGGAGCACAACGATCAGCACGCAGAACTGGGTCACCACCAGCGCCTGCCGCAGCCCGCCGCCGCCGGTGTTTGCAATCGGTCCGCCCTTCAGCACCGAGGCAGGGCGAAACGCCGAGAGCACCATCGCTGGATAGACTCCGGCGAGCAGGCCGACCACCGCGGTAACGACGAGCATGGTGACGAGCAAGGCCGGGTCGCCCAGGTAGTCGAAGGTCATCTTGCGCTGCAGCACCGTGTTGAGGCCCGGCAGCACGATCTCCGCGATCGCCACGGCCACGATCAACGCCACGGCCACATAGACCAGCGCCTCGCCCATGAACTGCACGAACAGGTCCCGCCGCCCGGCGCCCAGCGCCTTGCGCACCCCGACCTCGACCGCGCGCCGAGAGGCGCGGGCGGTCATCAGGGTGACGAAGTTGATCGCCGCGACGACGACGATCAGGCCGCCGATGACGCCGATGGCCGCGACGACAGCCGGGTCGGTCTCTGGAACGAACGTGCCGCTCTCGACCGGATCGAGGTGCATGGCGGTTATCGGCTCCAGCCAGAGCTGGATGCGCAGGTGTTCGTCGGGCGCGATGCGGTTGACAGCCGGCATCATACGCCGCGCAACGAAGCCCGGCAGGGCTGCGCTGACCGTCGCCGCGTCCGCACCCGGCTTCAGCTTGATCCATGTCTGCAGCGAGTTGGAGAGCATGCCCGCCTTGGTCATGTCCGGGATCAGGGACTGCGGCGCGAGCGACGAGCCGAACACGTCGCCGGAGACGTTGCTGTTGGTCGGCCAGTCCTCGATGACCGCCGCGACGCTCATCGGCGTGCCGTCGACCTGCAGCACGCCGCCGATCGGCGTGTCGCGGCCGAAGTACTTGCGCGCCGCGCTGCGGGTGAGAACCAGATGGTCCGGCGCCGCCAGCGCCGTGGCAGGGTCGCCGGCGACGGCGGGCGGGGCGATGATCTTGAAAAAGTCAGGATCGACCCAGATGAATCGGCGCTCGGAGATGCTGATGTCGCCGCGACGTAGGGCCGGCGGGTAGGTGCCGCCGCTCAGTCGCGCGACGTACTGCAGCTGCGGGAAGTCGAGCTTCATCAGGTCGGCCAACGCCCCGGGCGTGGTCTCCTCGACGATCGGCTTGGCGAGCGCGCCGGTGATCTTCTGGCGAACCAGGAACACCTGCTGGTGGCCGGGGACCCAACTGTCGTAGCTGAGCTCGTCGCGGACGTAGAGGCCGATCAGGATCGCTGCGGCGAAGGCGATGGCGAGGCCGGCGATGGTGATCCCGGCGTACTGGCCGTTGCGCGCCAGGTTGCGCAGCGAGGCGGCGAGATAGTTCTGGAACATGGGTGCGTTCCTTCCGCGTCAGGCGGCCAGCAGGGTTTCGGAGACCACCCGGCCATCCAGCAGCTTGATGGTGCGCTGGGCGGCGGCGGCCTGGGCGAGCGAGTGCGTCACCATCACCACCGAGACGCCGCTGCGCGTCGCCTCGGTCAGCAGCGCCATCACCGCCTCGCCATTGGCCGTGTCGAGGTTGCCGGTGGGCTCGTCGGCGAGGATCAGCTTCGGGGCCGAGACCAGCGCCCGCGCCACCGCCACGCGCTGCTGCTGGCCGCCGGAAAGCTGCTGCGGACGATGGCCGGCGCGATGGGCGATGCCGACGCGCTCCAGCGCCTCGCGCACCCGCTGCTTGCGCTCGGCGCGGGGCACCTTGCGATAGAGCAGCGCCACCTCGACGTTCTCGGCCACCGTGAGGTCGTCGATCAGGTTGAAGCTCTGGAACACAAAGCCGATGTGCTCGCGTCTGAGGCGGGTGAGCTGAGCCTCGGAGCGGCGCGCGACATCCTCGCCGAAGAACCAGTAGGCGCCGGCGGTGGGGCTATCCAGCAGGCCGAGCAGGTTAAGCAAGGTGGACTTGCCGCATCCGGACGGGCCCATGATGGCGACGAACTCGCCGTCGGCGATCTCCAGCGAGACCTCGCCTAAAGCCTGCGTCTCCACTTCGCTGGTGCGATAGACCTTCGACACGTTCTCAAGCTTCAGCATTGGGTTTCCCCCTTCATCTGGTCAGATCCACGCGGTTCACTTTCTCGAAGGCCGCATAGTCTGACGTGATCACCCGCTCGCCGGGCTTCAGACCCGAGAGCACCTCGACCTGATCGGAATTGCGCGCGCCCAGCCGGATGCGGCGGCGTTCGGCGTGGGCGCCGTCCGCGGCGACCACCATCACCCAGTCGCCGCCGGTGCGCTCCAGGAACGGGCCGGCGGGCAGCAGCACCGCGGGGCGGTCGCCGCCCACGGCAAGCTTCCCCTCCAGCGCCTCGCCCGCCAGCAGATCCGTCGGCGCCGCGCCCCTGAACGCCAGCTCGACCTGGAACGTCGCATCCTTCACCTGTGGATCGACCCGGGTGACGACCATGGGGTAGCTCTTGCCGTCGACCGTGACGTCGGCGGCCTGGCCGATGGCGACGCGGCCGAGATAGTATTCGTCGATGTCGGCCTGGGCCTTGAAGCCGTCCGCCGGCACGACTTCGCCAACCCGATCGCCGGGCTTCAGGATCTGTCCCACCTGCAGGTCGTTCTCGCTCAGCTTGCCGGCGACCGGCGCCTTGAGGACCAGGCTGTCGAGCTTGCTGCGGGTGACGGCCAGGCTCTGGCGCAGCGTCGCCATCTCAGCCTCGATCTGCGGCAGCTGGGCTTGTCGCAGCGCTTCCTGGCGCTGGTTGCTGCCGTCCTGCATCGGCAGCAGGCGCTGATCGTAGGCGAGCTCGTCGTGCAGCTGGTCGGCCTGCTCGCGGGGGAAGAAGCCCTTGGCGAGCAGAATGTCGCGGCGCTGCGCTTCGCGGCTCAGGCGGATGATGTTGTAGGCGATCTCGGCGGCGGCCTTGGCGTTCGCGACCCGCGTCTCCTCGAGCTGCTTCTCGAAAGTCTGCAGCTGGGTGATCGACTCGACCAGCCGGCCCTCGCGGTCCAGCACATCGAGCTCGAGCGCGGTGTTGCGGAACTTCACCAGCGGCTGGCCGACGACCACCTGGTCTCCGCTCCTGGCCAGCACCTCGGCCACCTGACCGCCGTCCAGCGCGTCGAGATAGACCTCGTCCTTGGGCGCGGCCTTCCCCTTCAGCGGAACGAAGTCGTGGAAGACGCCGGCTTGGACCTCATCGATGGTGACGGTGGCGGCCGGAACCCGCACGCCGGCGACCGAGCCGGCCAGCGAGACGGCGACGACGGTCGCGGCGACCACCAGCACCGCGGCGGCGGCGGCGATCAGCACCGGCCTGCGCCGCCAGACGGGCCGCTCGATGCGACGATCCATGCCGACAGTCATGTCGATAGTATCCCGCCGTCGGCCTGTTTCAGGAAGGAAAGCAAATTCAACCAGTTATGGGGTATGCGCGATCCGCCGCCCAGGCTGGGTGTCCGATTTCGGACAGCCGGGGCGTCGCCCGTCGCCGACGCTTGCCCCGCCGCCGCCTCGCCCTAGACTGGCCGGATGCCGCCCGACGCCCGCCTTCTCGTCGCCGATGACGATCCGGATGTGCTGAAGGCCGCGGAGGTGGCGTTGGCGCGCACTGGCGCGACGATCGACACTGCCGGAAGCCTGGACCAGCTGTTGGGCCTTGTCTCTCCAGGCCGCTACGACGCCGTGTTGCTGGACATGAACTTCGCGCCGGCCGCGCGCAGCGGCGAGGAGGGTCTGGCCGGTCTGGCCGAACTGCGCCAACGAGACCCGGCGCTCTGCGTCGTGCTGATGACCACCTGGGGCGGCGTGGCCCTGGCCGTCGAGGGACTGCGCCGCGGCGCGGTCAACTTCGTGCTCAAGCCCTGGCGCAACGAAGCCCTGGTCGCGGCGATGACCGAGGCGGCCAGTCTGACCGAGCGACTGCGTGCGGATGCGGATGCGGTCAACCTCGAGGACTTGGAACGGCGGGCGATCGAACGGGCGTTAGCGATCTATGACGGCAACGTCTCGCATGCCGCCGCCGCGCTCGGCCTCACCCGGCCCGCGCTCTATCGCCGGATGGCGCGGCATGGGCTCTAGCCGCGCCCTGCCGTTCGCCGCCGGGGTGGCGGCCCGCGCGGCGGTCATCGGCGCCCTCGCCTTCGCCGCGCTGAGCCTCGCCGGCTGGCGTCATTACTATGCCACCGCCGCCATTCTGCTCGGCTGCGCGCTCGTCATCGCGCTGGACTTGGCAAGGAGCACGGCCGCCGCCGACCGCACGCTCGCTCAGTTCGTCGACGGCCTGTTCGCGGAAGGTTACGACCGGCCGGGCCGCAAGTCGGGCGCTGGACGGCTGGGCGCCGCCATCGAACGGGCGCTCGATGGCCTCTCGCAGGTGCGCGCCGACCGTCAGCGCCGGCTCGATTATCTCATCGCCTTGATCGACACGGTGTCGGCCTCGGTGCTGGTGGTCGGCGCCGGTGGGCGTCTCGAGTTCGCCAACCGCGCCGCGCGGCAGCGGCTTGGCGAGGCGGCAAGCCTGGAACGGCTGGAAGCGCTCGGTTCGGACGCCGCCGCGCGCTTGGCGGCCGCGCCGCTCGGCTCGCGCCTGATCGTCACCCTCGCGGACGGCCAGCGCGCCCTCGCCTCGGTCGGCGCCTTCGCCTCGGCCGACGGCCCCCGGCGGTTGATCGCCCTGCAAGGCCTGGCCAGCGACCTGGACGCCGTCGAGCAGGAGGCCTGGCGCGATCTGACCCGGATCCTGGCCCACGAGATGATGAACTCGCTGACCCCGATCTGCTCCCTGGCCGAGTCGCTGGCCGCCCTCGGGCCTGAGGGCGACCGCGCGGCGATGGGCGAGGCCGTCGAGGTGATCGGGCGGCGCAGCGCCGGATTGATGCACTTCGTCGAACGCTATCGGCGCCTCGCCGACCTGCCGGCGCCCGAGAAGGTCGAGCTACGGGCGAGCACGCTGGTCGCCGGACTCGACACCCTGACGCGCGGGATGGCGGCGGAGCGCGGCGTGGCCTGGGATTGCGCCGTCGATCCTCCGGACCTGACGATGCTGGCCGACCCCGAACTGCTCGAACAGGCAGTGCTCAACCTGCTGAAGAACGCGCTGGAGGCGGTCGCGGCCAAGCCCGATGGCCGCGTTCGGCTGATCTGCGAGCGTGATGGCGCCATGGCCTCGATCACCGTCGTCGACAATGGGCCCGGATTGACGCCCGCTCAGGCGGAAGCGGTGTTCACGCCCTTCTTCACCACCAAGCCCGGCGGGTCGGGGATCGGGCTCAGCCTTGCGCGGCAGATCGCCTTGGCGCACGGCGGACGCCTGGAACACCTGGCGCCACCCCGCGGCGGCGCGGCGTTCCGGCTGCTGTTGCCGGAGGCGCCGAGCGCAGCGGCGCCAGGCGCCTGAGCGGTGCTTCAGGAAGGCGAGCGCGAGCTCGTCAGCTTGATATCGGCGCGGGCCCAGGCGGTGTCGAACTGCTGGCGCACCTGCGCCGCCTCGGCGGTCTTGCCCTGCGCCGCCAACGCCTGGGTCAGGCCGAACAGCGCCCAGCCGTCGCCGCGGTAGGTCTTCAGGCTCTCGCGATAGACCGCCTCGGCCTCGGCCGGCTGGCCAGCATCGAGCAGCGCGGCGCCCAGCAGATGGCTGACCGGCTGATGCCACCATGGCGGCTCGGTGTAGGGCAAGCTGAGGAAAAGCTGGTTGGCGGCGCGGAGGTCACTGATTGACCCGGCCTTGTCGCCTTTGGCGCGGGCGATCTCGGCGTCCAGCAGTTTCAGACCCAGCAGCGCCATGGCTTTGGCGGGGATGTCGTTGGCGCTGTAGCGGGCGAAGTCGGAGACGGCGATCACCGCGTCGAGCTCGTTGCGCGCGGCTTCGGCGTCCTTCAGCTCTCCCTTGGCGGCGAAGGCGACCCCGCGGGCGTAGAGCGAAAAGGTGCGGTCGATCAGCAGCGTCTTCGGCGGCGGCGGCTCGGCTAGCACCGCGTGCCACTTTTCGAACCGCAGCTCGGTGGCGATCGGGGTGAAGCCGTAGAGTTCGGCCGACGGGACCTGTTTGGCCAGGTTGTAGGGGTCGACGGCCTTCACCAGCCGCCGCGCCGCATCGATGGCGCCCTGGTAGCGCCCCGACATCTCGCTCGACGTCCACAGGAAGTGGATGTTGTGGCCGTAGTAGCCGGCCGGGTAGTAGCCCTGCGCCTTGCAGGCGGCGATGTAGTCCTCGTCGACCTTGGCGGCCGCCTCGTTGACCCGCTCGGCGTCGGCGTAGCGGCCGACGCGGTAGTAGATGTGCGAGGGCATGTGCACGATGTGCCCGGCGCCCGGCATCAGCTTCAGCAAGCGGTCAGCGGCCGCCTCGGCCCGCTCCGGCGTCGTCGTCGCCTCGACGGCGTGGATGTAGAGGTGCAGCGCCCCCGGATGGTTCGGATCGCGCTTGATGATGGCTTCAAGCGTCGAAACGATCTCGCTCGCATGGCCCTTCGGCGTGACGCCGTCTTGCGCCCAGTAGTCCCAGGGCTGGGTGTCCATCATCGCCTCGGCGTAGAAGGTCCCGGCGTCGAGGTCGTCCGGATAGGCGCGCCACAGCTCGCCCATGGCCTTGGCGAACGCTGCGTCGAGCGCATGGCGGTCGGCCTTGGGATCGGCCGAATAGCGCGCCGCCAGCGCCTCGATCCAGGCCTGCTCCTCGGGGCTGGCCCTCGGCTCGAGCGCCTTGGCCCGCTGCAGCGCGGCCCAGGCCGGAGCGACGGCGTCGGCGGGCATGGGCAGGTTGATGTTGGGGCCTAGCGCCTCGGCCACACCCCACCAGCACATGGCGCAATCCGGATCGAGCCGGGCGGCCTCGCGGAACGAGCGGATCGCCTCGGCGTGGTTGAAGCCGAACAGCAGGTTGATCCCCTGGTCGAAGAAAGCCTGGGTCTGCGGGTTCCTGGTCGAGATCGGGTGATGGTGGTCGCCCAGGCCCTGGAACACCGGCGCGCCCGGCTTGTCCGCCTCGCCGGCGTAGACCGACGGCATCGGCCCCACCATCAGCATGCCGCCCAGCCGCATGCCCGGCATATCCGCCATCGGATCGGCCGACGCTGCGGTGCACAGCAACGCGGCCGCCAGCGACGACAATGCGATATTCCGGAATTTCACGATCGGACCCCGCCCCAAGAAGCCGCAGGAAGCTTAGACTTATCGCGCCATCGGTCCAGCGCCGGGAATGCTATGATGGCGGCGATGACGGACTCCGCGCCAACCTCCCATCTGCCCCTCGCCGGCCTGCGGGTGCTGGACCTCACCCTCGCCCGCGCCGGTCCAACCTGCGTGCGTCACCTGGCCGACTGGGGCGCCGACGTGATCGCCGTGCTGCCGCCGGGCGAGGGTCGCGACGTACTCGCCCGCGATGGGTTCGACTTCCAGAACCTGCACCGCAACAAGCGCTTCATCAGCCTCGACCTGAAGTCGCCGCAGGGCCACGCGGCCTTCCTCAAGCTGGCCGAGCGCGCCGATGTGCTGGTGGAAAACATGCGCGCGCCGGTGAAGCACCGGCTGAAGATCGCCTACGAAGACCTGAAGCCGATCAACCCTCGCCTGGTCTACGGCTCGATCAGCGGCTTCGGCCAGGACGGGCCCTATGCGGGACGGGCCGGCGTCGACCAGATCGCCCAGGGGCTCGGCGGGCTGATGTCCGTCACGGGCGAACCGGGGCGCGGGCCGATGCGCGTCGGCATCGCCGTCTCGGACGTCACCGCCGGCACCCTGCTGGCGCTGGCGATCATGATGGCGCTGTACGAGCGCCAGCGCACCGGCGAAGGGCGCTATGTGCACACTTCGCTACTGGAATCGCAGATCTTCCTGTTGGATTTCCAGGCGGCGCGCTGGCTGATGGCCGGCGAGGTGGCTGGGCAGATGGGCAACGACCATCCGACCATCTGCCCGATGGGCGTGTTCCCGGCCAGCGACGGTCCGATCAACATCGCCGCCTCGACGCCGGCCCAGTTCGAGCGCTTCTGCGAGGCCGTCGGACGGCTGGACTGGCTGGAGGACGAGCGGTTCTCCAGCACCCGGCGGCGGACCGAGAACCGCGAGGGGCTGAACGCGGCGATCGCCGAGGAGACCCGCAAGCGCCCGGCGGCCTGGTGGATCGAACGACTGGACGCAGCCGGCATCCCCTGCGGTCCGATCCTGACCATCGACCAGGTGTTCGCCGACCCGCAGGTGAAGCACCTCGGCATGGCGACGCCGGTGGATCATCCGCGGCTGGGCGAGACCGAGATGGTGGCGAGCCCGATCAACATGGCCGGCCTCGAATCCGGCGTGCGCCAGATCGCGCCGCTGGCGCCCGCCGATACCGACGACGTGCTGGCCGAGATCGGCTACTCGGCCGCCGAGATCGCGCAGATGCGGGCCGAACGGGTCATCTGAGGCGATTTTGCACTTGGCTTGACCGCAAAATGCTCGCTATGAGGCGGCGACCATGAAGCCACCGAAGCTAGGAAGCTTCGCCGAGCGCCAAGCGCACTCGGCGGAAGCCAAGAAGGCCCTTGTGGCCAAATTCAAACCCAAGCCTACCATCGTCGATCCGGAATTCGAGGAACGCCGCCTCGCCCGCCAGATCGAACTGGAGGAGCTGCGCGCACAGCGCTCCGCCGAGCGCGAGGCCAAGCGACACGAGTCGGCCAAGAAGCAGGCCGAGCGCCAGGCGCTCGAGGCGGAGATCGCCGAGGCGATGGAACTGGAGCTGCGCGCCAAGCA
>DATNIH010000240.1:0-3731 GCA_035604515.1 Caulobacteraceae bacterium | reverse complement strand
CAGCGCGACCCTGCCGGAGACCGGGGAGCGCTTCCAGGGCGCGTTCATGCCCGTGGTGAGCAGCCCGGCATTCGCGATCCGCAAGCGGCCGGAGGTGGTATTCACCCTGGCGGAGTACGTCACACAGGGGATCATGTCCGAGGACCAGGCGGCGGTGATCCGCAAGGCGGCCGCGGACCATCAGAACATCCTGATCGTCGGCGGCACCGGGTCGGGCAAGACCACGCTGGCGAACGCGATCCTGGCGGAACCCGCCTTCTCCCGGGACCGCGTCGTGATCATTGAGGATACGGCCGAGCTGCGGTGCTCGGCCGACGATCAGATCCAGATGCTCACCAAGCGGACCGAGCCGACCGTAACCATGACCGACCTCGTGCGAGACACGCTCCGGCTCCGCCCCGACCGGATCATCATCGGCGAGGTGCGGGACGGCTCGGCGCTTGATCTTCTCAAGGCCTGGAACACCGGACACCCGGGCGGCTTGGCCACCATCCACGCCAACAGCGCGGCTGAGGGGCTGACTCGATTGGAGGACCTGATCGGCGAGGTGACGCAACGCATTCCCTACAGGGCCATCACCCAGGCGATCAATGTCATCATCTACATCGAGCGGACGCCGACCGGGCGGCTCATTCGGACGGTGAGTCGCCTGGTCGGCCGACGGGATGAGGTTTACGCCCTGGAGGACGTGTTCGCCTGACTCTTGGCCTAGGCTTCCGGCCCGCGGTCTTCGCTCAAGGTAGGCGACAGGATCGCGCCGCTCGGCGTGCTTGTCCGGCATCGGTGGGTTCCCGGACAAAGCCGCGATGTCCGCTTCGCGAACCCACCTTGTGGCAATGATCGACCCGAACGAGACCAAACGGTTCCATCCGGGTCGAAGCGGACCTCCGTCACGAACCGTTCTGGTTTAGGCGGGTCGTGGCCCGAGAGCGCTTGCGCGGCGCCGCGGATCGCCGCCATATGCCCGGGCAGAGGAGCGCAGTCAGTTGCCCGGTCGGATTCGATAGCCCCTGGACGGCACGCACGCCGACCTGCCCGCGGATAGCGCGGGCGCGCGACTATCGATCAACTGCTTCTCTCACGGCTCCCAACATGGCCTTCTTCGGCAACGACGCGGTCAATCGCGTCAACATCCACTACGCCATCCAGGCGCTGGCGCAGGGCGCCGGCGGCACGCTGGTGCTCGCCTTTCTGCTGCACGCCGGCGTCCCGGTCCCGATGACCTTCATCTGGCTCGCCGGCATCATCGCCGGCCGCTTCGTCCTGCGGCCGCTGATCCTGCCGATCGGCAAGCGCTGGGGCCTCAAGCCCCTGGTGATCGCCGGCGCCCTCCTTACCGCCGTCCAGTTCCCCATCTATGCTGAGGTTCACGGCCTTGGCTGGCCGCTGCTGGCCAGTGCCGTCCTGGGCGCGGTGGCCAGCACCCTCTACTGGCCCTCCTACCACGCCTACTTCGCCAGCCTGGGCGATGCCGAGCACCGCGGCCATCAGGTCGGCGCCCGCGAGGCTGTAGCGACCGTGATCGGCATCGTGGCGCCTTTGATCGGAGCCTGGCTGCTGCTCAACGCCGGGGCGCGCTGGATGTTTGGAGCGGTGGCTGTGGTCCAGGCGCTGTCGGCCGCGCCGCTGCTCTTCGCGCCCAACGTCATGCCGCCGCGCGATGCGCCGGGGGCCTTCCGCGCCGCCCGCGAAGGCATCGCGCTCTTCCTGGTCGACGGCTGGCAGGGCGCCTGCATCTACTACGTCTGGCAGGTAGCCCTCTTCATCTCGCTGGGCTCGAGCATCGGCGCGTTCGGCGGCGCCCTGGCGCTTGCCGCCTTCGTCGGCGCGGTGCTGACGGCGTTTTTTGGCCGCCACATCGACCGCGGTGGTGGCCGCCGCACGGCCGTGCTCGCCTGCATCGTCACAGTCGCGCTGGTGATCGCCCAGGCCAGCGCCTTCGGCCACCTGTGGCTGGCGGTGGCGGCAAACGCGCTTGGCTCCATCGCCAACGCCCTGATCATCCCGGCGATCTCGACGCCGCTTTACAACCTTTCAAAGGCCTCGCCCTGTCCGTTCCGCTACAACATCGCCACCGAGGGCGCCTGGGACATCGGCTGCGGCTCGGGCTTGCTGACCGCGGCGGCCATCTCGGCGCTCGGCGGCTCACTCAGCCTTGCGATCCTCACCGGCCTGCCCGCCGTCGGCGGCGTCTTCTGGCTGCTCTGGCGCTACTACGGCGCCCACCCGACCGCCGGCGGCGTCGAGATCGTGGCGGAGCTGGCGCTAGAGCCGCACGCGCCGCCTTGAACGGCGAGGCACCTACCGCGTCTGCCCATGCTGGTGAGCGCGGCCGCTGGGCCTGGCTCGCACCAGCGCGTGATTTAGCAGTTCCGAGGTGCCTCGCCTGTGCCGCCATAGCGAAGATCGAGGTTCAGGCGCTTCCACTGGGCCGTCGCGCCGCCGTCCCAGAAGCTACGCCGGCGCGGACGCGATGTCGCGCTCTCACCGCGTTGTCCGCCAGCGGTCGTTTTGCAGACTTGATGGCCGCGTGCGCCTACTTCTGGCCGGGACCAAGGGGCAAAGTTCGATCAATCGGTCGCGCCGCCGGCGCTCCCGTTTTGCGGGCTAGATGAGGGCGGCGAGCGCCTCGACATACTGCCCTGGCCAGCTTCTAAAAGTATAGCCGCGGGCCCAAGCCGGGCACGCGCCGGCCCGCACGAAGCCCGACCAGATGCTCACGCGCTCGCTCGCCACATAGAGCGGTAGCCAGCACGCCAGTCCCCGACGGCCAGTTTCATCGCGACGGCGGCGGCCGGTCACACCCGCCGGGTGGAAACGAGATACCTCACCTGTTGGAAACATCCGCTTCGCCACCGATGCGGGCAAGCCTAGCAGCCCAAGTCGTGCGCCGTGGCCGATTGATCCTTCAAACTCTTCGCACATTGCGCGGGAAGCCCCGGATCGTCTGCCGCCGCCGGCAAGGTCTCGCGCGTCTGCTGCAGGGCCATACGGAACTGGGCGGCGACAGGAGAGTTGGCCGCCGTCAAATGATCCGAGCACGACTGCAGAGCCGTCAGCAGCGCCCGGCATTCCGCCGGTAGGGTCGATGCCACGACGGCGGCGGCGGGCGATGCGGCCGCGGGCGACATGCCGGCCGTTGGTGAGGTTGCGTTCGCAGAGCCAGTCGCAGCCCCGGCATTATTTTTCTGGCAGCCGCCGACCGCGACGACCCCGGCTGTAATTGCCGCCAACACCGCGCCTCTGACTACGAGATTCATTTGCCTCTCCTGCAATCGCACGGCGCACAGCCCCCTGAGTACATCGCGAAAAGGTCAATGGGATACCTGTTTCCCGATCAAGAGCCTGCGGCTCTGAAGAGCCGGTGCACGCCCGGCCAAGAGGCTGGGTCGGCGATACCCGGTGGCGGCATGGTGCTTCCGGAGTTCGGTCCAGCGGCCTTGATGTCAACGCCAGTGATCAAGCTCGCTTGTCCGCCAGCGCGGAAGTGGCGGACACCCCATTGCGGCCTTGACGCCCGCGGGCGCGGGCAGAGCCGACAAGAACATTTCAAGTCGCCTGATTGCCGAACGGGACACCAACTTGGCCGTTCGTGACATCACCCGCTTTGTCTGGTGCGCTTTCCGGCAGGGTGGCGGCGACCGGGTTGGTGCTGCTTTCGGTGATCATGGTGGGTCAGCAGGTGCTGGCGAAGGCGTCCGACAAGCAGACGCTCCAGACTTTCAAGGATA
>DATNIH010000239.1:0-5696 GCA_035604515.1 Caulobacteraceae bacterium | reverse complement strand
TGTTCGGGCGGTCTCGAGCGTGAGGGGCCAGAGATTCATTCGCGAATGAACCTGTGAGAACAGGTCGGAAAGCACGAGGCCGACCAGGACGCTGACCAGGGTGAGGTAGAGCGACGGGAACAACCTCGCTACCCGCGTCTCCAGGTCCTCATCCATGCTCGCCACCCCCGACTCGCCGCCGAGCTTTGAGCATCGCTGCAGCTGTCCCCGGCATCAATGGCCATGCGGCCAGCGCCAGGGCTACGAACGGGTGCGAACCGCGAAGGTCCGCTTTGGGTCGGAAGCCGACATTAGGCTCGTGCCCGAAAACTGACATTCGCGACGTCTCGCACGGGCCTACGGTCATCATTGTGCGCGCCGGGCGCCCCAGTATTGCCCCAGCGAGGCCCGGGCGATTGGACAGCGGGAGGGACTGCATGTCTAACCGTTTGTAAGGGCGGGATTATCGCGGCCGGCCGGCATGCGCTGAGGCCTGAAACCCCAAACCGGCCTAGTTTATGCGGGCTTCTGAACGCCCCTGCGGTCGCCGCCGACCCCCTCAGATGCCCTAGAATCGGGGTCAAGCGGCAGACTGGCCGCTCTCTGGGCCATCGACGGTCCTTCGGCCGTCGCGGGCCATCCCACGGGCTTGGGCAGAGGATCGTCGGAGAAACGCCGCCTTCGAGCCAAGGCCCGTCGCTCCGAACTGCGTGAGCGCTTGATGGCGTCGCTGGGCCAGCCCGCACGCGGTCAAACCCACTACTGGGCCGCCCGCGGCTGAGTTGTTGTCCGCCGTCCGGCTGGCCGCCCCCATGGCCGCTACTCAGAGAGCCTCCCAAGGGCGGAGCACGATCCAAGACGGCCTAGGACCGTTGCTCCCGACCTCCGTTAGTCGGCAATTAAGCGATCAAAGACCGGATCAAGCCGAGCCGCCACTTGTTGGCGCTGCGCAACGATACGAGCCAGATCAATGCACATTGGGTTATACCCGATGTTGAGGGCCGCGACGTGCCGCTGGTAGAAGGTGTTGAGCAACTCCTTGCCGCGGAACTGGTCGAGCTGTTGGTCGGCGGCGATGATGGCGTCTACGGCCGCAGTCGTCTCAGCGACAATTTCGTTCAGGCGGTCATCGCTCGGAAGAATGGCCTGAACGCCCGCTACCTGCTCGACTAGGCTCGCCTTGATCTCGTCAACCGTGGCACCAGACAGCCGAACCAGCTTTGGCTTCAGACGCCTGCGGAGCCTCAAGGTGATTTCCTTAGACCGCATCTCGGTCGCGATGCTTCGCAGCTCATCGCGAACGGCGTCCGAGTCGGCGAAAGTATCGCGCGCCACCCCCTGCATGTATTCGAAGATGCTTTCCGGAGCGAGGAGCAGGTTCTCAATCATGCACACGGGAAGGTGCTCGACGCCGTCAACCTGTTCATCAGCCTGATCGGCGTCCACCAGGCCCCTGACACGAATGCGGAAGGTCTCCTCCGCCATATGCTCGCGGAGCCGTTGGACAGTGGTGAATGTCCGCTTCCAGGCAAGGGACAATGTCCGCCTCCGGCCCAAACCGGACATTCGCGGCTACATATGGCTCGCCCGAAAGGCCACGTAGGCCGCGGTGGCGATGACCATGGCCGCAAAGACTCGCCTGGCCGAAGTCTGACGGGCGGCAAGGAGATTGGCGACGGGACTGCCGGCGAGGGCGCCGGCTGCGCCACCTGCCACCATGGCCGCGAACACTGGCCAGTCGACAAGGCCCGAGGCCGCATAACTCGCGCTGGTGGCCGCGCCGAACAGCATCACCGAGACCAGAGAGGAAGCGGCCGCGTGCGCGAGAGTCATGCCCGTCGCAGCCATCAGCCCTGGCACGATGAGGAAGCCGCCGCCGATCCCGAAGAAGCCGGCGGCGAACCCCGTCGCGAGGCCGACTGGCGCCAGCTTGAGTGTCAGCGCGGCGTCGAGCCGAACGTCCGGATCGCCCTCCGAACGCTTCGGCAACATCATTGAGACGCCGATCGCCGCCATGGCCCCGGAGAACCAGAGCAGCAGGTGTTGGCCGTCCACTTGCTTGGCGAGCGCAGCGCCGAGGAGCGCTCCGGCCAGGCCGGCTCCGCCGAACACGATGGAGCAGGGCCACTTGACCCGGCCGGCGCGGGCTTGCGTGGCAAGTCCCATGGCGGCGTTGAGGCTCACGGCGGCCGCCGACGTGCCTATGGCCACATGCGGATCGCGGACCCCGACGGCGTAGACAAGAAGGGGCGTCGCCAGCACCGAGCCGCCTCCACCGAAGACCGTCAGCAGAAGGCCGATAACGGCGCCGCCGCCAACGGCGACCGCCAGCGGCCAAACCTCCGCCGCTGTCACGATTGAGCGCCGGGCGCCGGCAGACGCGGACGGGGTCTCATCTGGACGGCTCCGAGGGGCAGAAAATCTCGGCGAGAGCCGTGATGACCTTGGCGGCCGCCGGGTCGGCGATGCGGTACCAGATGGTCTGGCCTTCGCGACGGGTCGCCACCACGCCTTCCTCGCGCAGAACGGCCAGATGCTGGGACAGCGCGGATTGGGACAGCCCGACGTGGGGCTGTATCTCGCCGACCGACCGCTCTCGGCCGGCAAGCTGGCACAGAATCATCAGCCGCCGCTCATTCGCCAGCGCACGGAGCAGCCGCGCTGCATCCTGGGCGCTGGCCTGGAAGCCGGCGAGGTCGAGGTGTGCGAGATCGGTCATGCCATCGATATATGCGTTGAATCTAATTTAGCAACTACTTATGTATGGCGCCCCGCTGGAGAGGCCATGACCCCGTACGTGCGGACCTTTTTCGATCCCAACACCTTCACCGCCACGCACCTTGTGGTCGATCCGGTCACCAGGACGGCGGCCGTGGTCGATCCCGTGCTGGATTTCGAGCCGCGCGCGGCGAAGGTGTCCACGGCCTCGGCTGACGCAATCCTCGATGCCGTCCGCAAAGACGGTCTCTCTCTCGCCTATGTTCTCGAGACCCACGCCCACGCCGACCACCTGTCTGCGGCCGACTACATCCGGCGAGAGACGGGCGCGACGGTCGTGATCGGGGCGCGCATCGTCGAGGTGCAGAAGATCTTCATTCCCCTCTTCGAGGCCGACGACGTGACGCCGGACGGCGCGGCCTTCGACCGGCTCGTCGAGGACGGCGACGCTCTGCCGCTCGGCGAACTTGGGGTCACTGTTCTGTCCACCCCCGGCCACACGCCTGCCTGCGTGACCTACGTGGTGGGAGACGCAGCCTTCGTCGGCGACACCCTGTTCATGCCCGACTACGGGACGGCCCGCGCCGACTTTCCGGGCGGCGACGCGGCGACCCTATATCGCTCGATCCGCAGGATTCTGAGCCTTCCGCCGGCGACGCGGCTCTTCGTCGGCCACGACTACCTGCCGGCCGGGTCCGACGGGCGCCAAGCTTATGCGTGGGAGAGCACCGTCGCGGAGGAAAGGGCAAGCAACGTCCAGGCGCGCGATGGCGTCGACGAGGCGACCTTCGTGGCCAGCCGGAGGGCGCGCGACGCGACGCTGCCGCCGCCCGTCCTTATCCTGCCGTCGCTGCAGGTGAACATCCGCGCCGGAGCTCTGCCGTCGCCATCTCCGTCAGGTCACGTGTTTCTGAAGCTGCCCGTAACCCAGGCCGCGTGAAGGCGAGAGCTGCTAGGCCGCAGACATGGTCCGCCTTCCGGCCGGGACCCAGTGTCCGCTTCCGACCCTAAGCGGACGTTCGCGGGCGGGTCGCATACAGGGTTCGGCCCCGGCGACGGCGCCCCGAGACACCGAGCCAAGTGGAGGATCTCCGCTTTACTTGGGTGTGTCCGACAGACGTGGTTACTTGTCGAACCACTGACCGATGATAACCGTCTTGCCGGAAATGGAACTTGTGCTGTAGTTGCCTTGGCGGCCGGCGTATGCGCCAGTCTTTCCGATCAATCCGCCGACACAACTAGTATCTGTCATGTCCTTGTTCAGGTAGTCACAACCCGAGATGGAGGTATATGTGCCGTCACTAAGGGTGAGATCGCATATTCTATGAGCTGTGAATATTGAGTCATGCTCAGGTTGTGTCATCAGAACACAGGCTGCTGTTCCAGTTGCTTTATGCCCGTCGGCGAACGTTGTTATTACGTTTGACCTTGAGAAGGTGCCGACAATCGGCGACCCATCGGGAGCCGGCGCCCCGACCCGGACGGTGCTTTCAGGAATGGGCTGTATCTGCGATGTGAATGTCTCGGCGTTGACTTGAGACGCCAACGTGGCCGCGGCGATCATTGTTGTGACAAAGAGTGCTTTCATGGGTTTCCTCGTGTTTTCAACATTCTCCAGATGGCCGTACGACCGTCTGGCGGGGAAGTCTCTGCAGACATTGCCGCAGGGTCGAGCAGGTTGACGCGGCGCGCGGGTTGCACGCCTTGAACATTTGATTGGACGACAACAGACGTCGTCGATGCTAGCGTGGCGACACACATTCGCGCGGCGTAGTGAACCCATCGGGGAAAGTACGCCGGTCTCGTAACTGTGAAGATGATCCTCAGGCGAGAACGGGACGAGCGCCCAAAAGAATATCGACGCGGGTACGGGGCGTCGACACCCCACCTGAACCTAACTGCTTTTGACCGTACATGCTTTTGATCTCGGTTCAACTGAAGGATCTCTGAGGTCAGCCATTTGACTGGGCTCTCGATTCCAAATGTCCGCTCTCAGCCCGGGACCCGACTTCCGCTTCCGACGCAAACCGGACATTGAGTCAGCCTGCGTTGGGCTCACCAGCGCGCCTTGATCTGCACGGAGCCGACGCGATGCGATTGCTGCTCTTGTGTGCTGCGGTGCTGTCGCTGGCGACCAGCGCGTTTGACGCCGACGCCGCCGCGAAACAGGCCTCAGCGTTCGCACCCGGCGTTGCGACCTATGACGACGTCGTTGCTTCGCTCGGACCGCCGTCAAGCGAGACTGCCGCGCCCGATGGTTCGCGCAGCGTCATCTACGTCTCGGTGCGTTCCCACGTCAAAGCCGTGACCTTCGTTCCTATCGTCGGGCTCTTCGTCGGCGGGGCGCAGTCGACCACCTCGACGACGAACTTCACTTTTGGTCCGGACGGACGCTTGTTGCAGTCGACCAACAGCGCGTCGACCATCGACTGTTCCACGAGTGTCGTTCTTTCGGTGGGCGGCGGCTGCGTCAAAGGCGGCCGGGGGCCAGCTCCATAGCCGCCTGCCCGTGTGCACGTCACAAAGAAGGCCGGCGTCGGCTGATTGCTACACCAACGCTCTCGGCGCCTTCAGTCCGGGTTGGCCCATCAGCCGGCGGCCCTGGCGCGGTCTAAGAGCGGGCCTCGGCAACTGGCCCGAGCGACGACGGCGCAGCTGACTCCGCTGGCAGCAGGGTCACCGTCGTTGCCGGCTGCTCCGTGACGCTCCGCATCACGTCTCGCGTCAGGCTCCAGCGCCTGGAGCCTTCGCCGAACGGCAAATGGAACAGCGCCGGCCTGCCCTTGCGGGCCATCGCGGCGCAATAGCGGCCGAAGGCCTCCAGCAGCTCGCGTCTCAGAGCCTCCGAGGCGACCATATGGCCTCGTCGGATGGCCACCCGATCGATCACCGCATCGCGATGCGCCGAGCCGCCCATTTCGAGCAACGCGTCGGCGATTTCGGCGACGGCGCTCTTCGCCGCCTCGCTCCTTGTACGCCTTGCACCAGCAATCTCGTCG
>DATNIH010000238.1:0-2325 GCA_035604515.1 Caulobacteraceae bacterium | reverse complement strand
CAGAGAGATCGAGTTCGCAGATAGCCTGGAGGGCCTCGGCCAGCGCGCTGTCGTGTTGGTTGGCCGGCAGCGCTTCGAGCCAATCGGCATACTGCGCTTGCAGCTCGCTGAGCTGGGCGACGGCGTCCTGCCAACGCCGGGCGTGGCCGCGATGGTCGGCCGGGCGACGGGTGCGGATCACCGGCGCATCGGCCGCGCGCGCGACGCGGTAACGGGCCTGGCGCTCGGCGTCGGTCATGGCTTTCTCGCCGATCTGCTTGCGCGGCATGGGGGCCACTCCCAATCGTTACGTCACGAAACCCGGTTGGTGCGGGGCAGCTCAGGCGCGGTTCTTGAAGCGCCAGCTTTCGTTGCCGGTCTCGACGATGTCGCAGTGATGGGTGAGGCGGTCGAGCAGCGCGGTCGTCATTTTCGGATCGCCGAAGACGCTCGGCCATTCGCCGAAGGCGAGGTTGGTCGTGACGATGATCGAGGTGCGCTCATAGAGACGGCTGATGAGATGGAACAGCAACTGCCCGCCGGCCTGGGCGAAGGGGAGATAGCCGAGTTCGTCGAGGATGACGAAGTCGAGGCGCGTGAGATAATCGGCGAGCCGTCCTTGGCGGCCAGCGCGCGCTTGAGCCTCGAGCTGATTGACGAGATCGACGGTGGTGAAGAAGCGCCCGCGCAATCCGGCTCGGATGCAGCTTCGCGCGATGGCGATGGCCAGATGCGTCTTGCCGGTGCCGGTTCCTCCGACCAGGATGACATTGCGCTGCTGGGCGATGAAGCCGCCGGCGGCGAGGTCGCGCACGAGAGCCTCGTTGATCGGCGTGTTCTTGAACGCGAAGTCGTCGACGTCCTTGGCCAACGGCAGCTTGGCGACGGTGAGCTGGTACTTGATCGAGCGCGCCTGCTTCTCTGAGATCTCGGCTTTCAGGAGATCGCCGACGAAGCGCTGCGGCTCATGCTTGCGCTTGAGCGCCGTGGCCAGCGTCTCGTCGTAGGCGCTCCTCATCCCGTAGAGCTTGAGGCCGCTCATCATGTCGAGGACTTCGGTTCGTTCCATGGGTCAGGCACTCCTGAGTTGATCGTAACGGGCGCAATCGGCGGTGGGGGCGTGGCGAAGCCGCAAAGCCTCAGGCGTCAGGATTGTCGCCGCCGGTCCGGGATCGCGCTGGCGCGCCAGGATGTTGAGAACGACGTCGGCCGAATGGACGCCCTCGGATAAGGCCTGCCCGCAGGCGGCCTCCACCGCAAGCAATCCATCGGTGAGCACGGTGGCGAGGATCCTCGGATCAAGTCCGAGGACAAGCCTTGACCATCTGCCGGTCGCCGTCGTCGGACCCGGCAAGCTTGCGCCGCACGCGGTCCAGCGCCGTCGGCAGCACCCAGTCCTTGAACGGCGCGCCGTTGCGCAGAGCGCCCGGCTTGCGTGCCAGAACCGGCACGTAATGCCAGGGGTCATAGATCGTTTGGCCGCGCCCAAAGCGGCGCGGATGCTCCGCCACGATGCGCCCGTCCTGGCGGATCACGACGCGATCGGCGTAGGCGTGGATTTCGACCGGGCGGCCGACCGCGCTGTCGCTCACCGAGTATTTATTGGTGTCGAACCGCACCAGGCAGGTCTTGGACACCGAGGCCGGCGACTCATGGAATCCGTCGAAGCGGCCGCGATAGGGAATGAGCTTGGGACGCTCTTCCTCGAAGACCTCCCAGATCGTCCTGTCAGGCCGTTCAGGATGGGGATGCGCCTTGGCCCAGGCGATGCTTTTGTCCATCAGCCAGGCGTTCAGCTCGTCATAGCTCTTGACTCGCAAGCGCGGCGCGAAGAAGCGCTCGCGAACGAGACCCACCTGGTTCTCGACCTGACCCTTCTCATGAGCCCGACGCCGGCGTGCAGGCGACGTGCTCGACAAGATGGTGCGAGCACATCTGGAGGAAGCGGCGATTGTATTGCCGGTCCTTGCCGACGAAGATCGTCTCCACCGCCGTTTTCATGTTGTCGTAGATGCCGCGCGAGCAGGCGCCCCTGAAGAACGCGAAGGCCCGCTCGTGGGCGTCGAAAACCATCTCCTGCGTCTCACGCGGATAGGCGCGCACCAGCATCATGCGGCTGTGGCAAAGACGGACGTGCGCGACCTTCACCGTCGTCGTCACGCCGTTCAGCACGACGATCTCATGGCTCCAGTCGAACTGGTAGGCCTCGCCCGGCGCAAACGACAACGGCACATAGGCGCTCGCCGTCTCGCTCGCGCGCTCCTTGCTCCAGGTCCGGGCGTAACGGCGAACCGCGTCATAACCGCCCTCATAGCCAAGCCCCCGCAACTCCTCGAAGAGCCGAAT
>DATNIH010000237.1:0-20337 GCA_035604515.1 Caulobacteraceae bacterium | reverse complement strand
GATCCAGGCGTCCTGGGCTTCCTGGGTGACCTCGACCTGCTGCGCGCCGGTAGCCAGCGCGTGGCGGATGGTGGCGGCGATGGTCTGGCCGGCCTCGGTCAGGTTGTGCGGCACGTTGGAGATCAGGTTGGCGCCCTGGGTCGGCTGCACGAAGAAGGCGTTGGGGAAGCCGTGGACGTGGATGCCGTGCTTGGAGCGCATGCCGTCGGCCCAGGCCTGCGAGAGTTTCAGGCCGCCCCGGCCGGTGAGGTCGAAGCCGGCGCGGCGCTTGTACTCGGTGCCGACCTCGAAGCCGGAGGCGTAGATGATGCAGTCGACCTCGTATTCGCGGCCGCCCACGACGACGCCCTTCTCGGTGATCCGCTCGACGCCCTGGCCGTCGGTGTCGATCAGGTGGGCGGCCGGCTCGTTGAACGCCTGCAGGTAGGCGTCGTGGAAGCACGGGCGCTTGCAGAGTTGCCGGTACCAGGCTTTGAGCGCCTGGGCGGTCTCGTGGTCGCCGACGATGGCGTCGACCCGGGCGCGGATCTCCTCCATCTTCTCGAAGTCGGAATCCTCGAACGCCGCGATCATGCCCTGCGGCGTGCGCTGATCGGGCGCCAGGCCGGCGATGCGGCTGCGGATGCGGCGCGACAGGTCGGTCCAGCCGTCCTGCACCAGGTCTTCCTCGGTCCAGGCGCCCATGCTCTGGTTGGCGGTGAAGTTCTCCAGCCAGCGCTTCTGCCAGCCGGGGCTGGCGATGCCGGAGAACCAGTCGGAGTCGATCGGCACGTTGCCGCGCACGTCGATCGACGAGGGGGTGCGCTGGAACACGTAGAGTTCCTTGCAGGCCCGGGCCAAGTGCGGCACGCACTGCACCGCGGTGGCGCCGGTGCCGATGATCGCCACCCGCTTGTCGGCCAGCCCGGTCAGCCGCGAGCCGCCGTAGGAGATCGTGGCCGGATCGCCGCCGGTGTAGGCGTAGTCCCACCGGCTGGTGTGGAACGAGTGGCCCTTGAAGTCGGTGATGCCGGGAATGCCGGGCAGCTTGGCGACGTGCAGCGGACCGGTGCCGAGGCCGATGAAACTGGCGGTGAAGCGGTCGCCGCGGTTGGTGCTGATCACCCAGCGCGAGGCGGCCTCGTCCCAGCGGAGGTCCTCAACCTCGGTGTGGAACAGCGCGTTGTCGTAGAGCCGGTACTGGCGGCCGATGCGCTGGCACTGCTCCAGGATCTCCGGCGCGTGGGCGTACTTCTCGCTCGGCCGGTGCCCGGTCTCTTCCAAGAGCGGCATGTAGACCATCGAGGCGGTGTCGCACTGGGCGCCCGGGTAGCGGTTCCAGTACCAGGTGCCGCCGAAGTCGCCGCCCTTTTCGACGACGCGCACGTCGGTGATCCCGGCCTCGACCAGGCGCGCGCCGGTCACCAGGCCGGCGAAGCCGCCACCGACGAAGGCGAAGGTGACGTGATCGGTCTTGGGCTCGCGCTCGACCTTGGGGGTGTAGGGGTCGTCGAGGTAGTGGGCGAGGTTCCCCTTCACCTGCAGGTACTGCGCGTTGCCGTCGGCCCGCAGGCGCTTGTCCCGCTCGGCGACGTACTTCGCCAGCAGCGCCTCCTTGTCGATCGGCTTCTTGGCCGTGGCGGCGGGGCGGGGCTCGTCGGTGATGGTCATCGGGCGGGAATCGATCCGGGGGCTGGGGGTTTCAAACGGTCGTTACACTTTGGAAGTTCGGGTACGCAAGAGACGCGCCGGTCACACCTCCCTGCTCTTCCCCCCGAGCAGCGGGGGGAAGTGTCGCAAGCGAGGCGCGACAGCGCCGATGCGCGACGATGGGGGGACCGGCGGCGCAGGACCGTCACTGCCGCCGGTGCGTGTCTCCCCTCCGTCGCGGCTCGCCTTGCAGCGGCTCGCCATCGCGACACCTCCCCTCACCTTCGTGAGGGAGGAGCAAGACCCTGCGGTCGGGCGTGGTGCAAACCGGGCGGGTTCAGGGCTACAACCCTACAATCATGCTGAAACAACGCCAGCCCCGCCCCCACCCCCTCAACGGCGACTTTGCCTGGGTCCCCTGCACGGCCCCGCTGCGCCGGCTTACCCCCGCCCAGCGCGATCAGTTCAACACCCTGGGCTTCATCAAGGTCGAGGGCGCCTTTACTCCCGCCGAGATCGCGGCGGTCACGGCGGCGATCGATCCGCTGGAGGCCAAGGCGGAGCAGCGGCTGCGCGAGGCGGGCGGGACCATTTCGATCTCGACGGCGGACACCATCACCTTCACCACCCATGTGGTGAAGCGCTCGCAGGTGTTGCGCGACTTCGCCCAGCACCCGTTCGTCGTCGATGTCTGCCACGACCTGATGGGCGGCGCCGTGCGGCTTTACTGGGACCAGTCGGTCTACAAGAAGACGGCGAAAGTGCAGGAATTTCCGTGGCATCAGGACAACGGCTACACCTTCATCGAGCCGCAGCAGTACCTGACCTTCTGGCTGCCGCTGGTCGATGTCGACGAAGAGAACGGCTGCCCGTGGATCGCGCCAGGGCGGCACCTGGGCGGCACGCTGGACCACTGGCTGACGCCGATCGGCTACAAGTGCCTGGAGGACGTCCCGGACGCCGTGCCCGTGCCCGCGAAGGCGGGCGATGCGATCATCTTCTCCTCGCTCTCGCCGCATCGCACCGGGCCGAACCTGAAGGCCGGCACGGTGCGCAAGGCCTACATCCTGCAGTATTGCGCCGACGGCTCGATCGCCACGCTGCGGGACGGGACGAGGGTGGCGCAGGACGACGCCGAGCGGCAGTTCAAGATCCTCGAAGGCGGCGGCTGAGGGCGCCGGCGAAGCCATGGACAGGCGGGCCGCGATAGGTCTGGCGCTGCTGTCGGCGGCGCTGTTCGGCGCCAGCACGCCGGCGTCCAAGTGGCTGCTGGGCGGGATGAGCCCGTGGCTGCTCGCCGGCCTGCTCTACCTCGGCTCGGGACTGGGACTGGGCGCGGTGCTGGTGGGGCGCCGGGTGCTGCGGCTGAGCGCCGACGAGGCGCCGATCCGCGCGCCCGACCTGCCATGGCTCGCTGGCGCGGTGCTGTTCGGCGGCGCGGTCGGGCCGGTGCTGCTGATGCTCGGGCTGGCGCAGACGCCGGCGTCGAGCGCGGCGCTGCTGCTCAATCTCGAGGGCCTGGCGACCATGGCGATCGCCTGGGTGGTGTTCCGCGAGAACGTCGACCGGCGGCTGCTGCTGGGCGCCTTCGCGATCCTCGCCGGCGCGATGCTGCTGGCCTGGAACGGCGCGGCGCTCGGGGCTTTGCCGCTCGGCGCGCTGCTGGTGGCCGGCGCTTGCGTGGCCTGGGGCGTCGACAACAACCTGACCCGCAAGATCAGCGGCGCCGACCCGATGCAGATCGCCGCCATCAAGGGTCTGGTCGCGGGGAGCGCCAACGTCGGCATCGGTCTGGCCCAAGGCGGCGGCCTGCCGGCCTGGGGACACGTCGCCGAAGCCGGCGCGGTGGGTCTGCTCGGCTATGGCGTCAGCCTGATGTGCTTCATCCTGGCGCTGCGCCACCTCGGGACCGCGCGGACCGGGGCCTATTTCTCGACAGCGCCGTTCGTGGGGGCGCTGATCAGCGTCGCCCTGTTCGGCGACCACATTACCGTCTGGCTCGCCCTCGCCGCGGCGCTGATGGCGCTCGGGGTCTGGCTGCACCTGACCGAGGATCATGGCCACGCCCATGTCCACGAGGCGCTGGAGCACGAGCACGCCCACGCTCACGACGCCCATCACCAGCACGACCACCATCCCGCTGACCCGCCGGGCGAGCCGCACACCCACTGGCACCGGCACCGGCCGCTGGTCCACAGCCACCGGCACTATCCGGACCTGCACCACCGCCACGGGCACGGATGAACTATCGGCACGCGTTCCACGCCGGCAACCACGTCGACGTCTTCAAGCACGCGGCCCTGACGTTCGTGCTGGAGTGGCTGCTGCTGAAGCCGGCGCCGTTTGCAGTGCTGGACACCCACGCCGGCGTCGGGGTCTACGACCTGGCGTCCGATGGCGCGCAGCGGACCCGCGAGTTCGAAGGCGGCGTCGGCCGGGTGTTCGAGCCGGGCCTGGGGTCGTCGCCGGGATACGCGGCGCTGCTGCGGGCGATGAACCCGGGCGCGCTGGCGACGTATCCCGGCTCGCCGGAGATCGTGCGGCGCTATCTGCGCGACCAGGACCGCCTAGTCGCCTGCGAGCTGCATCCGGACGACATCGAGGCGCTGCGGACCCGCTATCGCGGCGACGCGCGCATCGCCGTCCATCACCGCAACGGCTACGAAGCCGTCGGCGCGCTGCTGCCGCCGAAGGAGCGGCGCGGCCTGGTGCTGATCGATCCGCCCTACGAGCAAACGGACGAGGCCGAGCGGCTGGCGCAGGCGCTAGCGGCGGGGCTGCGCAAGTGGCCGAACGGGACCTTCATGGCCTGGTATCCGATCAAGGACGGCCTGATCGGCGCGGCGCTGGCGCGGGCGGCGGTCGACGGCGGGTTTCCGAAGACGCTGCGGGCGGAGTTCTCGCCCTTCGGACGCGACAACGTCTCGCTGAGCGGCGGCGGCCTGCTGATCGTCAACGCGCCCTGGCGGCTGGACCAGCGGCTGACGGTGCTCTGCGACGAACTGAGCGGCAAGCTTGGCGATGGGCGCGGCGGCTGGTCGGTGGCGGCGCTGACGGCCTCCTGACAAGCTACTCCGCCGCCATGCGGTCGGTGATGTTTGCCAGCGCCTGCAGCGCCTTCACGTGGGAGGCGAACGCCCGGCGGCCGTCGCGGGTAAGCGAGACCCAGGTGCGCTGGCGCCCGCCCAGCGCGGCCTTGCGCAGATTGACGTACCCCGCGTCCGCGAGCTGGGCGAGATGCTTGGAGAGCACCGAGTCGCTGACCTTCACCGTGGTGCGCAGCAGGCTGAACTCGGCGTCCTGGACCCCGGCCAGCACGGCCATGATCTGCAGCCGCGCCGGCGCGTGGATCACCGGGTCGAAGGCGCCGTCCATCAGGCGGCCGACCTCAGATCGCGCAGGTAGATGCGCTGCCAGATCGAGCTGGCGTAGTAGCCGACCACCGCCACCACCGCCCCGCCGACCAGAGGCGCCCAGCCGACGCCGCGGCCGAACATCAGCCAGTCGCACAGGGCCAGGGTCGCGAGCGTGAACGCCAGCAGGCTGAAGGTGAGCGGTCGCGTCGGCCCGGCGCGGTAGCCGTTGATGAACATGCCGGTGCGGCGGCGATCCCACATGATCACCAGGGCGACTCCGACCAGCAGCAGCGCCTCGAACACCAGCACCAACGAGCCGGGCGCGGCCTGAGAGGCGACGAAGCCGCCCATCAACCCGGCGAAGGCCAGGTGCCGCGCCGGCGGGCAGCTCGCCGCGGCGACGGCCGCCAGATTGTCGCGGGACTCCTGCATCGCCGTCAGGGCGGCCGCGGCTTCGTCGGCTTGGGTGGACATGGATGCTCCTTCTTCGCTTTCCATGTTGGAAAGTTATGCTCACTTTCCAAGTTGTCAAGTGACGGATCAGAAGCTCGCCTTGAGCCCGGCTAGGGCCGACAACGGCGACGCCGGACTTTGGAACCGGTTGTCGACGCCGGCCGCGCCGTTGGCGGGTACGCCAGGCGCGTTGACGCTGGTCGGGTCTCCCAGGACGCCGAAGGTGGCGTAGCGGGCGTCCAGCGCGTTATCGATCCGCGCGAACAGCTCGACGCGGTTCGACAGCGCGTAGCTGCCGTGCAGCCCCACCACGACGTAGCCGGGCAGCGGTGGCAACTGGTTCGCCTCGTCGCCGCGGTAGGCCTGGTCGTCGACCGCCTGCGCCTCGGCGCCGAGCTTCAGCGCGGGCGTCAGCTGATAGTCGAGGGCGAGCTTCAGCCGGTTGCGCGGGATCCCGGGCAGGCGGTCGCCAGGCCTGACATGGATGTCGCCGTTGGCGTCGCTGAACGGGTTGGACGGCGACGGCAGCGTGAGGCTGGAGGCGAAAGTCGCGGCCACGTAGGCGTAGCTCAGCGCGGCGCTCAGCCGCGCATCGCGGTAGCTCAGGTCGAACTCGCCGCCCTGCCGCCGCGTGCCAGGGATATTCTGGAAGTAACCGGCGCTGAGCGAGGTCGCGACGCCGTAGATGTCGTCGCGCACGTCGGTGCGGTAAAGGCCAAGGCTGTAGCGGAGGCTGCCGGCGCCAAGCGCGCGGTCGCCGCGAACGCCAGCTTCCATCGTGAGCGACACGACTTGGCGGAGGCCCGGCGGATCGGCCGAGAGCGACGATGGCAGCAAGCAAGGGGCGGCCGGATCGGAGCACTCGATCTCGCTCGCCGTCGGCGCACGGCTGCCTTCAGCATAGCCGAGGTAGGCGGTGAGGCTGGGCGACAGCCGGTAGGCAAGGCCGATCGCCGGGTCGAACCGCGTGTAGCGGCTGACCCCGTTCAGGCTGACGCCGTTGTGGTCCAGCAGCGCGACGCGGACGGTGTTGAAGCGGCCGCTGGCCGTCGCGGCCAGGCGCGCAGTCACATCGAGCGTGTCGGTGAAATAGACGCCGGCGTAGGAGTTGTGGGCCGACAGACTGACCGGTGTGGCGGTGAACGGCTGGCCCTCTTGCGTCGAGATCAAGAAACCCGACGGCTGTACGATCAGCGCGCCGTTGATCACGCCCGGCTCGACACTGGCGCCGTAGCTCACCTCCGCGCTGTCGAGCGATGCGCCCGCCGAGGCTTGGTTGCCGCGGTCGAACAGCGGCGCGATGACGGTCGTCTGGAGGCTGCCGCCGAACCCGTCGGCGCTCAGTTTGGCGCGGTCGTTTTCGCCGATCGGGACGGTCCCGCCGGCCGAGATGTCCGGGACGGCGGCGCCGGCGGTTGTCGTCAGCGGCGTCGCCCCATCGCCCTGACAGAGTTGGCCCGCGAGGCCGGCGATGGCGCAGGCGGCGTAGTGGGTGGTGTCGCCGTTTTCGACCGACTGGCGAAAGCCGCGATAATAGACGTCGCCCTGGAACGAGACCGCCGGCGTCGCCTGGTACGACCCCTTCAGCACCACGAAGGCAAGCCGGTCGGCGTTCGACTGCGGCGAGGTGAACACCAGTTTGCGGCTCACCGCCAGCTCCTGCGCCGGCGCGGCGGACTCGCCGTGCAGCAGGTTGTCGGCGCCCTCGAAGCTTAAGTCGAGCTTGAGCCGGTCGGTGCGCGCGGCGAGGTCGGCGTAGAGCTGGCGGACGCGGTCGGACGAGAGGTCGCGCCAGCCGTCCTGGCCCAGCGCCCTGGCCGCGAGAAACACGCCGAAGTGCGCCGAACGCGCGCCAAAGGTCAGTTGCGCCGAGCGGGCGCCGAACGAGCCGCCGGACGCCTGCGCCGTTCCGCCGGGGTCGTCGAAGCCGTCCTTCATCGCCACCACAACGGCCCCGCCGAGCGCGTTCAGCCCATAGACCGGGTTGCTGCCGACGACGTCGATCCGGGCGATCCCTGGGTCGGCGATCAGGTCCCAGTTCACAGCGTCGCCGAACGCCTCGTTGATCCGCACGCCGTTCTGGTAAACCGCCAAGCCCTGCGGCGTTCCCAGCACCGGCGAGGCCTCGAAGCCGCGATAGAGGATGTCGGGCTGGAACGCGTCGTCGAGGTTGTCGTTGATGCTGACGCCGCCGATGCTGGCATTCAGCGCGCCGGTGGCGCTCAGCCCGCCGAGACCGATATCCGCCGCCGACAACGTGCGCACGTCATAGGGCGCTTTGGCGACATCGATCTGGGCGCCTGGCAGCGGCGTAGCGGCGATCACCGTGACGGTCGGTAGCTCGGTCGGGGCGGGAGAAGCGTCGGCGCCCCACGCGGCCCCTGCCGTCATGGCCAGGGCCAGCCCCATCAGAGCCGTTGCGATGTGGGGAGAGGCGCTGGTCAACGGGGCGTTCTACCCACTGAGTCGAGCCACGGCGAGCCGGTTGGCCGTCGTTGGCGCCGGGCGATTCCATGGGCCTCGATCATGGTCTAGGTACAGGACCGCAACCCGGGAGCCGCCATGAGAGCGTCCATCTTCGCCGCCGCATTCCTTCTGCTGGCCTGCGGCGGCGTTCTGGCGGCCGACGCGCCGGCCTACGTCGCCAGCGCTGTCGCCGATGCGACGCGGCCGAAGGCCGACACCGACGCCGACGCGCTGCGCGACCCGGCCGACACCCTCGCCTTCGCCGGCGTGAAGCCCGGCATGGCGGTCGGCGAGCTCTTCCCAGGCGGTGGCTACTTCACTCGCATGCTCAGCGACGTGGTCGGGCCGAAAGGCGAGGTGTTCGGTCTGGAGAACGCCGGCTGGAAGGACGCCGTCACCGCCGACCAGCAACTGCTGGCGGGGCCCGGGCTGAAGAACGTCTCGCTCGACGTCGAGACGTTCGGCCAGTTCAAGCTGCCGCAGCCGATCGACCTGTTCTGGATCACCCAGAACTATCACGACCTGCACATCGCCAAGTACGGCGCCGTCGACATGGCCGACTTCAACCACCGCGTCTTCGCGGCGCTGAAGCCGGGCGGGATCTATTTCATTCTCGACCACCAGGCCAACGCCGGGACGACGCTCGACCAGATCGCGGTGCTACACCGGATCGAGAAGGCGCAGGTGATCCGCGAGGTGACCGCGGCCGGGTTCAAGCTGGTCGCCGAAGGTGACTTCCTGCACCGCCCGGCCGACGATCACACCAAGACCATCTTCGATCCCGCTATTCGGGGGCATACGGATCAATACGCGCTGAAGTTCGTGAAGCCGCGCTGACAGCCGTGGTCGCGGCCGGATTGCTCGCGGATGCATCAGTCGGACGAGCCATCGCGGCGTCTCGTGCGTGGGCTTCGCCAAGGCGGCTCGCGTCTGTAGATTGGGTGGCGTGGCATCGGGGGATGGCGTGGCCGAAGACGTAGTTGGTGAGATTGCCGTCGCCCCGTTGATCGCCGACGGCGCGCCTGCAGCGCTGGCTCGGCGCTCCGTCGTCGCCGCGACCATCGGCAACGCGCTCGAGTTCTACGACTTCATCACCTACGCCTTCTTCTCCATCCAGATCGGCCACGCCTTCTTCCCGTCGCACGACGCCTACGCCAGCCTGATGCTCTCGCTGGCGACGTTCGGCGCGGGCTTCGTCACCCGGCCGATCGGCGGCATTGTCATCGGCGCCTATTCCGACAGAGCCGGACGCCGGCCGGCGATGATGCTCAGCTTCACCCTGATGGGCGCCGCGATCGTCGTGCTGGCGCTGATTCCCACCTACGCGACGATTGGCATCGCCGCGCCGATCCTAGCGGTCGTCGCGCGCATGGTGCAGGGCTTCTCGCTCGGGGGCGAGGTCGGTCCGACTACGGCCTACCTGCTCGAGGCCGCGCCGCTGAAGCGCCGCGGCCTGGCGGTCTCTTGGCAGGGGGCCAGCCAGGGGATCGCCGCGACGCTCGGCGGGCTTGTGGGCGTCGGCCTGTCGACGGTGATGGCGCCGGCCGCGCTCGACGCCTACGGCTGGCGCATCGCCTTCCTGCTCGGCGCGGCCACCCTGCCCTTCGGCCTGTGGATCCGCAGCGGCCTGCCCGAAACGCTGCACCTGCCGGAAGTGAAGCGCGAAGGCGATGCCGAGCGCACCCAGTTCGGCCTCGCGCGGGACAGCGGCCGCATCCTGACCCTCGCGCTGTTCGTGCTCGCCGCCGGTACGATCGGCACCTACGTCTTCAACTACACGACCACTTTCGCGCAGCACACGCTGCACATGTCGCCGACCGTTGCGTTCCTAGCCAGCACGGTCGGGAGCATAGGCGGCGTTGGCGCCGGGCTAGCCGGGGGATGGTTGTCCGACCGGATCGGGCGCCGCCCGGTGATGATCTGGCCGGGCCTGGTCCACTTCATCCTCATCCTGCCGATCTACTTCTGGATCACCGAGGCGCGCAGCGCGCTGGCGCTGATCGCCGGCACGACGATCCTCGGCATCCTGGCTGGCGCCGGCGCCGGGGCCTTCTACGCCGCCGTTGCCGAGACCCTGCCCAAGCGCATCCGCGGCAGCGCCTTTGCGATCGTCTACGCGGTCTCCATCGCCGTGTTCGGCGGCACGACGCAGCTGGTGATCACCTGGCTGATCCATGTCACCGGCAGTCCCATGGCGCCGGCCTGGTATCTGGTCTGCGCCGGTGCGATCGGACTGGCGGCTCGCTGGCTGATCGTGGAAAGCGCGCCAGTGAAGACCCTCGCGCCGGTCCCGCTCGTCGCCTGAGCGGCGCGGCGCACCCGCTGTCCTTACGGCTTGCAGGTTGCCGCGATCCGCACCTTCGCCGTCAGATGGTTTGGCGACCTGGTGTCCAGACGAACCCAACCATCAATGGTCCGCTGCTTCGAGAGCGCCATCCATAGGTAGCTTACCGGCCGCTTGCCGGCGGCGTCGAAGATGGCCGCCTGTAGCGGCGAATGTTGTCCGTCAGACGTGGTCCACTGAAAGGCGACCTTGCCCGGCGTCGTCGAGCTGATCTGGCCGATGAAGATCTGTTGTATCGGGCAGGCGACGGCGCCGGTCAGCGAGGCGGGGCTGACGGTGACGCTGCTCACGTGTGCTTGCGCCGCCGCCCCGCAAAAAGCGATCGCCGCGCCGAGCAGCCAGCGGTTGGCGTGAGTTCCGAGCTTCATTGAGGCCTCCGGGGCGCCGGTGGATTGGTTGCGAAGTGCGCGATGCCGGCCCCGCTCACGTCACGTCCAGCTCGCCGGTGTAGGCCACCGCGGTCCCGCTGTCGTACTTGCCGGTGAGCTGAACCTTGTAGTGGCCCGGCTCGAACTCGTGCGGGCGCTCGACGTAGGCGTACCCGAACCGGATCACTTCGTTCAGCGTCTGGCTGGACGTCGCGCCTCTCGGCCCGGTCACGTCGATCTGGCTGAGCGTGAAGGCGTCCGAGCCGTGCAGGATCAGATTCAAGTAGGCGCTGCCGCCTTGCATGTAGCGCTTGCCTTCTTTGATGAAGACCACCGGCGCGCCGGCGTCGCTGGCGTGCAGCTTGATCCCCCCCGGCGGCTCTTGGCTGTTGGGGAACATGATCATCGCGTACTTCTGGCCCTGGAACCACGCGTCGTAGTCGAACCAGATGCGGCCGTTGAACGCCGGTGCGTTCGCCGGGCCGGGATTCCACCCGGGTCCGAAACTGTTCTGCACCAGGAAGGCGCCGTTCGGGCCCTTGGCATCGTCGTAGCCGACGATCACCTGGCCGTGCCCGCCGCCCGTGGGATAGCCCTGCGGCGCGTTGAAGGCGCCTCTCACCAGCGGCGGGCTGGCGACGCAGTAATCGCCGATGGGCACGAGCCCGCTGAAGGCGATGGCATGGCCGTTGCGGATCAACGCCTTGAAGGCGTCGAGGTAGGTCGTCTTCTGGTTCTGGATGCCTGAGTAGCCCTTGTAGGAACCAATAATGAAGCGCGCGGCGCCTGCCGGCGTGGTCGCGACGTCGTAGGTCTCGAGATTCTGGCAGACCGCCGCGACCGTAGTGGCGTCGCTCGGATTGTAGGGGAACGCCTTGGTGCTGGGCGCGCCGCTCGCCACGAGTTTCTGGGCATAGGGGACGCAGCCGGAACCGCTGGGGCACTCTTTCGAGCCGCGGTCTACGTGTTGCCAGTGATAAAGCCAGGCGGCGCTCACCTGGTTCTCGGGCAGCGAGGCGTCCCACTTGCGATCACCGTTCGGTTTGCGCGCCGCAGTGTAGGATCCCAAGCCATAGCCGAACGACTGCGCCTCGCAGGACCCGGGGGCGCCCACCTTGCCTGGGACGCCTTGAGTGGCGATTGACGGCAGGTTCTCCAGCACGACGCGGCTGGCGCCTTCAGGCGCCGCGTTCTGCACCTCAATCGAGGTGCCCGTGTGGGCCTTGGGGTGCAGCGGTTTCAACATGCCGGCGAAGTCCGCGCCGGTGAGGTCGGCTCCGAAATCGCCGTTGTTCGCGTCGGCGTAGGTCATGACGCCGGGCGGGAAGGCGCAGACGACCCCGGGGGTCAGTCCCGCTGCGCCAGCGCCGATCAGGAAATGTCTGCGGAGGATCACTGGGCCATCTCCTCTAGCGAGCGCGCCCGATTGTGCAGCTTGATCTTGATCCGCTCGCGCCGAGACACAATTCGCCAACACGTCATCGTGAAGGTTGCTCAAGGTACGGTGGCGGACCTAGCTCGATCGGAAGGCCTCGACGATCGATCCCCCGGCGGCGCGGGTGGCAGGAAAGCGCGCCTCGGCGTCATCGCGGTTCAATTGGTGCGGCAACGCCGACCCTCCCCGAGGATTTGCCTACTACAACCCTGGGAAGGTTCGAAGGGGATAAGCCATTGCGTTTGCGAGAGGCGCCCCGCTAGCTTAGCCTCGGCGTTTCGGAGACGCGTGTGGGGGCAGACGTGCGCAGATCTTGGCTTCTCGCCGGTTGTTTCGCGCTGACGGTCGCTAGCTCGGCCTCGTCCGCCTCGGCTGACGAATGCGGCAAGATCGGCGATACGACGTACACGTGCGACGATCCCGCCTCGCCCGAGTGCTGGTTCAACCCAACGCGCAGCGAGTGGGCTTGCAGCCCCCGCGGCGCGGTGCACTGCGCCGCGCCCAACCGCAGCTACTCCTGTCAGACCGGCGCCCAGTGTCTCGGAGACGGCAGCGCGCCGCCCTGCTGCAGCGATCCAGCCAGGCTGCTGCACCGGCGGATTGCGCCCAGCCGTCGCTTGCTGATCAGCTTGCGCCCACCACCACGGCGCGCGCATCCGCTGTCGCTCGCTTCCGCGCGCTGATCACTAAGGTCGGAAACCCAGCGGCCGGGGGGCCAGGCGCGCCGGTTGAGCGATGATCTTCCAGGCGGTTTCGAGCCAGTCGCAGATCCAGCGGCGGGTGTCGCGGGGGTCGATCATCTCTTCCATCTGGAAGCGGTTCAGCGGGCCGATCGGGCCGCGGGCGCTCTCGATGCGGGCGTTGATCTCGGCGCGCAGCGCGACGGGATCGGCGGCCTCGGCGAGCTGGCGTTTGTAGGCGGCTTCGATGCCGCCCTCGGGGGGGATGCCGCCGACGTCGGCCGCCGGCCACGCCACGCGGGCCGAGACCCCGCTGCGGGGGGTGGCGAAGTTGTTGCCCGCAACGCCGAACGAGCGGCGCATGATCACGGTGAAGATAGGCACCTGCGCCTGGGCGAAGGCGATCATCCACTCGCCGCCCTTGCGGATAGTCCCGGTCCGCTCGTGTTCGAGGCCGACCGCGAAGCCGGGGTTGTCGATCAGGTTGATGATCGGCAGGTGGAACAGGTCGCAGACGTCGATATGGCGCTTGAGCTTATCGCAGCCGTCGGCGGTCAGCGCCCCGCCGTTCACGTGGCGGCTGTCGGAGGCGAGGATGCCGACCGGATGGCCGTTGAAGCGGGCGAGGCCAACCACCTGGTCGGTGCCCCACAGCGCGCCGAGCTCGAAGAACGAGTCCTTGTCGGCCATCAGGCGGATCGCGCGGCGGATGTCAAAGGTGGTGGTGCGCTTGCGCGGGATGAGGCTGAACAGCTCCTCCTCGCGCCGGTCGGCGGGGTCGTCGGTGGCGATGACCGGCGGCGCCTCATAGACCGAGGCCGGCAGGTAGGAGAGGAAGCGCTTGGTCTGCGCCACCGCGTCCTCCTCGGTTTCCGCCAGGTTGTCGACCGAGCCGTTGAGGCAGTGGATGCGCCAGTCGCCGAGTTCTTCCTTGCTGATGTCGTAGCCCATGGCGTGGGCGACCACCGGCGGGCCGGCGACGAACAGCTGGGCGATGTCGCGCACCATCACCGAGAAGTGGCCGAGCACCGCCTTGGCCGCGCCGATGCCGACGACGCTGCCCAGCAGCACGTTGACCACCGGCACGGACGCCAGCTGCTCGGTGAACATGGTCGAGCCGAGGTGGCCGGGCAGCATCGAGCCGCCGCCCCCGGAAACCCGCGGCCGGCCAGCCGTGATGGCGCCGGAGCTTTCCTTGGCGCTGCTCTGGCCCTCGTTCTGCTGCTTCGGCACCATCGCCGCGACGCTGCCGCCGCCCGACGAGCCGTCGAGCAGGCGGATCGAGGGGCAGTTGAACTCCAACGCGAGGCGGTCGATGTGCCCGCTCTTGGCCCCGATCGCGCCGTCGGCGTGGCCGCCGCGGGAGGTGAAGTCGTCGGCGCAGACGACGGCGGTGCGCCCGTCGATGCGGCCCCAGCCGCCGACGTGGCTGGCCGGAGTGAAGTCGGCGATCTGGCCGTTCTCGTCGTAGCTGGCGAAGCCGGCGATGCTGCCGATCTCGTGGAACGAGCCGGGATCCAGCAGCAGGTCGATGCGCTCGCGGCAGGTAAGCTTGCCACGGTTGCGCTGGCGCACGACGCCGGGATCGGTCGAGCCGGGGGCCAGCCGGGCGTGAGCGATCGCCTGCAGCTGGCGCACCGCCTCCAGCGTCGGCGCCCAGCTGTCGTCGCCGTAGTGGCGCGGACCGATATCGCCGGTGGTGGACGGGGTGATGGTGGCGACGATCTGGCCGGCGGCGACTGCGCCGCCCACCTCGACCGCGACCAGCTCGGCGACGACGCCGGCGCAGGGCGCCGTCACCGCCGTCTCCATCTTCATGGCGCTGACCACGAGCAGGGTGTCGCCGGCGGCGACGGTGGCGCCGGGTTTGGCGGTGAGCTCGACCACCGCGCCGGCCATCGGGCACTCGACCCCGGCTTCCCCGTCGCGGACCGCGAGCGACGGCCCGGCAGTCAGCGCCTGGATGATCGACGAAGAGCGACCCCCGTTCAACGCCGCAGCCTGCTGGCCGAGCAGCGCCTTGGCCCCCGACAGCGCCGCGGGCGCGGTCTGGCCGGTCAGCGCGGGGTGCTCGGCGAGCAGGGTGGTGCGGGCGTCGCCCGCGGCGAGCTCGGGTCGCCCCAGGATGGCCTCGAGCGAGGCCAGGTTGGTCGGCAGGCCGTCGATCTGGAACTCGGCCAGGGCGCGGGCGGTGCGCTCGAGCGCCGAGGCGAGCGAGCCGGTGGAGTTGGAGGCGCCGATCACCTTGGCGAACATCGGGTCGAACTGCGACGGCGGGGCGAGGCCGAGGTAGCCGCAGGAGTCGACGCGAACGCCCGGCCCGGCCGGCTCCTTGTAGGCCGTGATGGCGCCGGCGCCCGTCGCGATCACCCGGGCCTGAACGGCAAAGCGGCGCGGCGCCGGGATGGCCAGCTGGCCGTTGATGCCCAGGTCGGCCAGTCGCTCGCCCGCGGCAATGCGGAACTGGGCCTCGACCAGGTCGATTCCGGTCACCTCCTCGGTGACCGTGTGCTCGACCTGGATGCGCGGGTTGCACTCGATGAAGAAGTGCGCGCCAAGGCCCGGCTCGACCAGGAACTCCACCGTGCCGGCGTTCACATAACTGGCGGCCCGCGCCAGGCGCACGGCGTCGGCCAGGATGCGCTGGCGCAGCGCCGGATCCAGGCCCGCGGCCGGCGCGATCTCGATGACCTTCTGGTTGCGCAGCTGCACCGAGCAGTCGCGCTCGTAGAGGTGCACGACATCCCCTGCCCCATCGGCCAGGATCTGCACCTCAATGTGCCGCGGGCGCTCGATCAGCTTCTCCAGGAAGATCGCGCCGTCGCCGAACGCCGCTTCGGCCTCCCGCGCGGCGCTGGCGAAAACGGCGGCCATTTCGCCGGACGCATTCACCCGGCGCATCCCGCGCCCGCCGCCCCCGGCCGCGGCCTTGAGCATCACCGGATACCCGATCTTGGCGGCGGCCCGCTCGGCCGCCCCGGCGCTGGCCAGCGGCCCGTCGCTGCCGGGCACGGTCGGCACGCCCTGCGCCTTCGCCAGCGCCTTGGCCTGGATCTTGTCGCCGAACAGGGTGAGCGTCTGCGGCTTCGGCCCGATGAACGTCAGGTCCTCGGCGAGGCAGCGGCGGGCGAACTCGGCGTTCTCCGAGAGGAAGCCGTAACCGGGATGGACGCAGTCGCAGCCGCTCTCGCGCGCCGCCTCGATCAGCACCTCGATGTCGAGGTAGGCCTTGATCGGATCGCCGCCCGAGGCGCCGATCACCCGGGTCTCGGTCGTCACCCGCGTGTGCAGGCCCAGCGTATCGGCCGGCGCGTGCACACTGACGCTCTCGATCCCCAGCGCATCGGCCGCACGGGCGATGCGGATGGCAATCTCGCCGCGGTTGGCGATCAGGACGCGTTTGAGCACTGGTGCTTCCTTCAGCTCAGCGCCAGGCCGGGCAGGTCACCGCTGGCGCGCCATTCGGCCAGCTTCGCAAAGAAAGGCAGCGGGCCGGCGCCGTACATGTCTGAGAAGAAGCCGCTGCGGTTACCGACGGCGCCCTCGCTGTTGTAGTAGCCGGGGGTGCATTCCATGTAGAACCGCTGGCCCATGCGGGCGAGGCTGCGCACCTCCTGCACATAGGCCTCCTCCGCCTCGGGCGTCGGCTCCAGCATCTTCGCGCCGCGCGCCTTGGCCTGCGTCACGATGTAGGTGACGTGATCGGCCTGCTCGCGCAACGCCTGGGGCACGCTGATGGTGATGGCGGTCTGGGTGAAGCCGAGGAAGAAGCAGTTGGGGAAGCCGTGGCTGGTCAAGCCGTGCAGCGTGCGCAGCCCTTCGCCCCAGTGCTCCGACAGGGTCAGGCCGCCGCGCCCGACGATGTCGTAACCCGCGCGCCGGGTGTAGGAGGTGCCGACCTCGAAGCCGGTGGCGAAGATCAGGCAGTCGACCTCGAACTCGCGCCCGTTGGCGACCACGCCATTGCGGGTGAGGGCCTGGACGCCCTTGCCGTTGGTGTCGACCAGGTGGACGTTCGGGCGATTGTAGGTCTGCAGGTATTCGTCGTGGAAGCACGGGCGCTTGCAGAACTGGCGGTACCAGGGCTTGAGCAGCGCAGCGGTGGCCGGGTCCTTGACGATGGCGTCCACCCGGGCGCGGACCTGGTTCATCTTGCGGTAGTCGGCGAAAGCCATCACCTCGGCCCGCTCGGTGTTGGTCAGCGAACGGCCGAGCTTGCGGGAAATCTGCTTGGCCGCGGTGCCGGTCAGGTTGCGGAAGATGTCGGTCCAGCCGTCGTGGACCAAGTCCTCGTCCTGGTCGCCGCCGGCCACCAGGATGTTGAAGTTGTCCTGCCGGCGGCGCTGCCAGCCCGGCGTGAGCGAGGCGGCCCAGGCCGGGTCGGTCTCGGCGTTGTTGCGCACGTCCACTGACGAGGGCGTGCGCTGGAACACGAAGAGTTCCTTCGCCCACTCGCCGAGGTGGGGCACGCACTGGATGGCGGTGGCGCCCGTGCCGATGATGCCGACCCGCTTGTCCGCCAGACCGGTCAGGCCCCCGGACGAGTCGCCGCCGGTGTAGCGATAGTCCCAGCGGCTGGTGTGGAAGGTGTGGCCCTCGAACTCGTTGATGCCGGGAATGCCGGGCAGCTTCGGCCGGCTCAGCGGCCCGTTGGCCATCGCCACGTACTGGGTGGTGAAACGGTCGCCCCGGGTGGTGGAGATGATCCAGCGCTTGGCGGCCTCGTCCCAGCGCAGCTCGGTGACCCCGGTCTGCAGCAGGGCGTCGTCGTAGAGGCGGAAGTGGCGGCCGATGGCGCGGCTGTGCTCGAGGATCTCTGGCGCGAACGAGTATTTGTGCTTGGGGATGTAGTTCAGCTCTTCCAGCAGCGGCAGGTAGCAGTAGCTCTCCACGTCGCACATCGCGCCGGGATAGCGGTTCCAGTACCAGGTGCCGCCGAAGTCGCCGGCGTTCTCGACCATGCGGATCTTCTCGAACCCGGCCTCGCGCAGCCGGGCCCCCATTAAGAGGCCGCCGAAGCCGCCGCCGATGACGGTGAACTCGACGTCGTCGAACACCGGGTCGCGGGTGAAACCCGGCGCGACGTAAGGGTCGTCGACGTAGTGCGAGAACTCGGCCTTGACCTCGACGTACTGGCCGATGCCGTCCTCGCGCAGCCGCTTGTCGCGCTCGGCGAGGTACTTGGCGTGCAGGGTATCGGGATCGAAATCCAGTTCGCCGACGATCTCCGCGATCTGAGCGTCAATGGGCATGCTTTGCGGTCCTCGGGCCTCAGGCGAACAGGAAGTGCTTGGCGAGTTCGCCGCGGATGTCCTGCATGTGGGTGAAGTACTGCAGGAAGCCGCCGTTGTAGTTGCCGTCCTGGCGGCGATTGAACTCGCCTTCGAAGTTGTAATAGCCGGGCGTGCAGTCGGCGTTGCGACTGGTCTTGCCGCGGTGCGCGATCACCTCCTGCACCCACCACTCCTCGGTCTCCGGCTTGACGTCGATCTCGGACGCGCCCCGCTCGCGCGCCATGTGGATGCACTCGGCGATGTGGTCGCCCTGGGTCTGCAGCATGAAAGTGAGGTTGAACTGGAACGAGGCCTGGTAGCCGCCCATGATGAACAGGTTCGGGTAGCCGTGGGTGTGCACGCCGAACAGCGTGCGGATGCCGTCGGCATAGGTCTCGTTGATCTCGCGCCCGTCGCGACCGCGGATCTCGTTATAGATGCCGGTCTTCTGCACCTCGAACCCGGTGGCGTAGATCAAGAGGTCGAGCGGGTACGTCTCGCCCTCGAACACCGGCCCCTCGGCGGCGATCTCGGTGATGCCCTTGCCCCGGGTGTCGACCAGCTTGACGTTCGGCAGGTTGTAGGTCGGCAGGTAGTCGTCGTCGAAGCAGGGCCGCTTGCACATGAACATGTACCAGGGCTTCAGCGCGTCGGCCGTCGCCGGGTCGTGCACCAGCTCGTCGATGCGCTGATGGATGCGCATCATGTGGTCGATGTTGGAATTCTCCTGGCGGCGAATCTTCTCCTCGCGTGACAGCGCCGCCAGCTCGGCTTTCTTGGCCTCGTCGAGCTCGCGCCCGCGGATGTGCTTCATCCGGCGCGCCTGTTGCCAGCCGGGCTTCAGCCGCGCCTGCCATTCCGGATCGGTTGGACGGTCGCCGCGGATGTCGATGCCCGATGGCGTGCGCTGGAACACGTAGAGCGCCTTCGCCGCCTTGCCGAGGCGCGGGATGGCCTGCACCGCCGAGGCGCCGGTGCCGATAATGCCCACCACCTTATCCGACAGGTTGCCCAGGTCGTCGCCGGTGTAGGCGTAGTCCCAGCGCGAGGTGTGGAACGAGTGGCCGGCGAAGCGCTCCATGCCGACGATCTTCGACAGCTTGGGCTTGGAGAGGGTGCCGTTGGCGCAGATCACGAACTTCGCCCGCATCTTGTCGCCGCGGTCGGTCTCGATCAGCCAGTGCTGGTCGGCGTTGTTCCAGGTGGTCCTGAGCACCGTGGTGCGGAACACGGCGAGGTCATAGAGGTCGTAGCGCTTCGCGATCGCCTGACAGTGGGCGTAGATCTCCGGACCCTTGGCGTAGAGCCGCGAGGGCACGTACTCCATCTCGTCCAGCAGCGGCAGGTAGTCGTAGCTGGGCACGTCGCAGGCGGCGCCCGGATAGCGGTTCCAGTACCAGGTGCCGCCGACGTCGGCCCCGCGCTCGACGATGCGGATGCTCTCGACGCCGCGTTCGCGCAGCCTGGCCGCCGTCAGCAGGGCCGAGAAGCCGCCGCCGATGAACAGCACCTCGACCTCGTCGGTGATCGGGTCGCGCTCCGGCGCCGGCTCGGCGTGCGGATCGATCGCGTACTTCGACAGGGCGCCGGAGAAGTCCGAGGTGTACTGCGCCGTGCCCTGAGGCCGGTACTTCAGCCGCAAGTCCCTGGCGTCGGCGAACCGGGCCTTGATCGAGTCGTAGTACGACTGCGGCATGTCGCCGGACATCTCCGGCTCGGCGGCGCTCGCTTCCCTGGTTTCCGTCACGCGATCCTCCCTGGCGGTTTTGGGTCACGTTGCGACTTCAAACGCCTGTTCGCAAGCTCCCAATCACCGCCGGGCCTACCGCTGAGATCGCGCAGGCTCGTGGAGGGACACAACGGATGAAGAACGACGGCGGCGCTGGCCGGCGCCGGATTGAGTCGCTTCGGAGGCGAATTTTCGCCTCTGAAGCGACCGCTCGCCCGGTTCAGGTAATGATTAAGTCTCAGTCAAGGCCAAGAATCCTAACACCCGTTAAGTTTTCCGGCTTGATAGGCCCGACTGCGCATCTAAAGTCGGCAATCTGGGGCGGGTCAGTGGCGGCTCGCGGGCAACGACCGGCGCATGCTGGAAAGCGGGGCTGTGATGAAAGTGACCTTGAGCGGGCTGTTGGGCTCTGCAGCGCTTGCCTGCAGCGGGCTGCTGATGGCGACGCCAGCCCAGGCGATCACCATTGATCCCATATTTTCATCGGGATGTGCGAGTTGCGGCATCCCCGGCACGCAGGTCTCGCTGACCACCGACCCACAGGCGGCGGCGGCGGTTGAGGCTGCGGATACGCAGATCGAATCGCAGTTCGGCGGCAGCATGA
>DATNIH010000236.1:0-7943 GCA_035604515.1 Caulobacteraceae bacterium | reverse complement strand
AGGGGTTACGGCCTCTCGGATTAGCCTGAAACGGCGTACGCCCTCATCCTCGCAGGCTGCTTGCAGCAGCGCGGGCCTCTCCTTCTCCCCCGGGAGAAGTCTGGGGAGCCAGGGCGAGCGGGAGGACGGAACCGATGACCTACGACCTCTACTATTGGCCGGGCATCCAGGGGCGGGGGGAGTTCGTGCGGCTGGCGCTCGAGGCGGCCGGCGCCGACTACCGCGACGTCGCCCGTGCGCCGGGCGGGACGCGGGCGATGATGACGCTGATGGGCGAGGCGGGCCTCGTGCATCCGCCCTTCGCGCCGCCCTTCCTAGTCGATGGCGAGGTGATGGTCGCCCAGGCCGCCAACATCCTCCTCTACCTCGGCCCGCGCCTCGGCCTCGCGCCCGACGCCGAGGCAGAGCGGCTCTTCGCCCACCAGCTGCAGCTGACCGTGACCGACCTCGTCGCCGAGGCGCACGACGTGCATCACCCGGTTGGCGGCAATCTCTACTACGAGGACCAGAAACCGGAGGCCGCGCGGCGCGCCAAGGGGTTCCGCGACGAGCGGATCGGCAAGTATCTCGGCTACTTCGAGCGCGTGCTGAGCGCGAACCCGGCCAAGAGCGGGCATCTGGTCGGCGGCTCGCTCACCTACGTCGACCTCAGCCTGTTCCAGGTGATCGAGGGGCTGCGCTACGCCTTTCCCCGCGCGATGGCGCGGCTCAAATCGGGCTGGCCAGGCCTGATCGCCCTGCACGACCGGGTGGCCGGCCTGCCGGCGATCGCCGCCTACCTCGCGTCCGAGCGCCGCATCCCCTTCAACGAAGACGGCATCTTCCGCCACTACCCCGAACTGGACGGCTAGCCCGAGGCGAACTTCTCCCTATGGTAGAAGGTCTTTGAACGCTAGCGGCGCCGGCGTGGCTGGGTCATGGTCGTCTTAGGAGACCCCCGTGCTGACCAAAACCATCGACTACGCGACCGCGAGCGCCGGCGGGCTCGCCAAGGCGCTGGCGGCTGGCGACGTGTCGGCGCTCGACCTCTGCGACGAGGCGATCCGCACCATCGAGGCGAAGGACGGGCCGATCAACGCCGTCGTGGTGCGCGACTTCGATCGCGCGCGGGAGGCCGCCAAGGCGGCGGATGCGGCGCTGGCGAGCGGCCAGCGTGCGCCGCTGCTCGGCGTCCCGATGACGGTGAAGGAGAGCATGCGCATCCTCGGGCTGCCATCGACCTGGGGCTACGAGCAGTTCAAGGGCTGGATGCCGAACTTCGAGGGCCCGCCGGTGACCCGGCTCAAGGCGGCCGGCGCGGTCATCCTCGGCAAGACCAACGTGCCGCCCGGCCTGGCGGACTGGCAATCGGCCAACCCCATCTATGGCCGCACCAACAACCCGCACGACCTCTCCCGCTCGCCCGGCGGCTCGTCGGGCGGCAGCGCCGCGGCGCTGGCCGCCGGCATGGTCCCCCTGGAGATAGGCACCGACATCGGCGGCTCCATCCGCGTGCCGGCGCACTTCTGCGGCGTGTTCGGCCACAAGCCGACCGCCAAGCTGGTTCCGGCCTGGGGCGGCGCGCCGCCGCCGGTCACCGAGCCCGGGCCGGCGCAGGAGCTCTCGGTCGCCGGCCCGATGGCGCGCACGGCCAGCGACCTTGCGCTCGCCATGTCGGTGATCGCCGGACCGGATGGCGACGAGGTCAAGGCCTATCGCCTCGAGCTGCCCAAGCCCAGGCACGCGCGCCTCGGCGACTACCGCGTGCTCGTGTTGACCGATCACCCCTGCTGCGCCACGGACGACGAGGTGAAAGGCGTGGTCGAGGGCGCCGCCGCGGCGATGGCCAAGGCCGGCGCCAAGGTCGCCCACGCGAGCCAGCTCCTGCCCGACCTCGCGGCGACGCATCGGCACTACATGCCGATGCTGAACACGAGCATGAGCCGTGGCCGCCCGAACGCCAAACCCGTCGACGCCCATGCCTGGATGAACCTCCTGGCGGCGCAGCACACGCTTCGCCGCCGCTGGGCCGCCCTGTTCGAGGCCTTCGACGTCGTGCTCGCGCCGCCGTTCGGCACGCCAGCGTTCCCGCACATGGACGGCGCGTCGATGGATAGCGCCCGCCTGGTCGTCAATGGACGCGACACCGCCTACGGCGATCAGCTCGCCTGGCTAGGCGCGGTGACCTTCCCAGGGCTGCCCGCCACCGCCGCGCCGGTCGGGCGGAGCCGGGCGGGCCTGCCCATCGGCGTCCAGATCATTGGCCCCTTCCTCGAGGACCTGACCCCCATCGCCGTGGCCGGCCTGCTCGCGCGGGCGATGATGTAGGCCGCAGGCTCGATGAAGTTCCTTCCGGTCGCCGCTCTGGCCGCCTGCGTCGCCGCGCTGTCCGTCCCGGCGCAAGCCGACGAAGGCATGTGGACCTTCGACAACGTGCCGACGGCCGACATCAAGGCCGCGCTGGGCGTCGACATCACCCCCGCCTGGCTCGCGCGGGTGCAGGGGGCGACGGTGCGCCTCTCGGTCGGATGCTCCGGCTCGGTGGTCAGCGGCCAGGGGCTCGTGCTCACCAACAACCACTGCGCCGAAGACTGCGCCCACGACCTCTCGACGCCGGGCCACGACCTGGCCGACGACGGCGCGTTCGCCGCGACGACGGCGGAGGAGAAGGCCTGCCCCACGCTGCGCGCCGAGATCCTGGAGAGCGCCCGGGACGTGACGCCCAGGGTGCTGGCGGCCGGCGCCGGCCTGACCGGCGAGGCGCTGGTCAAGGCGGTGAACGCCGTGTCTTCGACCATCGCCGAGGACGCCTGCCGCGGCGAGCCGACCCATCACTGCCAAGTGGTCGACCTCTACCACGGCGGCCAGTACAAGCTTTACCGCTATCGGGAATACGGCGACGTTCGGCTGGTGTTCTCCGCCGGCGATCGGGTCGGATCCTTCGGCGGCGATCCCGACAACTTCAACTTCCCCCGCTACGACCTGGATGTCGCCTTCTTGCGGCTCTACGAGAACGGCCGCCCGGTCGCGACGCCTCAGCATCTGCGCTGGGACCCGGCCCCGCCCACGGCCGGCCAGGCGGTGTTCGTCGCCGGCAACCCGGGCGCGACCTTCCGCGAGCTCACCACGGCCCAGCTTGAGACCCAGCGCTCGGTGATCGCGCCGATCGAGATCGCCCAGCTCGCCGAGCTGCGCGGCCGCCTGGTCCGCCTGTCCGAGGAGTCGCCTGAGGCCAAGCGCTTGGCCGACGATCTGCTGTTCGATCTGGAGAACGACTACAAGGTCGAGTGGGGCCGCCTGTTGGCGCTCGACGACCCGGCCTTCATGGCCGCGCGGCGGGCGGCGGAGGCCGACCTCCGCGCCAAGGCGCTGAAGACGATGAGCCTGGGCTTCGGCGATCCCTGGGCGGACATCGCCAAGCTGCAGGAAGCGGCCGCCGCCCTCTATCCCGCCCAGCGCACGCTCGAGGGCGGCCCGAACGACTCGCGTCTGTTCGACTACGCCCGCTGGCTGGTGCGCGCCGCGGCCGAGCGCGCCAAGCCGTCGCCCGATCGCCTGCCCGGGTATGACGACAGCCGCCTGCCGTTCGTGGAGCGGGAGGTGCTGGCGCCCGTCCCGGTCGACGCGGTAACCGAGCAGCTGACGCTGGAGTTCTGGCTCGCCAAGGCCCGCGAGCTGTTGGGCGCCGACGACCCCGACGTCGTGCTGCTGCTCGGCGGCGAGAGCCCCGAGACGCTGTCCAAGGCGCTGGTCGCGCGCACGCATCTCGGCGATCCGGCCGTGCGCAAGGCGCTGTGGGACGGCGGCTGGACCGCGATCCAGGCGTCCGACGACCCGATGATCCGCTATGCGCTGAAGATCGACCCCGAGGCCCGCCGCATCCGCGCCGAATACGAGGAGCGGGTGATCGGTCCCACCGACCGTGCGGCCGAGGCGATCGCGCGGGCCCGCTTCGCCGTCTACGGCGCAAGCGTCTATCCGGACGCCACCTTCACGCTCAGGCTCTCCTACGGCGCCGTGCAGGGGTGGACATGGCGCGGGGTGACGACGGCGCCGTTCACGACCTTCTCCGGCCTCTATCGGCGCGGGACCGGCGAGCCGCCTTACGATCTCGACCCGCGCTGGATCGCGGCCAAGGAGCGGCTGGACCCGGACACGATCTTCAACTTCACCACCACCAACGACATCGTCGGCGGCAATTCCGGCTCGCCGATCATGGACGCCAAAGGCGACGTGATCGGGACCGCCTTCGACGGCAACATCCTCTCGATCGGCGGCGACTACGGGTACGACGGGGCGGTGAACCGGTCGGTCGCCGTCTCGGCCGCCGCCATCACCGAGGCGCTGACCAAGGTCTACGGCGCCGACGCCCTGGTGAGGGAGCTCGACGGCCGCTGACGGCGCGACGCGGGAGGTTGCGGGATCGCAAGGCCCACCGTAGCGTTAGAGAGGGACCCGCGGCAGCAGGTGTCGCGGCGTCGTTCGGAGGAAGCTCATGGACAAAACAAAACTCGGCGTGCTCGGCGCGGTCTCGGCGCTTGTCGCGCTACCCGTTGGCGCGCAGGCGGCCACGCCGGCGGTCGCGCCGGCGCAATCCTTCGCCGAGCTGCTGCAGCCGATTCCGAACGCCGTCGAGCGGCTGAATGCGTCGGATGCGGAACTCGGCGGGGGTGCGCGGCTGATGGACGCCGCCTACCGCGACCACCATCACGACCACGGTCACTACCGCCGTCACCACCACCCGCTCCGGCGCGTGTTGCACCGGCTCCTGCCCAATCACCACGACCACCGCCACGACCACCACTAGTCGGGGGCGAGGCTTTGCCTTGGGCGGACGGGGAGCTCCCTCGTCCGCCCGTCAGGCTGCGCGCTCCGGGGGTGGGGCCGCCGCCCGACGGGCAACGATGTTGATTGCGATTTCCCAACCTCGGGGATCGGCAGCGGGCAATTCGCGTTAAGCTTCGACGCGCGGCAGCGAGCGTCGCCGTGACATCTGGAGGAACCCATGGACAAGACCAAACTCGGCCTGCTGGGCGCGGTAACGGCGCTGGCGGCGCTGCCCGCCGCGACCCAGGCCGCTCCGACCCAACCGGCGGTCGCGCCGGCGACCTCGTTCGCCGAGCTCCTGCAGCCGATCCCGAATGCATCAGCGCGGCTGGAGCAGTCGGACCGCGAGCTGGCCGGCATGCGCCTGATGCAGGCGCAGTACAACAACCATCACCACCACCACAACAACCACCACCGCAGTCGGGCTTGGTGGAACAACTACTATCGTATGCTGCGTCAGCGGAATCATCACCACCACCACCACCACCACCACCACAACCACCACGACCACGGCCACTACTAGGCCGCGGCGGAAACCAAACCTGGCGCGGGCGGGCGGGAGACACCCGTCCGCCCATCGCTTGTCGGCGCGACAGGCGTCGCGATGGATCGACCGCGACGGTTTGGCGTTATGATCGGCGTTAGGGGGATAGGGACGGCGGCGGCGAGGCGAGGGCCGCGCGCCTCGGAGCGGGATACGAGACTCATGAACACAACGAAACTTGGCTTGCTGGCGGCCGCCTCAGCGCTCGCCTTGCCAACCATCGCGTCGCCGGCTCAGGCCGCGCCGGTCGCGCCGGCGCGCACCTACGCCCAGCTCTTGGAGCCGATCCCGAACGCGGTCGATCGGCTGAAGGCCTCGGACAACGAGCTGACGGTGCAGCGCTACCTCATGCCCACGCAGTACCGGCATCGATATCGTCGCTGGTCGCACGGCCGCTGGATCTTCTACTGGGGGCCTTGGGTCGCGCCGCCGGTCTACTACGGCTACCCGTACCCCTACTGGCGTCACCACCATCATCATCATCATCATCACCACCATCATCACAATCACTGGTGATGTGACGGGTTGAGGCTCGGCCCTGATCCTCCCCCTACGGTGGAGATCTGAGCTATTCAGGCCTTCTCGCGGTCGCGGGCTTTGGCGGCGCGGAGCATGTGGCGGTAGGTGCCGTCGAAGATCGTCTTCGTCGACGAGACCCAGCGCGTGCCTTCCGACAGCACGTCGCGGCTGGCGTTGATGCGCCTGGCCTGCAGCTCGCGCTCGGCGGCTTCCTCCTCGCCCATCGGCTCGAGCACCAGGTCCGGCTCCTCCGGGATGACCAGCAGGTGCACGTAGGGCTCGCCCTTGCGAAACACGTGTGCGATCCCCTTCGGCGGGGCCTTGAAGATCAGGAAGAAGACCATCGGCCACCAGCTGGTGCGGATCAGCGCCGGAACGGCCAGCGGTACGTCGTCCGCGTCCGGCGCGTAGTAGCGCGGGTGGGTCTCGAAGCGCACCGCGAACGCCGGCGGGACCTTCAGGTCGAGCACCAGCTGGTGCGAGTAGTAGGCGTCGCCGAAAGTGCGGAACGGCGGCCACATCAAGGTGCTGTCGGGCGGCGGCGGACCCCAGTCGGCGTCCAGCTTCACCTTGCCGCGGAAGGTGGTGACGCGAAGCTCCTGCTCGAACGGATAGCAGAGCTCCATCCCGTAGCGCGCGCCCTCCGAGAACGGCGTGCAGTGCCACATCTGCTCGAGGTTCCCGTCCGCCCGCGGCTGCGGCTCGCCGCCCCATCCGGGCACCGGCATCTCCGTCATCCGCGGCTCCGTCCCCGCCCGATGCATGCGGTATTTGACGATGGGCATAGGCGCGGCCTCCTTTTCCCCGCACCATAGCGCAGCCAAAGCCGGGTGCGCTCCTCCATGCGGCGAAGCCGCGTTCGACCACGAAGGGCACAAAGGACACGAAGAGGGCAGAGTCGCGCTGGCCCCGCCCTCGCGTTTCCTTGGTGTTCTTTGTGTCCTTCGTGCCCTTTGTGGTGAAAAGGGGTCGCGCAGCGTGCGCTGCGCGGAAAGGCTACGCCGCGAACAGGTCTTCGAAGTTCCGTCGGTAGAAGCGGTCCTTTACGTCTTCGCCCAGGCCCTCGAGCGAGGTTTCGAACCGCTCGATGGGGTTCTTCGTGCCTTCCGGGTGCGGGTAGTCGCTCGAGAACAGGAAGAGCTCCGGCCCACCCTCGCGGATGATCGTCCCGGCGTTCTCGGTCGCATACGGCGTGAAGCGCACGGCGCGGCGGATGAACTCCGACGGCGGCATCGACAGAGAGGCGACCACCGGATCGGTCTTCCGCCATCCCTTCCACGCCTGGTCCAGGCGCCGCAGCATGTCCGGAACCCAGCCCGCGCCCAGCTCGATCACCCCGCCGCGTAAGGCTGGGTGCCGCTCGAACACCCCGTCCAGCGCCAGCGCGGCCAGGAAGTTCTGCGGCGCGAACGACAGCGCGAAATAGTCCTTGGCGCGCAGGTTCTCGCCGCCGCCCAGCCAGTCCTTCGGCCGCGGGTGGCCGTTCTTGTGGTAGGCGCCGGGCAGCGACGGCGAGGCCGCGCCCACGTGCAGCACGAAGGGGACGCCCAGACCGGCCAGCAAGGCCCAGAATTGGTCGAGGTCCGGGTGCCCGGGGGAGACGTCACCCGCCGGTGCGGCCGGCACCCAGATGGCCTTCACCCCCGCGGTGATCGCGGCGTAAGCCTCGTCGACGGCGCGCTTGGGATCGTCCAGGGGCACGACGCCAACGCCCAACAGGCGCTTGTCGTCGGCGCAAAAAGCGGCCATCGCCCGGTTCAGCGCGTGCGCTCCGCCGTACTTCACCTCCGGATCCGGCGAGGGCAGGAACTGCGAGCCGGCGAAGGTGGTGAACACCAGCTGGCGGGAAAAGCCCAGGTCGTCCAGCGCCTTGGTCCGCTCGCCCGGATCGATCGCGCCGAACGCGGCCCAGCCCTTCGGCCCGGTGACCACGTTGGTCGAGATCTCAGCCGTGGCGGCGGCGTCCTTCTGCCGCTCGAGCGCCCGGGCGATGGCCTTCTCGGCCCCCGATCCCCCGGCCTCCAGCCGCATCGAGCCCAGCCTGTCGCGGATCTTGGGATCGGCGTGGCTCGCG
>DATNIH010000235.1:0-6559 GCA_035604515.1 Caulobacteraceae bacterium | reverse complement strand
GAACGACGGCAGATGGCGGCGGCCATAGCGCAGGTAGAAGATCCGGGCGCCGAGCGCGCGCGCCTCATCGTCGAACACGCCCGGTTGGCCGCCGGTCGCCACGATGTCGTTGCGCACCGCGCCATCGGCCTGCCAGTAGCGCAGCAGCTCTATCAGCCAGGTCTCGGCGCCGCCCATGCCAAGACTGTCGACCAGGTGCAGGACCTTGAGTGGCCCGCGGGCCGGCGCCGGCGCCGCGGCGGCGATCTCTTTCAGCGGTGCGTTCACCGCGGGCGACCGCCGACCGCGTGCAGCGACAACAGGTCGTCGAGGGCGCGGTCCATGTCCATCGGCGAGGCGCGCAGCGCCGCCAGCGCCGCCTCCCGTGATGGCGCTGGCGCGCGCCAGAGCTCCGCCGCGGCGTCCGCCCAGGCCTCGGCCCCAGCGTCGAGCGAGAGCCGCCGCCAGGCCGCGGCGGGCAGGACCGGCGCGTCCGAGACGCCAAGCGAGAGCAGCAGGCGCAGGCCCGCCAGCTGCGCCTCCACCACCGCGATGCCGAAGCCTTCCATGGGCGCATGGGGGTGGGGCAGGATGAACCAGTCGCTGGCGCGCATGACTGCGGCGACATCGTCGCGCCAACCGATCAGGCGCACGGCGTCGGTCAGACCGAGGTCATCGGCTCGAGCCTGCACGGCCGCCGCCAGGTCGCCTGCGCCGGCGAACACCGCCACCGTCCCAGGCACGCGCCGGCGCAGCGCCGCCAGCACGTCGACGGCGAACACCGGGTTCTTCTCGGGCGTCATGCGGCCGGCGAACAGCAGGATCGGCGCGTCCGCCGGGACGCCAAGGTCGCGGCGCAGCGCGGCGCGATCACAGGTTCCGGCCGCGAACGGGCCAGGATCGATCCCGTAGTAGTTCACGCGATGTCGCGCCGGGTCGAGGCGACGGCGGCGAAGCAGGGTCCGCAGCGAATGCTCCGAGTTGCCGACGAGCTTGTCCGCCAAGGCGAGACAGGCCTGCCGCAAGGCCGGTCTCAGGACCGCCTGTTTCAGCGGGCTCGGTGTCAGGACCGACTCGTCGGCGTTGTGGGTGTGAACCAATCGCGCCCCAATCGGCAGGCCGGCCGAGGCGGCCAGGTAGACGCCGCTGATCAGGTCGTGGTGGCAATGCAGCACGTCGTAGCGCCCGCGCTTCAGCTCGGCGCGCAACGCCCTGGCGAAGGCCAGCTTGTCACCGATCTGGACTGGCGATTGGATGACGCGGGCGCCCATCGCCCTGGCCTCGCAGTCGCGCGCGCCTGGCCCCGCGAAGGTGCAGTAGAAGGTCCAGTCGATCTCGTCGCCACGGCGGCGCGCGTGCGCCAGCATCCGCAGCAGCCAGCTCTCCACGGCCCCGCGATCCAATACCTCGACGACGTGCAGCACCTTCGCCATCAGCTTGCCGGCGCGTCGCCGTCGCGGGCGGCCGTCGCTTCGACATAGAGGCTCTCGCGCGCATATTTCTCGTCGTCGATGCGCAGCCGCGCGCAGCCGGCCGAGTCGCGAAAGCAGCTTCGCCTTATCCCGCCGAACCCGGCGCGCCGCAGCGTCAGCGAAAGGGTCGGCCAGTCGTACATGAACTGATGCTCATAACGCTGGCGGAAGTAGGCATTGACCGCCTCCATCGCCGTGCCTTCGCCGCCGCTGCGTTCGGCCGCCAACGCGGCCGGCGCCTCGAAATAGCTGCGCAGCACGAACTCGGCGTCCGGCACGATCACCCGCAACACGCCGCCCGGCTTGAGGATGCGCCGCACCTCCCGCGCCAGCCGCTCGCCGTCCGTCTGGGTGAAGTGCTCGAGCACATGCTCGCAGAAGACCCCGTCGAACACGCCGTCGTCGAACGGCAGCGGCCGGCCGAAGTCGACCAGGAACTGCACGCCCCGATCCGGAGCGCCGTCGACGTTCACCCAGTGCGCGTCCTCGATGCCGCGCGGCCCGGCGCCGAGGTTCAGCAACACGGGCGCCTCGCGGGCGGCGACGAAGCGGCGCAGCTTCGCGCGCTGGCCGGTGAGAGCGCCGCGCAGCCGCGCGCCGAGCAGCCCAAGGTCCCAGCGCGCCAGCGCCAGCGTGCGGTGGCTGAAGATGGCCAGCAACAGCCTAGGCACGGGCCATCTGGGCGACCTGGGCCAGGCCGCGCCGGCGGCCGGTCAGACAGGCGAGCTGGATGCGGCGATGGGGACCTTGCGCCAGCAGCGCCCGCACGACGTGGGTCCAGCGCACGCGGTACTCGCCCAACTCGCGCTCGGAGCCGCGCAGGAACGCGAGGATCACCGCGGAGTAATAGATCCCTTCGGCCAGCCGCGCCTGGTAGTCGAGCGTCAGCCTGCCCGCGGGGATCAGGTGGGTCAGATGCAGCGCAGCGATGACGCCGACGCCGTAACCCAGGTCGCAGGCGCATGCCGCGAGGTCCTGGTCGCCGCCAGAGACCAGCGACGCGCCGGTGCGGTCGAGCTGGAAGCTGCGCTGCCCGGTCCGGTTCAGCATCAGGTAGTGCTGAGCGACGTCGCGGCGGACGCACAGTCCCGCGCCGCAGGGCAGGGTCTCGGGCGAGCGCGCCAGGTTGGACCACTGATCATGGTCGACCTGTCGGAGGGCCAGGTGGCCCCAGTAGCGGCGCATCCAGGCCGGCGGCGGGGCGTCGAACTCCGGTTCGCAGGCGCCGCTCCAGGCGCCGAGGAACGGCTTTTCGGCCGCGACACGCAGCGCGACCTCCAGGTAGTCGGGCGCCGGCGCGTTGTCGTCGTCGACGAACACCAACAGCTCCGCTGCCGCTTCTCGGATGCCGCGCAGGCGGGCCGGGGTGAGGCCGAGCGCGTCCTCGCGGATGATCCGTGCGCCGGCAGGCCAGCTCGGGTCGGGGCGGGCGGCGAGCGCGGGCTCGCAGACGTTGTCGATGACCAGCAGCTCCCAGCGCTCCGGCGCGAGCGTCTGCGCCTTCAGCGCCACCAGGCAACGATCGAGATAATCCGCTCTCGGATTATGGGTGCAGAGCACCACGGACAGCTGTGGCGCCTCAGAGGGCAACCAGATGTTCCTTGGGCGCCGCGAAGAGGTCGGTCATGGCTGGAAGCGACCGTCCACGGACGGGCGCCAGCGGCAGGCCATGTCCGGCGAGACCATCGGCGAGGGTGTGGGTGGCGCCGCCGGCGCCTGCGAGGTCGTGGCGGCGACAGAAGCAAACCTCGTAGCCGGCGTCGCCCAGGAAGCCGATGAGTTCGGCCGGCGGGCCGACGCGGACCAGGTACTTCTCGAAGTACTCGAAGTAGATCGCCTTCACCCGGCGCGCCGCCAGCGCGGTCGCCGCGCCGCGCAGCGCGGGCAACTCGTAGCCTTCGACGTCGAGTTTGAGCAGGCCGATGTCGGCGATCCCGTGCTCGGCGAGATAGCTGTCGAGCCTGATGCAGCGGGTCTGCAATGCGCCGCAGGGATCGATGTGCGAGCGGCCGGTCTGTTCCTCGGCGACGTCGAACCCGATCACGCCGTCGAAGTCGGTCACCGCCGCGGCGATCACGCGCGCCGTCATCGCCGGGTAGAGCGCCAGCGTCCGAGCGATGGCCTCCTGCAGGCGCGGGATCGGCTCGAACAGGTGGAAGCGGACGCGATCGGCGAGCCTGGCGGCGAGGCCGAAGCTGAGCAGGCCGAAGTTGGCGCCGACATCGAAGAACTCGCCGCCTTCCGCGAGCAGGGAGTCGGCGAGGCGGAAGAAGTCGTCGTCGTAGCCGCCGTCGATCACGATCAGGCGCAGGAAGCCGTCGCTCATGTCGGCGTAGCCGACCGCGCCCTCCCGGATGCGCACCAGCTGCAGCGGATCCTCGCCGGTGAGCCGCATCCAGGTCGTCATCAGCCGGTGGCGGCGCAGCGGCCGTGGCAGCCTGCGGGTCAGGGCGGCGGCGGTCGGCAGCACTAGCTTGGCCAGTGGTGCCGCGTCAGCGCCGGATTGGCGCCGGCGGTGCGCCGCCAGAGCCAGCGCTCGCGCATCCGCGCCCCCAGCCGGCCAAAACCGCCCGCGCGCCCAGCGAGGTACCGGATGGCCTTCACGGCGGCGTGCGGCGCTGAAGCGGCCGCGGCGCTCGGTCCCGCCCACTGCGCGACATAGTCGCTTTGCTGCGGCCAGCGGGTGAACACCGGGCGCTGCGCGGTCTTGCGAGCCTGCACCAGGAACAGCAGCTGTCCGCGCGCGCCGATGTTGACCCGGTCCTTGAGCACGTCCGGGTCAGCGACGTTGAACGCCGGGCCGTCCAGCCATTTGCCGGACGCATAGGCCGGGGCCACCAGCAAACGCTCGATCTCGAAGCCGTTTTCCGCCGAGAACACCCGGTAGAACAGCTCGGCGCTGAACTGATAGAAGCCGTGGCCGCAGTAGTTGTTGGCGGGCAGCGCGGCGAAGAAACGGCCGTCGACCGCAAGCGCGTCCATGGCGTTCCTGAACGCGGTGGGCAGGTTGAACACGTGCTCGAGCGTGCCGCCGTCGACCACGGCATCGTACTGGCCGACCAGCTGCTCAGGCAGCGGCTCATTCAGATCGTGGATGATCGTCGCGTCTTCGAAGGCGCTGACGTCCAGCGCGTCCAGGGTGGTGGCGCCCAGGGCGCGGAAGAAGTCATCCATGTAGGCGGGGATGCGTCCCGCCTGGATGTCGCGCACGAACGCGCTATCCGCCGGCAGGCGACTTGAGATGCGTCTTAGGTCGCGCAGGCTCATGAAGCAGGCCAGGCGCCCGAGCATGAGGGTGCGTTCGAAGCTGGCGCCTTCGCTCTTGGCCTGCAGCAGCGCCAGCGCGTTGAGGATGGTGACGCCCATGCGGGTCTATCCCGGCGTCGGCCGCAGTCGTCTGGATACGGCGCGAAGCCGCCCGGCGAGCGAAGCCGACGTTGATCGCAGCGCGCGGAACGACCGGCGCGGGCGGCCCTGCGGCAGGCGGCGGTAGTAGGCGGCCTCGAAGTGCCGCAGCAGGTCGGACCCCGGCATAAGGCGCTGGTTGGCCTGCTTCAGGCCGGCCCAATGCACCACCCGGGCCGGGGCGCGGCCGCTGGCGACATCGGCCGCGCTCAGGTCGCTCATGTCGTTGCGCGGCCAGCGCATGATCACCTTGCGCTCGACGCGCAGTCCCTCCAACGCGGCCTTCTGATTGAGCACGAAGTTGAGCACGCCCTGGTCGCCCGGCATGAAGAGCTTGGCGTGCCTTAGGGTGGGCGGCGTCGTCCAGGCGAGCACCGGCTCGAAGTCGCGCCGGGTCAGCACGCCCGCGGTTCCGAACCACTGGCCTGAGTTGAACAGGAAACGCGGCGTGACGGTCTCCGGCAACTCGCTGCGCAGCACGTCCCAGTCGTAGTAGAGCTCCTTGGCCCGCCCTTCCGGCTGGGTTTCGTCGTCGACGAGGAACGGGCCATCGTCCGGGCGCCAGCAGTCCAGCACCGGGCCGGTGATGACGGTGTCGGAATCCAGCACCAGGAACCGCTCGCCCGGCGGGCCGAACAGCGGCTCCAGCTTGACGAAGCCCCAGCCGTAGTCGACCCGCGGAAGGTCGGCGACCGCGACATCCCAATAGGTCGCAAGTTCATCGGCAAGGCCGGCCTCGAGCACGCCGCCGGCCAGCAGCTTGATCGGCGCATCGGGATAGTAGGCGCGCAGCGAGGCGACGCAGATGCGGGTATAGCGGGCGTCGTGCGCGGCGGCGGCCACGTAGATGACGTCGACCGGCGATCGCCGCGTCATTTCGTGGCCTCGAGCGCCAGGCTCTCGAAGTCCAGCAGGCCCGGCGGATAGCGCGCCTCGTTTTCGATGTCGGTCAGCGCCGCATGGTCGCTCTCGCCGAGCCGGCGCCGGACGACCTGGCCGAAGCCCGCCGCCTCGAGGCTCAGCCGCAGCGTTGGCTCGTCGTAGATGAAGCGATGACCCCAGGACCGCATGAAGGCGTTGGCGAGCGCGGCATCGGTCGGCGGATGGCCGGCCGGCAGATGTTCTTGAATGAAGTACTCGTAGTAGGCCTGCTGGACGCCTGAGCGAGGCTCGGACAACAGCGCGACCAGCGCGGCGAGGTTGGGCGTGACGATCCGGATCACGCCGCCCGGCTGCAGCACCCGGTGGCACTCGCGCAGCATCGATGCGGCGTCCGCATAGTCGATGTGCTCGATCATGTGCTCGCTGAACACGTAGCCGAACTCGCCATCATCGAGCGGGAAAGGGCGGGTGGCGTCCATGTGGAAGACGCCGCCCGCAAGCTCGATGTCGGCGTTGAGCCAGCCGCCGAGCACCCGCCAGCCGCCGCCGATCTGCAGCTTCCGGCACGCCGAGGCGCCGCGATAGTCGCGCAGCAGCCGGTCATTGTCGCGGGTCAGCCGCCGGCGCAGCAGCCGCGCCTGGCGCCCGACGTCGGATCTGGAAGCGCTCTCGCGCAGCTCGACGAGGGTTGTCCTGAGGCTCATCGGGACGCGGCGGTTCCTGGCGCGGCTGGCGTAAGCGCGGGCTCCTGGCGAAAGCGCACCCAGCCCTTCCATTTGTTGAGCAGGCGTGACGGCCAGCCATTCTGCGCGCCCGGCAGC
>DATNIH010000234.1:0-5440 GCA_035604515.1 Caulobacteraceae bacterium | reverse complement strand
CGGGTTTCGGCTTTTGCGGGCGCCTCCGGACCGGACATCCTTCCTACTGCGCCGGACACGCGCCGATGGCCACCCGCCGACGCGAAACCCCTATGAAACCTAAGGAAATCGAGCGCATCGTCAGCCGGTTCGTCGAAGGGCAGGCCGCCGAGTCCCGGGAGCCGGAACTGCGCTGGCGCGAGATCGCCTAGCCCGCCGACCCCCGTATCTTCCTTTTTCCGGTTGTTGCTTATGTCCGCTCAGGCGTTCGAAAAGCTGCAGGTGCTGGTGACCGGCGTCGAGGCCGCAATCGCCCGCGACGTAGCGAGCCTGATCGTTTCGGAAAGCGTCGGGGTCCTCGCCGCCGACGCGGACGCAGGCCCCCTCGTCCGCCTGCAGCGCGATCTCGGACGTCACGGGAGCCCCATCGAGACCGCGCAGGTCGATCTCGCCAGCCCAACAGCGGTGCGGCTCTGGGCAGGCTCGCTCAGCGCCCTTGGCCGCCTCCCTCGGCTGATGATCTGCTGCTGCGCCGCCGGCGCTGGACGCCGCTCGCGCGCAAGGAACTGTCGCCCGCGCGCTCAACTGCCAGATGTTGCGCTTGGTGAACACGAGGGTGGCCAGTGCCCGGCGCGCCTCGCCGGACGCGTCCTGCAACCCGCCCTGTTCTTGCACGCCCAGCCCCTTCGCCTCGCGGTGTTCGACCGCGCCCTGGCGGTGATCCGGTATCCGACCCTACGCGGCGTCCTCGCCGTTGGGGCCAGCAGTGGGGCTCTCGACTCTGCCGGGTCGGTCCCACCGTTCACTTCAACCGCCAATTCCACCCGCCGCCACCTCGATGGCGAAACGATGCGGGGCGGGCGACTCCGCCTCGTCCCTCCCTCCGACAGGCCGCCAGGCCGGGCCGACGCGGCCTAAGATCAAGAGCGCAGTGAGTCATGACCACCCTGATCTTCATCGAAAATGTGCTGGGCAGCGGCCAGGTCGTGAAGCTCACCGAGGATTTCGGCGACTACTCGGTGACGCGCGATCTGCGACCGGGCGAGCACGCGCGGCTGGTGATCAGCCCGTTCAAGACTTTGTCGGTGGAGGAGGTCCCAACGAGCCTGCCGGTGACGCCGCTCGCCGCGAACGAAGGTCATACCATCCGCACCTTCCCGGCCCCGCGCACGCTCGAGCGCCGCTGCGGCTGAGACCCTTTCCGGCGGTCCTCCCTTCCGCCGGTCACCCGCCTCCCGCTGTCCCTCGGGGGGCGTTCTTGCGGCAGGGGCGTCTGGGATACGCCCGTTTGGCGTACTGTTCGGTTTCAGTGGTCTTGGTTGGTTACGCGTAGAGTTCCCGACGCCCCTGCCGGCTTTTCCCTTTCCCGCCCGCCACGCCTAGGCCCTGGCGGTCGACGCCTCGGCCTGCTGGATCTTCCCGCCGGGGGCCGAGACGATCAGCTTGATCAGCGCTTCCGTCACTTTGGGTTCGAGCCCTTCGGTGTGGCCTTTGTCGAGCCGCACGACGTCAGCGATCACCCGGCCGCCCCGGGCGCCGGGATAAACCCACATTCGCGCCGTTCCAGGCCGCGGCAGCAGTCCCCAGGCTGCGGTGGACTGCGGCCCGCCTTCCGCGCCGAAACGCGTGTCGTGGATCTGGCCAGGCGCCGTGTCGACGATGTCCGCCTGACGCTCACGCGGTCCGGCGCCGTATTTCTCCGCCCAGGGCGAGGCTTCGGGCAGAGCGACCATCTCGTGTTCGCCGCTGGCGAATATGAAGGAGAAGTCGCAGTCCGGCGTCACCGCCTGGCCGGGCCTCGGCGACCCTGGCGGCAGCTGCGGCCGCGCTCGGTGCGGCGAGAAGAAGCTCTCCGGTAGCTCGATTGGCCCGATCCGGCCGCCGGAAAGGCTCAGCCAGCCGTCGACACGCTCCTGGAAGAACCGATCCTCCCGCAACAGACGGTTCGATGTCATCCCGCCCTGCGAGTGACCGACCAGCCAGAACGCCTTGACCCGCCCGGCGCCGAGCTGACCCAGCACCTGGCGCACGATCCCGCGCAGATGCGCGTCGTCCGCCTCCCCGACCCAGCGGCGCGCCGGCTCCTTGGTCGCGGCCGAAGGCGTCGCAATGACCAGGCGGTAGGCGTTGGCGTAGTCCTGAGCCGGGAAATAGGCGCGCTGCCAGGCGCCAACCGATCCCCCGCCATGCAGGTTGAGGATGAAGGTGACCGGCTCGTCAGGTCCGAGAGCGTCGGGGACGTCGAGATAGAACTTACGGCCGCTGGTCGCTTCGACTTCCGACGTGTGGGGCATGGCGCATCTCGCTGAATGACTTCGAAGATACGGTATGCCGTTCAGCGCGCCGCCGACAACCCCGTAATGTCCCACCGCCATTGGCGGGCCGGCGCGAACGCGCTAGCAATGACGCGGGCGGGCCAAGAAGCCGGAAACAAGCCATGCGCCGACGTCATCTGCTAGCGCTGCTGGCCGCAGCCGTGGCCGCGCCGCAGCTCGCCCTCGCCGCGGACATCAAGACGGTCCCGATCGACAAGGCTTTCCCGTTTCTCGCGGCCTATCTGGGTTTGCCCATCGCCCAGCGCAGTCGCTTCTACCTGGCCTACCGCGCCATGCGCGACAAGCACCCCGCTTTGGACGCGCGAGCGACCATCGTCGCGGCGAACGGGGCCCGCACCCCGGTGGCGTTCGATCACATCGGCGCCGTGGCGCGCCTGCCATCGCTAGCCGAGCTGAAGAGCGCCGCGAACGTCGAAATGGATAGCGCCCCGTTCCAACTGGGCGTCGAACTGAGGTGTGCAACGCCGCCATCGACGCGCATCGACGTCGCCGAGCTGGTCGCGTCGCTCGCGCAGGTGAACCTGGCGGTCAGCAAAGTGGCCGGCGCGTTCAGCCTCATCATCCCGAAGCTGACGACCGCCTATTTTCCGGACGCCGCCGGCGCGCAGGCGCTGTTGGGCAATGGCCGCGCCATCGTCCTGCCGGTCTACTCCGCCCCGATCTTCGGTCAGGTGCCGTACATCGAGCCCGGAACCCTCGCCGGCGCCAAAACGGTGATGCTGGCCAGAGCGCCTTCACGGATCGTGCTTGGCGGACACCCGAAGACGGCCTGATGGGGCTCTGGATCGCCACGGCCGCGGCCGTCATCGTGGCGCTGGGCATCCCGCTCGCCGCCTTGGCCGGCAAGGGCGCCGGCAGGCGATTGCGCGGCAATCTCCAACTCGCAGCGATCTTCCTCGGTCTGGGCGAGGTGCCGATCCGCCTCCCAAGCATCGATCGAGGCAGGAGAGCCCGACGAGAAGGAGAGCCCGGCGCCCGGCGAGCCGATGAAGCCGGCAGGTTAGGGCCTGCGCCATCGAATCTCTGCTAAATCACGCCGATGCCCAAGTCCGCAGCCCAACCGTCGCTGTTCGACGACGCCCTCAATCCCGCGCCGGCCGCACCGCTGGCCGAAGCGCATGAGCCGCGCGCGGCTTCCAGCCGCGGCGCGCAGAGCTATTCGGCCAAGGACATCGAGGTGCTGGAAGGCCTGGAGCCGGTCCGCAAGCGCCCGGGCATGTACATCGGTGGCACCGACGAGCGGGCGTTGCACCACCTGTTCGCCGAGGTGCTGGACAACGCGGTCGACGAGGCGATCGGCGGCCACGCCAAGCTGATCGAGATCACCCTGGCCGCCGACGGGGCGCTGACGGTGAAGGACGACGGCCGTGGCATGCCGGTCGATCCGCACGCCAAGTTCCCAGGCCTCTCGGCGCTCGAGGTCATCATGACCATGCTGCACTCGGGCGGGAAGTTCTCCGGCAAGGCCTATGAGACCAGCGGAGGCCTGCACGGCGTCGGCGTCTCAGTGGTCAACGCCCTCTCCGAGCGGGTCGAGGTCACCGCCTGGAAGGATGGCTTCGAGTGGCGCCAGACCTTCTCGCGCGGCAAGCCGACCTCGAAGCTTGAGAAGCTGGCCCCAACCCGCAAGCACGGCACCCAGGTCACCTTCACGCCCGACCCGGTGATCTTCGGGGAAGACGCCGCGTTCCGGCCAGCCCGCGTGCATCGCATGGCGCGCACCAAGGCGTATCTATTCCGAGGGGTCGAGCTCCGCTGGCGCTGTGCGCCCGAGCGGATCGGCGATGCGACGCCGGCCGAGGCCTCCTTCCGGTTCCCGAACGGCCTGGCGGATTTCCTGGCTGAAACCACGGAGGGGCTGTCCACCATCACGCCGGCGCCGTTCACCGGACGGGTCGAGCGTCAGGGCGAGGCCGGCGCGGTCGAATGGGCGGTCACCTGGACCCCGGACGGCTTCGGCGAGGCCGACAGCTTCATCCGTTCCTACTGCAACGCCGTGCCGACGCCCGAAGGCGGCACGCACGAGGCCGGGCTTCGCTCGGTGCTCAATCGCGGCCTGAAAGCCTACGCCGAACTGGTCGGCGAGAAGCGCGGCGCCTTGATCACAGCCGACGACGTGATGGCAGAGGCCGGCGCCATGATCAGCGTCTTCGTGCGCAATCCGGAGTTCCAGGGCCAGACCAAGGAGCGGCTGTCGTCGGTCGACGCCCAGCGGCTGGTCGAGGCGGCGCTGCGCGATCCGTTCGACCACTGGCTGGCCGAGCAGCCTAAGGCCGCCGGCGCGCTGCTGGCCTTCGTCATCGACCGCGCGGAGGAGCGGCTGAAGCGGCGCAAGGACAAGGAGGTCGCGCGAGCCTCCGCCACCCGCAAGCTGCGGCTTCCCGGCAAGCTGGCGGACTGTTCGGCTGGGGCCGTGGACGGCGCCGAGATCTTCATCGTCGAGGGGGACAGCGCCGGCGGCTCCGCCAAGCAGGCCCGCGACCGCCGCACCCAGGCGATCCTGCCCCTGCGAGGCAAGATTCTCAACGTCGCCTCGGCCAGCCTCGACCAGCTGCGCGGCAACAAGGAACTGGCGGACCTCACGCTGGCGCTCGGCGTCGAGACCGGCGCACGCTACCGCGACGAGGCGCTACGCTACGAGCGCGTGGTGATCATGACCGACGCCGATGTCGACGGCGCCCACATCGCCTCGCTGCTGATCACCTTCTTCTACCGCACCATGCCGGAGTTGATCCGGTCGGGGAAACTCTACCTCGCCCTGCCCCCGCTCTACCGGCTCAGCCACGGCGGCAGGACCGAGTACGCCCGCGACGACGCGCACAAGGACGAACTGCTAGCCACGGTCTTCAAGGGCAAGAAGCCGGAGGTCGGTCGCTTCAAGGGCCTCGGCGAAATGATGCCGGCGCAGCTGAAGGTGACCACCATGGATCCCAAGACCCGATCCATGGCCCGCATCAGCCTGCCCAGGGCCGAGGAGAGCGTCGTCGACCTGGTCGAGGCGCTGATGGGCAAGAAGCCGGAGCTTCGCTACCGCTTCATCCAGGAGAACGCCGAGTTCGCTGCCGAGGATCTGGACGTTTAGCGGCTTGCCACTGGCCAGCGAGCGCCCGATAGGTTGCCTTGTG
>DATNIH010000233.1:0-26468 GCA_035604515.1 Caulobacteraceae bacterium | reverse complement strand
ATGCAGTACGTGCCGATGATGATGTCGGCGGTCTTGCGGATGGTGACGCCCAGGTCTCTCAGCTTGCGATAGTTGCGGGCGGCGAGGGGGGCCATACTGGCGCTCAACAGGGGCACAAGCGCGTACTGGCGCAAGGCCTGTTCGATGCGCCCGGCATGGGTCTCGTCCCGGGCCCCCTGCAGGACTTCGAGCAGGATGAGGTCGCCGATCAGGAGCGGTTCGCTTGCCGCCGCGGCTTCCAGCTTGGCGACCGCCGCGGTTCGATGGCCCCGCAGGTGCGCGATCCAGACGGAGCTGTCGACGAGGATCACGGCCGCCCCGGAGAACGGCCCTCACGCATTTCGCCCAGGTCGCCATGCCAGCCCAATCCCCGGAGGTCCGCAAGCGCCTCGGCCTGCTTGCGCACCCTGACGAGCATCCGCAAACCCTGTTCAACAGTGGCGCGCTTGGTCGACAGACCCGTCGCGGTCATGGCCTCGGACAAGAGGTCATCGTCGATTTCGATGTTGGTCCGCATTTCGCCGTGGCCGTCGGTCTATGTGTATACGGCCGCAAATTATACACATTGATTAGCTGGCGCAACGCCGGCGGCGATCCTCCCTGGAGGCCCGATCTTTGGGCGTTCGCATCCGCCAACAAAGCTTCGTTATCGCGGAACAAAACGGGCCCCCGCGGACTAGAGAAGGACGGGACGGGTCCGGGGCGCATCAATTCCGCGCGCCGGCAGTACAGAGGGATGCGCCAGTATGAAGATCGCCCAGATTGCGCCGTTGTACGAGGCCGTGCCCCCGCGGCTTTACGGCGGCACCGAACGCGTTGTCTCCAACCTCTGCGAGGCGTTGGTTGATCTGGGCCATGACGTCACCTTGTTCGCCAGCGCCGAGGCCCGCACCCGGGCCCATCTGGCGCCGTCGCGCGACCAGGCCATCCGGCTGGACCCGACGCCGTACAAATCCGATGTCGCCGCGCACCTCTCGATGCTGGCCGATCTGCATGAGCGTCGCGACCAGTTCGACATCATCCACTTCCACACCGACATGCTGCATTTCACGATGTTCGAGGACATGGCGGCGCGCACCGTGACCACGCTGCACGGCCGGCTCGACCTGAAGGATCTGCCGCCGGTCTACCGGCGCTGGGCGAAGTTCCCGCTGGTCTCGATCTCCGACGCGCAGCGCGTCCACCTGCCGTTCGCCAACTGGGTCTCGACCGTCTACCACGGCATGGAAGCGGACCTCGGCGCGTGGTTCACCCCCCGGCCGCGCGAGGGATACCTCGCCTTCCTCGGCCGCATGTCGCCGGAGAAGGGACCAGACCGGGCGATCGAGATCGCCAAGCGCCTGGGCCTGCCGCTGAAGATGGCCGCCAAGGTCGATCACGCCGATGCGCAGTATTTCCACCAGGTGATCGAGCCGCTGCTGGACCATCCGCTGATCGAGTTCATCGGCGAGATCGGCGATGCGCAGAAGCCGGCGTTCCTAGGCGGCGCGGCCGCGCTGCTGTTCCCGATCGACTGGCCCGAGCCGTTCGGCCTGGTCATGATCGAGGCGATGGCCTGCGGCACGCCAGTGATCGGCTTCGGCTGCGGCTCCGCGCCCGAGGTGATCGACGAGGGTGTGACCGGGTTCATCGTCCGCGACATCGACGAGGCTGTCGCCGCGGTGCAGGCGCTGGATCGGCTCGACCGCCGCGAGGTGCGCCGCCGCTTCGATCGCCGCTTCTCCGCCACCGCCATGGCCAGGGCCTATCTCGACGTCTACGCCGACCGCCTCGCCAAAGCCCCATTCGCCGCCGATCTGATGGACGAGGAAGACCTGGGCGAGGCCTCTGCGACGCTGACGTCGATGGCGCAAAGCGCCTAGACTGGCGCCAGCCTGACCGAGTCTGGGCGCAGGCAGCGCGAGTGCTTGAGGAGGCGATGGACGAAGGCGGTGAGCTCCTGACGTCCACGGACGAAGGCACGGTCGTCAGCGGCGTCGAGCTGGTGTCGCTGAAGGACGGGCACGCCTTCCTGGTGGCCGACCACAACGGCGATGTCACAGGCGGTGCGCAGGGGATGTTCGATCGCGACACCCGGGTGCTGTCGCGGTTCGTTTTCCTGGTCGGCGAGCGGCGCCCGTCGAGGCTGTCGTGCGCGGTCTCGCGGGACAACGCCGTCTTCACCGTCCACACCACCAACCGCGCTATCCCGCCGGTGAACGGGCGCGGCACGCCGCGCGGCGCCATCCACATCGAGCGGCGCCGCACGCTGCAGGGCGAGCGGCTGTACGAGCGGGTGCGCTGCACCAACTTCGGACTCGACCAGGTGATGCTGCCGCTGGTGTTCGAGTACGCCGCCGACTTTCGCGACATGTTCGAGGTCAGGGGGGTGCGCCGCGCCCGGCGCGGCATATTGCTGACGCCGCAGCTGCAGGGGCGCTATGTGCTGTTCGCCTACGAGGGGCTCGACGAGATCGTGCGGCTGAGCACGGTCGCGTTCTCCGAGCCGCCGTGGCGGATGGACGAGGGCCGCGCCGAGTTCATGTTCACCCTCTCGCCCGGCGAGCGGATTGACCTGTTCGTCGAGGCCGGGGCCGGGCAGGGCGAGCCGCCATCGCGGGAACGGTTCCGGCGCGCCGTGGCCGACTCCCGCCGCACCATCCGGCGACGGGAACGGCGTGGCGGCCTGCTGCACAGTTCCGACGATGGCCACAACGCCTGGTTCGAGCAGTCGCGCTCCGACCTCGGCCTGCTGGTCTCCGACTTGCCGACAGGACCCTATCCCTTCGCCGGCATCCCCTGGTTCTCGACCCCGTTCGGCCGCGACGGCCTGCTGACGGCCTGGCAGGTGCTGTGGCTGGACCCGTCGCTGGCGAAGGGCGTGCTGAGTTACCTCGCCGGGCGCCAGGCCACCGAGACCTCCGCCTTCCAGGACAGTCAGCCCGGCAAGATCATGCACGAGACCCGCGGTGGCGAGATGGCGGCAATGAAGGAGATCCCGTTCGGGCTCTACTACGGCGGCGTCGACACCACCCCGCTGTTCGTCGCCCTGGCCGGGGCCTATCTGCGCCGCACCGACGACGTCGCCCTGATCGCCTCGCTCTGGCCGGCGCTGCAGCGCGCGATCGGCTGGGTCGAAGGGCAGGGCGACTCCAATGGCGACGGACTGGTCGACTACCAGCGCGGCGCCGCCACCGGCCTCGCCAACCAGGGCTGGAAGGACAGCGAAGACTCGGTGTTCCACGCCGACGGTCGCTTCCCGGTCGGCCCGATCGCGCTGGTGGAGGTGCAGGGCTACGTCTTCGCCGCCTTCCAGGCGATGGCCGAGATGGCGGCGCGCCTTGGCGCATCCGGGGCCGACCGCTGGAGCGCCAGCGCCGAAGCCATCCGCTGGCGGGTGGAAGAGCGGTTCTGGATGGAGGACGCTGGGTTCTACGGCATCGCGGTCGATGGCGACGGCGCGCTGTGCACGCCGCAGGCCTCCAACGTCGGCCACCTGCTGTTCAACGGCCTGCCAAGCACCGATCGGGCGACCCGCGTCACCCGCCGATTGCTGTCGCAAGGCTTCAACAGCGGATGGGGTCTGCGCACGCTGGCGTCCGGCACGAGCCGGTTCAACCCGATGAGCTACCACAACGGCTCGGTCTGGCCGCACGACACCTCGATCTGCGTCGCCGGCATGGCCCGCTACGGCGAGCGGCGCGGGGCGGCGCGGGTGATGGGCGATCTCTACAAGGCCTCGCGCAGCTTCGGTCTGCGCATGCCCGAGCTGCTGTGCGGGTTCGCCAAGCGCGCCGGCGAGCCGCCCATCGCCTATCCGGTCACCTGCATGCCGCAGGCCTGGGCCGCCGGGTCGGTGTTCCTGATGCTGCAGGCCTGCCTGGGCCTATCCATCGACGCGGCTAAACGCGAGGTGCGGGTGGTGCGCCCGACCCTCCCGTATGGGATCGACAATCTCACCATCGAGCGCTTGGACATCGCCGGCGCGGAGGTGAACCTGATCTTTCAGCGCCTAGAGGGCGCCACCGTCGTCAGCCCCGGGCACGGCTCCGACCGCTCGATCTCGGTTCTGCTCGAACGTTGAGACGCACGGCGCAAACGCGGCTGTGATCCTACCGCCACGGAACCAACGCCCTCGCCGCCCGCTTGGGTAGCACGACTTGCGCCACGGGCGCGGGACGTGGCGCCGTGCGCCGGAGTTCAGTCACCGATGAGCCGCTTAGTTGTCGTTTCGAACCGGGTTGCGACCACGCCGGCCGCCGCCGCCGGCGGCCTGGCGGTCGCCCTGGGCTCCGGCCTGCGCGGCGAACCGGCGCTGTGGTTCGGCTGGAGCGGCGAACGCGTCTGGCGCCACACCGGCGAGCTCACCGCCCGCCGCGTCGGCGAGATCGACGTTGTCACCCTCGATCTCGAGGAAGCCGACTACGAGGCCTACTACAACGGCTACGCCAATGCGGCGCTGTGGCCGCTGTTCCACTCCCGCACCGACCTCGTCAGCTATGACCGGGCCTGCGCCGAGGGTTACGCCAGGGTCAACCGCCGCTTCGCGGAGGCCCTGGCGCCGCTGCTGCGGCCCGACGACACCATCTGGGTGCACGACTACCACCTGATCCCGCTCGGACGCGAGCTGCGCCGGCTGGGCGTGACGAGCCCGATCGGCTTCTTCCTGCACATCCCCTGGCCGGCCCGGCAGCTGTTCGCCACCCTGCCGCACCACCGCGATCTCGCCGCGGCGATGTTCGCCTACGACCTGGTCGGGATGCAGACGGCGGACTGCGTCGAGGCGTTCGAGTCCTATGCGCTGCATGAGGCCGGCGGCGTGAGCCAGGGCGGGCGGCTGCACGCGTTCGGCGGCGCCGTGCGCGTCGAGGCGTTTCCGATCGGGCTCGATACCGAGAACTTCCTCGAGCTCAGCCACTCGCCCGCAGCGTTGAACTCCTTCGACCGCATGGCCGCGCACGGGGCGTTCCGCACGCTGATCGTCGGCGTCGACCGGCTCGACTATTCCAAGGGCATTCCCGAGCGGCTGGAGGGCTTCGAGCAATATCTGGCCGACCATCCCGATCTGGTTCGCAAAGTGCTCTACCTGCAGGTGGCGCCGTCGTCGCGGGCCGAGGTCGAGGCCTACCAGGCGCTGCGCGCCGACGTGCTGGCGCTCGCGGGCCGCATCAACGCGACCTGGGCCGAGATGGACCACGCGCCGATGATGTTCGTGAACCGCAACTATTCCCGCGCCGAGCTCGCCGGCATCTATCGGGCGGCCAAGGTTGGGCTGGTGACGCCGCTGCGCGACGGCATGAACCTCGTCGCCAAGGAATACGTGGCGGCGCAGGATCGCGCGGATCCGGGCGTATTGATCCTCTCGCGTTTCGCCGGCGCGGCGCAGCAGATGCGCGAGGCCCTGATCGTCAATCCCTACTGCCGCGAGGAGCTGGCCGATGCGATCGGCATCGCCATCGCCATGCCGCGGGCCGAGCGGCTGCGTCGCTGGGAAGCGCTGATGCACGGCGTCGTCCAGGACGATGTCGTGGCCTGGCGGGACGGCTTCCTGGCGGCGCTGCAGGCGGCGCGTCAGGCGCCCGAGGCTGAGCGGCCGCGGCGCGCGCCGACGCCGTTCGTCGCCGGCGTCATCGAGGGCCAGGCGCGTCTCGAGCCGCGTCTCGGGCGCGAAACCGCAGCGTCAGCAGCAGGATGGCGGCCGAGAGCCCCAGGCTGATCAGGTTCGAGACCACCAGCGGCCAGCTTGATGAAGCTCGATGTCGGGCAGATCGGCGCGCCGGCGACCAGAATCCGCGGCGTCATGTCGTTTTTCAGTGCCCAAACAGCACGAGCCCCGGCGTTGGCCGGGGCTCGACAGAAGGGTCCGGGGCCTGCGCCTCGAACCAACTGGCTTTGCGAGCCTAGGGCCGCTTGTCCAGCTTGTCCGCAACCTTGCCGGCGGCGTTCTGGGCCTTGCCGACGATCTTTTCGGCGGCGCCTTTGGCCTGCAGGCCGACGTTACCGGTCACCTTGCCGGCGGCTTCCTTTGCGGCGCCGGTGACTTCCTTGGCCGCGCCGTCCACACGATTCTTGTTCATGTCTGTCTCCCGAGTTGAGTGAAGTCGTTTCGCGCGCCTAGAACCTGCCGATCAGGACCAAGACGACCACGATGACGAGGATCAGGCCGAGTCCGCCGCTGGGGTAGTAGCCCCAACCGCGGCTGTAGCCCCACGTCGGCAACGATCCCAGCACCGCAAGGACCAGGATGATTAGGAGTATTGTGCCAAGCATCGGCCTTCTACCTTCTTTGACTTGCGCTGGGTAGGCGCGTTGTTATTCAAACGCTTGCTTGGCTTTTCGGTTCCAACCGTGGGATAGACAGTGATGCCGTCTCGGCTTGCTCTTTTCCCGTAACTTGCCTTGCCCTGACCTAGAGCGCGTTTGGCTCTAGGCGCCCGACCCGGCCCAGCGGCGTCAGCCGCGCCGAGCCGGGGCCGGACGCGCCGGTTTCCTGGAAGATCTCCCGTTTGGCGGCCGCTGGTCCGGCCTCGGGTCTGCGTGCTCCGCCCGGGGTGACGGGACAGGGTTTGTTCATCGCACCGGCCGCTTTGAAGTGAGGTCAGCTGTTGCCGCCCGGTTGCTTCAGCTTCTGGCCGGCGTTCTGCAACGCATCGCCAGCCCGGTTGGCCACATTGCGGCCGGCTTGCGCGGCCTGCTCTTTCGCGTTGGCGAGGTTCTGGTCGATGGTCTGGCCACCGCCAGTGAAGGAGCCTTGGCTGACGCCAAGATAGATCACGAAGGCGCCGGCGCAGGCGGCGAGCAACAGCACCGTCGTCAGGAACGGCGATCCGCGATGGCGCGGGCCGCGCGAGCGCTCATCGCGCCGGCCGCGCTCGTAGGCCCGACGCACGGCGACATCGTGATCATTGATGAGACCACGCTCGTCGACGCCGGTACGGCCTTCGTTGCGGCCGCGCTCGTAGGCGGCGTCGTGCTCCGCCTGGGTGGTTTCGTCCACCGGAGTTCGCCCGAAGTGTCGTTGAAAGAAGTTCATGTGCGTGCGCTCCCTCGTTTCGCCCTGGCCAAGCGAAGGTTGGCTGGGGCGGATCGACAAGTTGGCGAGGAACAATTGCAACGGTCTGAAAGCATCGTACAGCTTAAGTGCTCCAAGCCGACGGCCTAGAAGACCGAGTAAATCGCCGCTCTACGCGAGTAAAATGCTGCTGGGGGCCATCAGTTCCTTATCCGGCGGCTCCTATGAAATTAAATCTTTGCCGCAAATGGCTTTCGTCTCTGCAATGGCCTGAAAGCGGAACTGAACGTCTTTGGTTCCGTTGTGGGAGTTCGTCCGGGGAAGACACCCGCCATCGGAGAAACGCCATGACCGAAATCGCTCACCAATACGCGACCGACCCGACTACGGGCCAAACCATCGCCATCGATCCGCCGTTGCAGCAGAGTGAAGCGCCGCTGATGGGCAACCCGGTGCTGATGCGCCGCGACGCGCCGCGCCGAGGCGGCTCCAACACCGCGCTTTATGCCGGCGCCGCGGTCGCGCTCGTCGCCATCCTGGCCGGCGGCGCCTATCTGGTGGCGTCAGGCTCGCACCAGCAGAGCACCCTGATGACCAACGCCGCGTCGGCGCCGCCCGCGCAGGAACAGGCCGCGGCGACGCCGGCCCCGGTGATGGCGACCCCGCCGGCATCGGCGCCCGTCGTGGCTTCGGCGGATACGCCCGAGCAGCCGATCCGCCCGGCCCGCGCCGAGCATGCCCAGGCGAGGGCGGTCCGCCACGCCGAACGCGCCCCAGCCGCCCGCGCCGCCAGCGAAGACAGCGCTGATACGGCCGCGAGCGTGACGGTGGCCCCGTCGGCGCCGCCGGCGACGGCAGCGCCTCAGGCAGCGCCCGTGATGGCCCCGGCCCCCGCCGCGCCGGTGATCATGCCGCCGCCCGCGCAATAGCTGCGCGCTGATTGAACAGAAGGAGCCGCCGGCATCCGAGCCGGCGGCCTTTTCTTTGTCTGTGCAGCCGTTGGGCTAGCTGTTTGAGGTTCCGCCGGCGCCCACTCCGACGCGCGCCGCCCGGCGAGGTCTCGGCCATCGCCAGGCGTGCTCCCAAGCTTCTAGCCTTCCAGGCCGCCGTGACGCGTCAGCAGGTCGAGCATGTCGCTGGCGTGCTCTTCCTCCTTGGCCAGGATTCCCTCGATCATCACACGCGTCACCGGATCGTGGTCGCCGAAGTAGCGCACCAGTTCGCGGTAGTGCTCGACGGCGATCCGCTCGGCGACCAGGTTCTCGCGGATCATCGCCACCAGCTTGTCGCTGGTCTGGTACTCGGCGGCCGAGCGCGAGGTCAGGGTCGAGGGATTGAAGTCCGGCGCGCCGCCGAGCTGGTTGATCCGCTCGGCCACCTGCATCGCGTGGCCCTGCTCCTCGCGGGCGTGCTCGGCGAACTCCGCCTTGACGCCTTCGCTGGCGAGGCCCGTCGCGACGATCGAGTGCTGGGTGTAGCGCAGGACGCAGACGATCTCGGTGGCGAGCACCGCCTGCAGGATCTCGATCGCCTGGTTGGCGTCGCCGCCATAGGACTGGGTCAGCGCGCCTTTCTCGATGTGCTGGCGGGCGCGCTCCCGGAGCGTCTTCACGTCGCTCAAGAAGGGCTGGGCGGCGGCGGATTGAGGGCTGAGGTCGTTCATCTCGATACGGCTCCTTCAGGGCGGCGGCGCTAGCCGGCCCGCCGCATTTGCTCGGTCGACTTCGGCCGCGGATAGCGCCACGCCTCGCCCTGGCCGCGGGCCGCGGCCAGTTGCCGGGCGGCGAACGACCAGTTCGGCAGGGCGTCGAACCAGGCTTCGAGGAAGCCTTTGCGGTCGTTCTGGTGGTCCAGGTAGTAGGCGTGTTCCCAGACATCGCAGACCAGCAGCGGGATCTGGCCGCCGTCCTCGAGCGGCTCGCCGGCGTCGTGGGTGGTGACGACCTGCAGCTTGCCGGCCTTGTCGGCCGTCAGCCAGACCCAGCCGGAGCCGAACTGGGCGACGCCGTCGGCGACAAAGGTCTGCTTCAGCTTGGCGAGATCGCCGAATGCGCCCGCTATGCCCGCGGCCAGCTCGCCGTCCGGCCTGGCCGCACCGGGCGCCATCGCGTTCCAGAAGAAGCCATGGTTCCAGGCCTGGGCGGCGTTGTTGAACAGCTTCTTGTCGCCCGACGCCTTCGCCGCGCGGATCGCTGCCTCCAGGCTCTCGGGCGCGGCGTTGGCGTCCCTGAGCAGCGTGTTGGTGGTCTCGACGTAGGCCTTGTGATGTTTGTCGTGATGGAAGCGCATGGTCTTGCCGGAAATCACCGGCTCGAGGGCTTCGTAGGCGTAGGGAAGATCGGGAAGTTCGAACATGCAGGCGCTCCGGTCTCAAAGTTGACGATGCGCCGGCGCGCCGCGCCCGCAGGCATCGAAGGCGGATGAGGCCCCCTCGGCACAGCAACCGCCTCGCGTCTGACGCGGTTCCGGCTGGGCGGAGGAATAACGCAGACCGCGCCGCCTTGCTTTTGGCGGCGCCTTCGCCTATGTGGCCGCCATCACACACGCAGGCGTTCGGCGACGCGCGGGGAAAAATCCCGCGCGTTTCCGTTCCGGGCTCCCGCAAGGGGGTTTTGCCTGCGGAGGCGCACCGGAAGAAGGAACCTTGGAATGGCGCTTCCTGAATTCTCCATGCGACAGCTGCTCGAAGCTGGCGCCCACTTCGGCCACCAGACTCACCGCTGGAACCCGAAGATGGAGCGCTACATCTTCGGCGCGCGGTCCAACATCCACATCATCGACCTGTCCCAGACCATGCCGCTGCTGCATCAGGCGCTGGTGAAGGTGCGCGAAGTGGCCGCGTCCGGCGGGCGGGTGCTGTTCGTCGGCACCAAGCGCCAGGCGTCGGAGCCGGTGGCGACCGGGGCCAAGCGCTGCGCGCAGTACTACGTCAATCACCGCTGGCTGGGCGGCACGCTGACCAACTGGCGCACCATCTCCGCGTCGATCGCGCGGCTGCGCGAGCTGGAAACGGTGCTGGAGAACCCTGAAGGTTCGGGCCGTCTGAAGAAGGAACTGCTCAAGCTGACGCGCGAGCGCGACAAGCTCGAGCTGTCGCTGGGCGGCATCAAGGACATGGGCGGCATCCCCGACCTGATGTTCGTGATCGACACCAACAAGGAAGCGATCGCGATCCAGGAAGCGCGCAAGCTGAACATTCCCGTGGTGGCGATCCTCGACACCAATTGCGACCCGCAGGGCATCACCTTCCCGATCCCGGGCAATGACGATGCGGCGCGCGCGCTGCAGCTCTACTGCGACCTCGTCGCCGACGCGGTGCTGGACGGCCTGACCGAAGGTCAGGCGTCGCTGGGCGTGGACATCGGCGCGGCCGAGGCGCCGGTCGAGCCAGCCCTCAGACGTTCGTCCGCCCGCGCCGCCCCGGCGCCGGCGCCAGAGCCGGAACCCGAAGCGGAAGCCGCTCCCGAAGTCGCCGAGAGCGAGTTCGTGGCGGCGGCCGCGCCCGAGACGGTCGCCGAGGCCGAGCCCGATACCACCGCCGCGGCGGCGGACGAGGCAGAGCCTGCGAGCGAGCCCGCGGTGGAAGGCTGAGCTTTTCCCTTCGCGGACCTCACCTGAGGTCCGCACACTGACACTTGGACCGGAGGCAAGACCATGGCCGACATCACGGCTTCCATGGTGAAGGACCTGCGCGAGACGACCGGCGCGGGAATGATGGACTGTAAGAAGGCGCTGCAGGAGACCGGCGGCGACGCCCAGGCCGCGATCGACTGGCTGCGCACCAAGGGCCTGGCGAAGGCGGCCAAGAAGGCCGACCGCGTCGCGGCCGAGGGCGCCGTTGCGCTGGCGACCCGCGTCGATGGCGCCGGCATGACCGGGGCCCTGATCGAGCTCAATGCGGAGACCGACTTTGTCGCCCGCAACGAGATCTTCCAGGGCGCGGCGCGCAAGATCGCAGTCGCCGCGCTGGATATCGACGGCGACGCCGACACCCTGCGCGCGGCGCCCATCGAGGGCCACGCCGACGTGTCCGAGATGATCAACGCCCTTGTCGCCACGATCGGCGAGAACATGATGCTGCGCCGCCTGGCCCGGTTCACCGTCAGCCCGGGCGCGGTCGCCGGCTACATCCACAGCGCCATCGCCGGCGCGCCCGACCTCGGTCGCATCGGCGTGATGGTGGCGGTCGAAGGCGACGGCGACCAGGCGACGCTGAAGGAGCTGGCGCGCAACATCGCCCTGCACGCGGCGGCGACCAATCCGCTCTCGCTCTCGCCGGACGATCTCGATCCGGCGAACGTCGAGAAGGAAAAGGCCATCCTCACCGAGCAGGCGGCCGAATCCGGCAAGCCGGCGAACGTGGTCGAAAAGATGGTCGAGGGACGCATCCGCAAGTGGATGGAGGAAGTCGTCCTCCTGAAGCAGGCCTATGTGAAGAATCCCGACCAGACCATTGAGCAGCTGGTGGCCGAGACCGCCAAGGCCGTCGGCTCGCCGATCAAGGTGGTCGCGTTCGCGCGCCTCGCCCTGGGTGAGGGTGTCGAAAAAAAGTCTGACGACTTCGCCGCCGAAGTCGCGGCGATGACCGGCGGAAGCTGAAGCTCCAGTGTCCCGATTCCGAAGTTCGCAAACGCTTTGTGGCGGGCGCCGACGAACTTCGGAAACGATCAGGACACTGGCAAGGTAACGTTTCTAGCGTGCTTATTCGGATTTGAAGTTCGCTCGACGCCCGACCCCAAGAAGGGGCGAACTTCAAATCCAGCACGCTAGCGCTCCCTCCCCATTGACGGGAGGGAGCGCTATGGTGCGCTGTCCCCGACTCGCGACGAGGAAGACCGCACGATGGCCGAGCTGCGCTACCGCCGGATCCTGCTGAAGGTTTCCGGCGAGGTGCTGATGGGCGACCAGCCGTTCGGCATCGACCTGCAGACGCTCGATCTGGTGGCCGCCGACATCGCCGAGGTGATGAAGAGCGGCGTCGAGCTGTGCCTCGTTGTCGGCGGCGGCAACATCTTCCGCGGGCTGAGTATGGCCGGCAAGGGCATGGAGCGCGCCAGCGCCGACTACATGGGCATGCTGGCGACGATCATGAACGCGCTCGCTTTGCAAAGCGCGCTGGAGAAGATCGGCGTCCACACCCGCGTCCAATCCGCGATCCCGATGGACGCGGTCTGCGAGCCTTACATCCGACGCCGCGCGCTGCGGCACCTGGAAAAGGGCAGGGTGGTGATCTTCGCCGCCGGCGTCGGCGCCCCCTTCTTCACCACCGACTCGGGCGCTGCGTTGCGGGCGGCCGAGATGGGCTGCGACGCGCTGCTGAAGGGCACCAGCGTCGATGGCGTCTACACCGCCGACCCCAAGAAGGAGCCGGGCGCCGAGCGCTACGACGCCTTGAGCTACCTCGAGGTGCTGGCGCAGGACCTGCGGGTGATGGACGCCTCCGCTATCGCGCTGATGCGCGACAACGACATCCCGATCGTGGTGTTCTCGATCCGGGAGCGCGGCGCGCTGATGCGCGTCTTGCGCGGCGAGGGGGTCTTCACCACCATCGCCTCTGATCGCCAGAGCTGAGATCTCACGACAAGGAGCCGTCCATGGCCGAGGCCGACAAGCCCAATGTGGCGAAATACCGCGACCGGATGGACCGGGCGGTCGCGGCGCTGAAGGAAGAGTTCGGCTCGCTTCGCACCGGCCGCGCCAGCGTCAGCCTGCTGGATCAGGTGGTGGTCGAAGCCTACGGCTCGAAGATGCCGATCAACCAGGTCGGCGCCGTCAGCGTGCCCGAGCCGCGCTCGATCACGGTCAGCGTCTGGGACAAGGGCCTGGTGGTCTCGGTCGAGAAGGCGATCCGCAACGCGGGCCTCGGCCTCAATCCCGTGGTCGAGGGGCAGAACCTGCGCGTGCCGATCCCGCCGCTGACCGAGGAACGGCGCAAGGATCTGGCCAAGCTCGCCGGCAAGTACGCCGAGCAGCAACGCATCGCCGTGCGCAATGTGCGCCGCGAGGCGAACGACGAGCTTAAGAAGTCGGAGAAGGATGGGGTGATAAGCCAGGACGAGTTGAAGCGCATGGAAGCCGACGTCCAGAAGATCACCGATGAGGCCGTACGCCGCGTGGACGAGGCCTTGAAAACCAAAGAGCATGAGATCATGCAGGTATGAGCGTCCGCGCCGCGATGCCGGGCGTCCGAGGAGAGGCACGCGCCATGTCCCGCCCCGACGGCCCTAGCGAGCGCGTGCTGCGGCCGGTGGGTCAAGGCGCGGGGGCGCCCCTGCACGTGGCGATCATCATGGACGGCAACGGCCGCTGGGCCAAGCAGCGCGGCCTGCCGCGCGCGCTCGGCCACCGCGCCGGCGTCGCCGCTTTGCGCCGCACCGTCGAGGGCGCGGAGGACCTGGGCGTCGAGCGACTGACGGTGTTCGGCTTCTCAACCGAGAACTGGAGCCGCCCGCACGCGGAGGTCTCCGAGATCCTCGGCCTGATGAAGGCCTATTTCGCCAGCGACCTCACCCGGCTGGAGCGCAATGGGGTCAAGGTGCGCATCGTCGGCCGCCGCGAAGGCCTCGAGCCCGACATCCTGGCTATCGTCGAAGAGGCCGAGATGCGCACGGCCGGCAACAGCCGCTTTCACCTGCAGGTCGCCTTCAACTACGGCGGCCGCGCCGACATCGCCGACGCCGCGCGCAAGTTCGCCAAGCTGGTCGCCGAGGGCAAGGCCTGCGCCGACGACCTGGACGAGCAGCTGTTCGAGACCCAGCTTTCCACCTCGCCGGCGGCGGCGCCGGATCTGGTCATCCGCACCGGCTACGAGCGGCGGCTGTCGAACTTCCTGCTCTGGGAATGCGCCTACGCCGAACTGATCTTCCAGGACGTCTACTGGCCCGACTACGGACCCGAACACCTGCGCGATGCGATCCTGGAATTCCAATCGCGCGAACGCCGCTTCGGCCAGGTCGCGGTGGATGACGTCCTGGCCGCCGGCTAGCGTGGCGTACGCCCAGGTGGGGCATGGCGCGCGCTAGGCGCTTCGATTGGGACAATCTTGCTCTGCGCATCGTCTCGGGCGCCATCCTGGCGCCGGCGGCGCTGGCGATCGTGTGGTTCGATCCCTTCCACGTCAGCTTCCTGATCCTGATCTCCATCGCCGTATCGCTGCTCTCCTACGAGTGGGCGGTGATGGCGGCGCGGGCGGCGGTGGCGCAGGTCGCCGTCACCATGACCGGCGCGGTGCTGGGCGTGGTGTTCCTGACCTATATCGGCGAGCTCTGGGCGGCCGCGGCGATGGTCGTGTTCGGCAGTTTCGCCGCGGCCGCCGCTTCACGCGGGGTGACGGAGCGCCGTGCGGACGCCGCTTACGGCGTGCTCTATGTCGCGCCGGCCTGCCTGGCGCTGATCTGGCTGCGGCACACCGCCCAGGGCGCCGGCTGGACCGTCATGCTGTTTGCGACCACCTGGGCGGCCGACATTTGCGCCTTCGCGGTCGGCAACGCCTTGAAAGGGCCGCGACTTTGGCCTCGGTTCTCGCCCAACAAGACGTGGTCGGGATTCTTCGGCGGTCTGGTCGGGGCCGCAGCCGCGGCGGTGGGCGTCGCGGCCTTCCTTATGCACTTGTCGCTGGCCGGCGCCGGATTGATCGGGCTTACCGCCGGCGTTGCCACTATGATGGGCGATCTTTGGGAATCGATGTTGAAGCGCAGGTTCGGTGTTAAGGATTCGGGCGACCTCATTCCCGGCCATGGGGGACTGCTTGATCGGGTGGATGGGCTGATGTTCGCGACGCTGGTGTTCGCCGCCGCGCGGCTGATCGTCCACTTCGGGTGGGCGCACTGATGGCCGCGCGCACCGTCTCCATTCTTGGCTCGACCGGCTCGGTGGGCGAATCCACCCTCGATCTGCTGGAACAGGCCGGGGCGGACGTCGAGATGATCGCCCTGACCGGCGGGCGCAACGTCGCGCGCCTCGCCGAACAGGCCAAGCGCTGGCGCCCGCGCCAGGTGGTGATCGAGGACGAGAGTCTGCTGCCGGAGCTGCGCGAGCGGCTCAACGGCTCCAACATCGGCGCCTCGGCCGGCGCGGCCGCGATCTGCGAAGCCGCGGCGATCGGCGCCGAGTGGGTAATGTCGTCGATCGTCGGCTCGGCGGGCCTGGCCCCGACCTTGGCGGCCGCGCGCGCCGGTTCGGTGATCGCGCTCGCCAACAAGGAGAGCCTGATCTGCGCCGGCCCGGCGCTGCTGGCCACGGCCAGGGAGGCCGGCGGCGGCGTGATTCCGGTCGACTCCGAGCACTCGGCGATCTTCCAGGTGCTGCAGCCGGCGTGCCGCGATCGCGTGTCGCGGCTGATCCTCACCGCGTCCGGCGGTCCGTTCCGCGGCTGGTCGCTCGACGAGATGCGCGGCGCCAGCGTCGAGCAGGCGGTCGCGCACCCGAAATGGAGCATGGGCCGCAAGATCTCGGTCGACTCGGCCCAGATGATGAACAAGGGCCTGGAGATGATCGAGGCCTCGTACCTGTTCGACATGCCGTCGAACCAGATCGACGTGCTGATCCATCCGCAGTCGGTCGTTCACAGCCTGGTCGAATACGCCGACGGCTCGACGCTGGCCCAGCTGGGCGAGCCGGACATGCGCACGCCGATCGCCTGCGCCTGGTCGTGGCCGGACCGCATCGCCTGGCCCGCGCCCCGGCTCGACCTCGCCGTCGTCGGCCAGCTCACCTTCGAGGCGCCGGACGAGATCCGGTTTCCGGCGCTGGCGATCGCGCGCGAGGCGCTCAACGCCGGCGGCGGCGCCCCGGCGGCGATGAATGCGGCCAATGAGGTCGGCGTCGCCGCCTTCCTTGACCGCCGGATCGGCTTTCTCGATATTGCCGCGCTGGTCGCCGAAACGCTCGAAGAGCTCACCGGGGGCGGAGACCTGACACAAGATAGCAACGCCGATCCGCTCGAATGGGCGATGTCGATCGATATGGGCGCCCGCCGCACGGCCGCCCAAGTGCTGTCTCGTTTTGAAGGCAGAGGCTGAAAGGCTCTAGAAGGAACGCCCTGACAATGTTGGCCTTTCTCGCGAACGCGGCGCTCTACGTCGTCCCGTTCCTGGTGATCATCACCTTTATCGTGACGATACACGAGCTGGGTCACTTCCTGGTGGCGCGTGCCTGCGGCATCGCGGTCGACCGATTCTCGATCGGCTTCGGCAAGACCGTCGTCGCCTTCAAGGACCGCTGGGGCGTCGAGTGGCGCATCGCCTGGCTGCCGCTCGGCGGCTATGTGCGCTTCGCCGGCGACGAGAACGCGGCCAGCGTTCCGGACGACGACGACCTGGATAGTCTGCGCGCCCGCATCGTCCAGCGCGAGGGCCCCGGCGCCGAGAAGCGATACTTCGCGTTCAAGCCGCTCTGGCAGCGCGCCCTGGTGGTGATAGCCGGGCCGGCAGCGAACTTCGTGCTGTCCATCGCGCTCTTCGCGGTCCTGTTCTGCGCCATCGGCCAGCAGGTGGTGTGGGGCCCGATCCAGAAGATTTCCCCTGGGAGCGCCGCTTTCGCTGCCGGGCTTAGGCCGGGCGATCAGCTGGTTTCAGCTGACGGGCGTCCGCTGGGGAGCATCCAGCAGCTGAAGGAATATGTGTTCGCGCGCAACGGCGTGCCGATCGACTTCGCACTCAGGCGCGCAGGCGCGCTGATTCATCTGACGGCCACGCCGACCCTCCAGGTCATCGCCGACGCGCCCGGCAGCGACGAGAAGGGCGGCCAGCTTGGCGTGACCATCCAGCCATTGGTCCAGAAGATCGTCCGCTACGATCCGATCTCGGCCATCGGCATGGGTGTTGATCGCACCTGGCGCACCGCAGAGACGACCGTCTTCGTCATAGGTCGGATCGTCGCCGGGGGAATTAACCCGAACGCGCTTCACGGCGTGATCGGCACGGCGGGGGTCTCGGGCCAACTCGCCAAGGAGGCCATCAACGATGCGTCGGGCGATCCGGCGACTCAGGCCCTGGGCGTGCTCATCAACATGGTGTTCCTCTGCGCCTCGCTGTCGGTCTCGGTCGGCCTGGTCAACCTGCTGCCGATCCCGATCCTCGACGGCGGACACCTGCTGTTCTACGCCTATGAATGGGTGGTGCGCCGGCCACTATCGGCGGGCATACAGGCGGCCGGCTACCGCGTCGGTCTTGCTTTGCTCGTCTGTTTGATGTTGTTCGCCAACGTGAACGACCTGCACCTTCAGAAGGTGTTCCACTTCTTCGGCGCCCTGTTCTCCTAGATCAAAGAGTCACCGGAGAGTGATGACTGAACCGATGACCAAAACTCGCGCGCGTTATGCGGCGTTGTTTTCAGGCGTGGCGCTTTTGGTGGGCGTGGCGGCGGTGTCGGCGCCCGAGCGCGCGATCGCCCAGGCGCAGCAGAGCGGCATCGTCGGGCGCATCGTGGTGCAGGGCAACGAGCGCATCGAGCAGGACACCATCCTCTCCTATCTGCCGATCCAGATCGGCGACACCGTCGATCAGGCCAAGCTCGACCTTGCGCTGAAGACGCTGACGCGGACGGAACTGTTCTCCGACGTGCGCATCCAGCTGCAGGGCGATACGCTGCTGGTGCAGGTGGTCGAGAACCCGATCATCAACCAGGTGCTGTTCGAGGGGAACTCGAGCCTCAAGGAAGACAAACTCAAGGACGAGGTGACGGTCCGGCCGCGCGGGATCTTCACCAAGGCCAAGGTGCAGGAAGACGTCGGCCGCATCATCGAGCTCTATCGCCGCTCGGGCCGCATCTCGGCGACGGTGACGCCGAAGATCGTCAACCTGCCGCAGCGCCGCGTCGATCTGATCTTCGAGATCAGCGAGGGCCCCAAGAGCGGCATCCTCGGCATCAACTTCCAGGGCAACCAGCAGTTCTCGGCCAACGACCTGCGCGACGTGATCGTCACCAAGGAAAGCCATTGGTACAAATTCTTCGAGTCGAATGACAACTACGACCCGGACCGGGTCGAGTACGACCGCGAGCAGCTGCGTAAGTTCTATCGCAACAAGGGCTACTACGACTTCCACGTCGTCTCTTCGATCGCCGAGCTGTCGCCAGACAAGAACAGCTTCGCGGTCACCTACACCGTCGACGAGGGTCAGAAATACAAGTTCGGCAAGCTCGAGGTCACGACCGAGCTGAAGAAGCTCAACCCCGACATCCTGCGCGCCCTGCTGCCGATCCGCAGCGGTCAGATCTACGCCGACGAGAAGATCGAGCAGGCGACCGACGCGCTGACCTTCGCCGCCGGGTCGGCCGGTTTCGCCTTCGTCGACGTGCGTCCGCAATACCGCGCCAACCCGGCCACCCACACCGTCGATGTCACCTTCGACGTGAAGGAAGGTCCGCGCGTCTACATCGACCGCATCGATATCGTCGGCAACACCCAGACCCTCGACTACGTGATCCGCCGCGAGATGAGCCTGTCCGAGGGCGACGCCTACAACCGCGTGCTGGTCGACCAGTCGAAGAACAAGATCAAGTCGCTCGGCTTCTTCAAGGACGTCGACATCACCACCCAACCGGGGACCGAGCCCGACCGCACCAACCTGCTGGTCAAGGTCACCGAACAGCCCACCGGCGAGCTTTCCGCCAGCGCCGGCTATTCCTCGGTCGACCAGCTGGTGGTGGACCTCGGGTTCAACCAGTCCAACTTCCGCGGCCGCGGACAGGATGTGCGGGCGCGGGTCGAGATCGGCTCGATCAGCCAGGATATCGATTTCTCGTTCACCGAGCCCCGGTTCCTCGGCCGCAACCTGGGCGCGGGCTTCGACCTCTACGCCACCCGCTACGACTTCACCCAGTACGCGTCCTATTCGAGCGCGTCGGCCGGCGGCAGCGTCCACATCGCCTTCCCGCTGACCATCAACTCGACCATGAGCCTGCGCTACACGCTGCGCGAGGACGACACCATCGTCGCCTCCAACCTGTGCGTGCCGGGCGCGGAACTGGTGTCGGTCGTGCTCTGCGACGAACGCGGCTCCTACATCACCTCGGCGCTCGGCTACAGCGTGCGGATCGACCGCCGCAACGATCCGCAGCTGCCGACGCGGGGCTACTATCTCGATCTCAGCCAGGACGTCGCCGGCTTCGGCGGCACCGTGCACTACGTCCGCACCGAGTGGGACGGCGGCTGGTACCACGGCTTCAGCAAGGACTTCGTGCTTAGCCTGACCACGACCGGCGGCTTCATCAACGGCTGGGACGGGGATTCCATCCGCATCGGCGACCGCTTCTATCGCGGCGGCGACAGCTTCGTCGGCTTCCAGCTGGCCGGCATCGGCCCGCGCGACACCCATTTCGGCGACGCGCTCGGCGGCAAGCTCTATCTGATCGGCGAGGCGCAGCAGACCTTCCCCAACGGCCTGCCGGCGCAGTACGGCATCAAGACCGCCCTGATCGCCGACGTCGGCACGCTGGGGCTGTTGGATCGCCACGACAAGTTCGATCCGCTCACCAACGCGCCGCTGACTACGGTGCGCGACGACCTCGGTCTTCGTGCGTCGTTCGGCGTCAGTGTATTCTGGAAGTCGCCGCTGGGGCCGCTTCGCTTCGACATCGCCGAGCCGGTGGCGAAGGAGCCCTACGACATCACCCAGATCTTCCGCTTCTCAACCAATACAAGGTTCTAAAGAACACCACCCATGAACGTTCGCTCCCTACTCATGGCCGGCCTCGCGGCCGCCGCCCTCATCCCCGCCAGCGCCACCGCGCAGGCTCCCACTGGCGCGGCGCCCGCCGCTCCGCCGATCCGGCAAGGCCCGCCGATCACCGGCTACTGCGTCTTCTCGATCAACGAAGTGCTTGGCGCCTCCAAGGTCGGCCAGGCCGTTGTCGCCCGCCTCAAGGTGCTCAGCTCCCAGGTCAATGCGGAGCTGCAGCCCGAAGCCGACGGCATCCGCACCGACGAGCGGACGCTGGAAGCCCAGCAGGCGACCCTCGACGCCGCCACGCTGCAGGCCAAGCGCGCCAATCTGGAACTGCGCGTCGCCAACTTCGAGAAGCGCGAGCAGCAGCGCCAGCAGGAGATGCAGGCGACCCAGCAGAAGCAGTTCGGGGTGGTGCTGAAGGAACTCGATCCGATCATGCGCGACCTCTACCAGCAGCGCAGCTGTTCGCTGCTGGTCGACGGCGACCAGGGCGGCGTGCGCCTGGTCAACCCGGCGATGGACCTCTCACCGCAGGCGGTCGTCGCCCTCGATGCGAAGATCCAGACCCTGACATTCGACCGCGAACACCTCGACCAACCCGGCGCGGCGCCCGCGGCGGCGCGCTGACGTCGACGGCGCCAATGGGACTGGGGGGTTTGGCCGTTGAACAAGCCTGACCCGAGGTTCTTCGAAAGCCTCGGACCGGTCACACTCGGCGAACTGGCCGAGCTGACCGGTTCGGCCCGCGAGCCTGGCCTCGACGACGTCGAAGTCACCACCGCGGCGGTGCTCGCCAGCGCCGGCGGCGACGCGGTCAGCTTCCTCAGCGATCGGCGTCTCGCCGAAGCCGCCGGCGTAACGGGGGCGGGCGCCTGCTTCGTTTCCGCGAAGGATGCGCCGCTGCTGCCGGCGGGTTGCCGTCCGATCGTCACCGCCGCGCCGCACGCAGCCTGGGCGATCGCGGCGCAGCGGCTGCACCGGCCTCGGCGCATCGACCCCAGCGCCCCGTTCGTCCACCCGGACGCGATGTTGGAGGAGGGGGTCGGGGTCGGCCATGGCGCGGTGATCGGCGCCGGCGCGCAGATCGGCGCCGGGACCCAGATCGGGGCTCACGCCGTGATCGGCCCGGGCGTGGCGATCGGCCGGCGATGCCTGATCGGCCCCGCCGCCACGATCGGCTTCGCCCTGATCGGCAACGGCGTGCAGATCTCGGCCAGCGCGGTGATCGGCGAGGCGGGCTTCGGCGTGGCGGTCGGGCCGCGTGGCCTGATCGATGTCCCGCAGCTTGGTCGGGTGATCATCCAGGACAACGTCTCGATCGGGGCCCACACCTGCGTCGACCGGGGCGCCTTCGACGACACCGTGATCGGCGAGAACACCAAGATCGACAACCTCGTGCAAATCGCCCACAACGTCGTGGTCGGTCGCAACTGCGCGATCGCCGGACACTGCGGGCTATCGGGCAGCTCCGTTGTCGGGGACGGCGTCCAGATGGGCGGACGCGTCGGCCTCGCAGATCATGTCGTCGTCGGCGCGGGCGCCCGGCTGGCGGCGGCGGCCGGCGTAATGCACAACGTTCCGGCCGGCGAGAGCTGGTGCGGCATACCTGCCCGGCCCGTGAGACAGTTCTTCCGCGAGGTCGCCTGGCTCACCAAGGCCGCGGCGCGAAAGGGCAAGGACTTGGCCAGCAAGGACGAGGCATGAGGAAGGCGCCCGCCGAGGTACTCTCCCCGACCGACATCGGCATCGACGAGGTGATGCGGCGCATCCCCCATCGGCCGCCCTTCCTGCTGATCGACCGCGCCGAGGAGTACCGCGAAAACCAGTCGATGGTCGGCATCAAGCTGGTGACGATCAACGAGCCGTTTTTCGTCGGCCACTTTCCCGGCCGGCCGGTGATGCCAGGCGTGCTGATCATCGAGGCGATCGCCCAGACCGGCGGCGTCTTGATGAGCAAGTCGATGAATGTCGACGTCGAGAACAAGGGCATCATGTTCATCTCGGTCGACAATTGCCGCTTCCGCCATCCGGTGCGGCCCGGCGACGTGCTGCGGATGCCGGTCGAGGTGCTGCGCGCGCGCGGCGATGTGTTCAAGTTCCGGGGGCAGGGAATGGTCGGCGACAAGGTCGCCGCCGAGTGCGAGTTCGCCGCCATGCTGGTCGAGACGTAAGACCTATGAAGATCCACGCGACGGCGCTGGTTGCGCCGGGCGCCGAGCTGGCGAGCGACGTCGAGATCGGCCCCTACTGCACGATCGGCGAGACGGTGAAGCTGGGCGCCGGCGTGCGCCTGCATTCCCATGTGGTGATCGAGGGCGAGACCGAGATCGGCGAGGGCTGCGAGATCTTCCCGTTCGTGATGCTGGGCGCGCCGCCGCAGCACGCGGCCTACAAGCCGACCGACCCGGTCCGCCTGGTCATCGGCGCCCGCAACCTGATCCGCGAGCACGTAACCATCAACGGCGGCTCCAGCGTCGGGCGCGGCGTCACCCGCATCGGCGATGACTGCACCTTCTACATGGGCGCCCACGTCGGCCACGACTGCACCGTCGGCGACAATGTCACCTTGACCAACAACGCGACGCTCGGCGGCCACGTGATCCTAGGCGACTTCGTGATCATGGGCGGGCTTTCGGCGATCCAGCAGCGTTCGCGCGTGGGCCGCTATGCCTTCGTCGGCGGTCTGGCGGCGGTGAACTCGGACGTGATCCCCTATGGGATGGTCTGGGGCAACCACGCGACACTGGAAGGGCTGAACCTGATCGGCCTGAAGCGCCGCGGTTTCTCGCGCGTGCAGATCAACACCCTGCGGGCCGGCTTCCGCGCCCTGTTCAGCCGCAGCGACCGAACGTTCCGCGAGCGGGTCGAGGACGCAGCCGGCGCGTTCGCCAATTCGCCGGAGGTGTTGGAGATCGTCGACTTCATCCGCGCCGAGCCGCTGCGGCCACTGGTGCTCCCGGAGCGAGACGCGGCCGGAGGATGAGGTCGGGCGGATGAAGAAGCTCGGCCTGATCGCGGGCGGCGGCGGTCTGCCCCTCGCGCTCGCCGAGCACTGCCGCCAGGCCGGCCGGCCGTACTTCGTGATCCGGCTGCGCGGGTTCGCCGACGCGGCGATGGAGGCCTATCCGGGCGAGATCGCCGGCATCGCCGAGATCGGCCGCATCGTCAAACTGGCCCGGGACGCCGGCTGCGAGGCGCTGTGTTTCGCCGGCGTCGTGCGCCGCCCGGACTTTTCCGCCTTGAAGCCTGACCTGCGCGGCCTCACCTGGCTGCCGGGCGCCATAGTGGCGGCGCGCAAGGGCGACGAGGCGCTGCTGCGGTTCTTGATGAGCGAGTTCGAGAAGGAAGGCTTCGCCATCGAGGGCGCGCACGAGGTGCGCGGCGACCTCGCCCTGGCGCCGGGACCGCTCGGCGCGCTGGCGCCGCAGGACGACCATGGCGGCGACATCGCGGCGGCGCTGCGCATCGCCCGCGCCATCGGCGCCCTCGATATCGGCCAGGCCGCCGTCGTGTGCGACGGGCTGGTGCTGGCGGTGGAGGCGCAGGAAGGCACCGACGCCCTGCTGCGGCGCGTGGCCGAACTGCCCGCCGACCTGCGCGGCGCGCCGGGGCGCCGCAAAGGCGTGCTGGCCAAGGTCGCCAAGCCGATCCAGGAGGCGCGGGTCGACCTGCCGACCATCGGCGTGGCCACCATCGAGGGCGCGGACCGGGCCGGCCTGGCCGGCGTGGTCGGCGTCGCCGGCAAGATGCTGGTGGTCGATCGCGCGGCCGTCGCGGCGGCGGCCGACGCCGCCGGCCTGTTCGTCGTGGGCGTGCCCGACCCGCCAGAGCGAGCTGGGGGGTGAGCCGGCCACTGAGGGTGATGCTGGTCGCCACCGAGGCCTCCGCTGATACCCTTGGCGCGGGCCTCGCCAGGGCGCTGAGAGGCAAGCTAGGCGACGGCGCCGTCGAGTTCGTCGGCGTCGGCGGGGCCAGGATGGCCGCGGAGGGTATCTCGAGCCCCTATGACATTGCCGACCTGTCCCTGGTCGGCCTGTTCGAGATCGCCGGCGCCGTGCCGCTGGCGCTGCGCCGGTTGGAGGAGACGGTGCGCCTGGCCGAGGCCGAGAAGCCGGACGTGGCCGTGCTGATCGATTCCTGGGAGTTCATGTGGCGGGTGGGCCGGCGCCTGCGCATCCGCACGCCGGACGTCGGCCTGATCAAGTACGTCGCCCCGCAGGTCTGGGCGACGCGGCCGGGGCGCGCGCGGGTGGTCGCGCGCATCTTCGATCGTCTGATGACCCTGTTCGACTTCGAGACCCGCTACTTCGAGGCCGAGGGCATTCCCACCACCAGCGTCGGCAACCCCGCGCTGCGCCGCGACCTCTCCGGCGCCGATCCGTCCCGGCTTCGCGCCGCGATCGGCGCCGGACCGGACGATCCGATCCTGCTGGTGCTGCCCGGCAGCCGGCGCAGTGAGATCAAGCGCGTGCTGCCGGCGTTCGAGGACGCGGCGCTGCGGCTGGCGGACGCCGACCCCGACTTGCGGATCGTCGTGCCGGCCGCGGACACGGTCGCCGCGGAGGTCAAAGCGCGAGTCGCGGGCTGGCGGCGCAGCGCCCATGTCGTCGAGGGCGAGCGCGACAAGCTGGACGCCATGCGCGCCGCCACCGTGGCGCTCGCCTGCAGCGGCACGGTGACCACCGAACTGGCGGTTGCGGGCTGTCCGATGGTCGTCGGCTACCGCGGTCATCCGGCTACGGCGCTAGTCGCCCGCGCAATCATCCGGACACGGTACTTCACCTTGTTCAACATCGCCGCCGACGAGGAGATCGCGCCGGAGTTCCTGCAGGAGCGCTGCAACGGCCCCGAACTCGCCGCCGCCGTCGCGGCCCTGCTCGCCGATCCAGCCCGCAGGGCGGCGCAGGCCACGGCTCAGACCGCGGCGCTGACGAAGCTGGGCCTCGGGCATAATGATCCGTTCGGGGCGGCCGCCGATGTCGTCATCGACCTGGCGCGCGAACGCGGCCTGCTGGACGCCTAGAGCACGATGGGTTCAGGTTGAACCAACCTGAACCTATCGTGCTCTAACACTTTGAATCTGGAGCGCGTTCGAACCGCAAAAGCGATTCCACTTTTGCTGAACGCGCTCTAGGCGGACGCTTGCTTCAAGCCTTGTGGATCGGGTCGATCCAGGCGATCGACTGCGGCTGCTCGGCCGGCTCGATGTCCAGGTTCACCACCACGGCCTCGTTGTCGCTGCGCACCAGCACGCACTCCAGCGTCTCGTCGGCCGAGGCGTTGATCTCCTGGTGCGGCACGAATGGCGGCACATAGATGAAGTCGCCAGGGCCGGCTTCGGCGACGAACTCCAGCTGTTCGCCCCAGCGCATGCGCGCCTTGCCGCGGATCACGTAGATCACGCTCTCCAGCGGCCCGTGATGGTGCGCGCCGGTCTTGGCGCCGGCGTGGATGTGAACGGTGCCGGCCCAGATCTTCTGTGCCCCGACCCGGGCGAAGTTGATCGCCGCGGCGCGGTTCATGCCGGGGGTCTGGGCGGTGTTGGCATCCAGCGAGTCCGCGGGGATCACCCGCACGCCGGAGTGTTTCCATCCGTCCGCCGGCGCCGCCAGCTCCTCGTCCGCCATTCGCGAGCCTCCCTCGTCCGGCGCCATTGTGGCCTGGAAGCCCTGCCAACGCGAGGCGCGGCTCAGCCGTGGGCGATCCAGTTTTCCATCTGCAGCATCAGGTTGAACCACTCCTGCCTGAACCAGGCGAAGGCGGTCCGGCGCTCGGCCGCGCCGCGGTCGATCTCCGCCAGGCGACGCCTCAGCCTGGCGTCCTGCCGCTCAAGGAAGTTGAGCTCCCCCGCCGCGGCCACCTTCTCGGCATCCTCGCCACGATCGAGCGCCGCGCGGGCGTCGTGCTGGGCGTCGTGGGTGTTGGCGAGCGCGTGAACGACGTCGTGGCGGATATCGGCAAGCGCCATGGGCTGAGCTCCTGGTGGTGGCAAGACTCTGCCCCCAATCAGCGAAATGGTCACTTCACGGATAGGTTCCCGCCGCGTCACCGGGCGGTCGCCAGGTCAGGATCCAGCCCAACGTCTCGCCCCAGCCATCGAACGCGCGGCCATGACCCGCGGCGCGGAACGGCGCCTGTGTCGCCGCGAGCAGTTGGCTGAGCGCGACGGCGCCGCCTGGGTCCATTACCGCCGCCAGGCGATCCATCACGGCGGGGCCGCCCAACGCAAGGCGATCGAGCGGAAACGCCTCCAGCTCCCACCGCAGGTACTTGAAGTAGGGCCGCAGCCGCCCCCCGTGCAGCGCAAACACCGCATCGAGGAGTGGATTGATCCCTTCCACGGCCTCCAGCCGGCTCGCCGCCGGATCGCCTTCGCGCAGGCACTTGAGCCCGCGGTAGGCCTGGTTGAGGGCGTGATCGAGCGAGGCGTGGATGAAGTCCGCGACGGCGTCCGCCGGCACGCACGCCTTGGCGTCGATCAGCGCCTGCGCGCGGCCGGTCTTGTCGATCAGCGCTTTCAGGTGGGCGAAGGTGTAGCGGTAGGCCGCCTCGTCCGTGCCCCAGGCCGCGAAGGCTTCGAACATCGGCAGTGTCCGCACCGCCAGATCGACGCCGGGACGCCAGCCCGCCTGAAACGGTCCCTCGAATCCCAGCTCGCGGCAGAACGGCGCATAGGCGTCGTCGGCGACGATGATGCCGACATCGTAGTCGGAGAACGCGGTCGGGCGGCCCATGCCGCGCGAGCCACCGAGCCAGAAAGCGAGGATAGCAGGGTCGTCCTCAGCGCGTTGCAGGAGCGCGGCATAGGT
>DATNIH010000232.1:0-4502 GCA_035604515.1 Caulobacteraceae bacterium | reverse complement strand
CGAATTCATTCGCCGGTTCCTGATCCACGTCCTGCCAAGCGGCTTTCAGCGCATCCGCTACTACGGCTTCCTTTGCAATCGCCGCCGACAGGACAAACTGGCGCGTTGTCGTCAGCTGCTTGGCATGGCCAACGTCGTGCCAGCGACGGCGTCCGGCACGTCCGGCGATTACCGTGATGTCTATGAAGCCCTCAGCGACAAATCGCTGCGCCGATGCCCTTCATGCGATGACGGGCGACTGCTCGTCATCAAGGTTCTACCGCGCCCGAACAACCGCCAATGGGTCTGCGATACGTCATGACCGCCAGCGCCGACATGCCCGGCTCTCTGAACCAGCTCCGCCGCGCAGAGTTGACGGCGACCTGTCAATCGGCGTCGAAAAGTGACCCCCGATCGGCGTCCAAAATTGACCCCCTTGTGAAGGGCGCGGACGGTAGCGCTCGCCCCGGCGGAGCTGGTCGGGGTTGCGCAGCCGGGGCGAGCGCGGTTCGGTGAGGCGCTGGCGACGTTGGTCGGTCAGGCGCGGTTCTTGAAGCGCCGGCTCTCGTGCCGAGCGGACGTCGCGCGGGTCAATCTCGGCCGAAGCCGCGGGGCGGAACGATCGCCTGGAGTTCAGTGAGGTCGAGGTCGCAGATCGCCTGCAACGCCTCGGCGGTGGCGCTGTCCTGTAGGTTCTCCGGCAGGGCTTCCAGCCAGGCGGCATACTGACTCTGCAACGTGGTCAGCTCGGAGACAGCGTCGCGCCAACGCTTGGCGCGACTGCGGTGATCGAGGGGTCGCCGTATCCGCACTGCCGGCGTCCCGGACTCCCGAGCGGCGCGACAGCGCGCCTGGCGCTCGGCGTCGGTCATCGGTCGCTCGCCGATCGGCTTGCGCGGCATGGTCCACTCCGAAGCGTGACGTCACGAAATCCCGGTCATTAGACAACGCTCAGGCGCGGTTCTTGAAGCGCCAGCTCTCGTTGCCGGTCTCGACGATGTCGCAGTGATGGGTGAGGCGATCGAGCAGCGCCGTGGTCATCTTGGGATCGCCGAACACGCTCGGCCATTCGCCGAAGGCGAGATTGGTGGTGACCAGGATCGAGGTGCGCTCGTAGAGCCGGCTGACGAGGTGAAAGAGAAGCTGGCCGCCGGCCTGGGCGAACGGCAGGTAGCCGAGCTCGTCGAGGACGACGAAGTCCATGCGGCTGAGATAATCGGCGATGCGGCCCTGGCGCCCGGCGCGCGCCTCGGCCTCGAGCTGGTTGACGAGATCGACGGTGGTGAAGAAGCGCCCGCGCCGTCCGGCGCGGATGCAGCTTCGCGCAATGGCGATCACTGCGTGCGTCTTGCCGGTGCCGGTTCCGCCGATAAACACGGCGTTGCGCTGCTGGGCGATGAAGGCGCCGCCGGCGAGATCGCGAACGAGGGCCTCGTTGATCGGCGTGTCCTTGAAGGCGAAGTCGTCGAGGTCCTTGGCGAGCGGCAGCTTGGAGGCCGTGATCTGATACTTGATCGACCGCGCCTGCTTCTCCGAGATCTCGGCGCGCAGGAGGTCGCCGACGAAGCGCTGCGGCTCGTGCTGGCGCTTGAGCGCGGTCGCGAGCGTCTCGTCGTAGGCGGCCTTCATGCCGTAGAGCTTCAGCTCGCCCATCATGTCGAGGACTTCGGTCCGCTCCATCGTCAGGCGCTCCTCAAGGCGTCGTAGCGGGCGCAGTCGGCGACCGGCGCATGGCGCAGGCTGAGCGCGGCGGGGGTGTGGATCGGTGGCGCGGGGCCGGGATCCCGCCGCCGCGCCAAAATGTTCAGAACAACGTCGGCCGAATGAACGCCCTCGGCCAGCGCCTGGGCGCAGGCCGCCTCGACCGCCGGCAGACCGTCGGTGAGCACCGCGGCGAGGATCTTGACCATCTGCCGGTCGCCGTCGTCGGACCCGGCGAGCTTGCGCCGAGTACGCTCCAGCGCCGCCGGCAGCACCCAATCCTTGAATGGCGCGCCGTTGCGGAGCGCGCCGGGCTTGCGCGCCAGGACCGGCACGTAATGCCATGGGTCGTATAGGATGCGCCCACGGCCGAAGGCGCGCTCATGCTCGGCGACGACCCGCCCGTCCTGGCGGATGACGATGCGGTCGGCGTAGGCGTGGATGTCGACCGGGCGGCCGACGGCGCTCGCGCTCACCGAATATCGGTTGTTGTCGAACCGCACGAGGCAGGTCTTCGACACCGAGGCCGGCAGCGCGTGGAATCCGTCGAAGCGACCGCCATAGGGAAAGAGCTTCGGGCGCTCGTCCTCGAACACCTCCCAGATCGTCCGCCCGCTTTGCTCGGGATGGGCGTGCGCCTTGGCCCAGACGACACATCTGTCGACGAGCCAGCCGTTCAACTCGTCGTAGCTCTTGAACCGCAGCCGCGGTGTGAAGAAGCGCTCGCGCACGAGGCCGACCTGGTTCTCGACCTGGCCCTTCTCCCAGCCCGCAGCCGGCGTGCAGGCGACCGGCTCGACGAGATGGTGCGAGCACATCTGGAGGAAGCGGCGATTGTACTGGCGGTCCTTGCCGACGAAGACCGTGTCCACCGCCGTCTTCATGTTGTCGTAGATGCCGCGCTGGCAGGCGCCCCGGAAGAACGCGAAGGCGCGGTCGTGGGCGTCGAACACCATCTCCTGCGTCTCGCGCGGGTAGGCGCGTACGAACATCATGCGGCTGTGGCAGAGCCGCACGTGGGCGACCTTCACCGTCGTCGTCACCCCGTCCAGGACGACGATCTCGTGGCTCCAGTCGAACTGGTAGGCTTCGCCCGGCGCAAACGTCAGGGGAATGTAGGCTTCCGCCGTCGCGCTCGCGTGCTGCTCGCCCCAGCGCCGCGCATAGCGGCGAACCGCGTCGTAGCCGCCCTCGTAGCCGAGAGGCCGCAACTCCTCGTAAATGCGGATCAGCGTCAACCGCTCGCGCGCCGGCGCCTCGGCGTTCGCCGTCAGCAACCGGTCGAGCGCCTCCGTCCACGGCCCGAGCTTCGGCCGCGGCTGGACCTCGCGTTCATAGGAAAACGCCGTCTCCCCCGACCGCAGGATCCGCCGCACCGTGTTGCGCGACAGATGCAGGGTCCGCGAGATCTCCTTGATCGACTTCCCCTTGCCCAGATGCTCGCGCCGTATCCGACCGATCGTCTCCACAATCAGCATCCCCCACCGCCCGCTTCGCGCCAAAGCAGGCAGCCGACCAAACCGGAAATCGGGGGGTCAATTTTGGACGCCGATGACGCCCCTCAGGGGGTCAATTTTGCACGCCGAAACACAGATATGCCGGGGAAGTTCTCCGGTGTTGCTTCGATCCAACGGCTGGCCTTGAACACGCCCACTACAAGCCCCTGCTGCACAGCGAAAACATATTCCGCCGTCCTCGCTTTCTGGGGATCGAGTTTCCATGCGTAACGGCCCGCCTCGTAGATGCTCGCCCGTTCGGTTGCAGTCCTGTTAATGCTGATGATTACCAGCCGCCCGCTTCCCGGCTCAGGCCAAGGCCGCCTGATCAGCCCAGCGCGGTCGCCGTATCACGCTTACGCCTTGCTAGAGTGGTCACAGTGGGGGGAAGCGGTCGTCCACGGCTCAACAGGAAAGGAAGCCTGCGGGGCCAGACGTTGGCGCTTGATCAGCGTCGAAGGTCAAATGTGTCTTTCGAAGGCTTCAAGAACCATCAGCCTGAGCTTTGGCACGGCCTCGGACCCCCTGACCTCGACCGCATCGAGCTTGTCGTCGAAATCGTCAGGCAAAGGACCGCCCCTGACGATAAAGCCGCCGGCGAACCGCAACCACTCACGGTCCTTGCGTATCGGGTCGATCAGTTCATCCACACGGTCGCTCAAGCTCTCATGGAGTTCGCCGGCCAATTCCATCGCGCCGGCGATTTGAGCCAGGAACTCGATCCGCGTACAGGATCGCCTGTATTTCTCTTTATCGTGAGTCATGGTTTCCTCCTCCTCACACGCTCACCCTTTCCTCATAGGTGTGCCGCGTCAAGTCTCGATAGACGATCTCTTGATCCGGAGCATGGGACAGGGGGTAGTGGAGCAGATGCTTTACCAGAAGTTGGTGCTGATCAGCCGAACCGCTGAACTCAATAAGATTGGGCGGCATGCCTCGCCCCATCCGAAAAAAACGCTGAAGCATACGTTTTTTCTGTCGAAGCGCATTGATGCAGATCAACGGTGCGGGGCAAGTTGGCCGCTGGAGGGCGCAACAAGGATGGCGACGTTCTTGGACTAACGTAGCGACGCCGTGACGCGTCGCTGCGATGCGTCGAAAATGATTTGTCAGCGGGCATGAGGTGGAAGGACGAGCGGGATGCCTCGGGGATCACTGAGAGCCTGTTTCAAAAGCAGCGCCTCATCCTGAGGCGCCTTTTGCGGCACGCAAAAGACCTCTAGCCCAACTTCCGGATTTGGCGAGACAAAGTTGTTTTGTATCAGACGGATAGGCGTTTTGGTAGTCACTATGGCGGTGGCGTCCACGAGTGCCAGGGCTTGATGA
>DATNIH010000231.1:0-30863 GCA_035604515.1 Caulobacteraceae bacterium | reverse complement strand
CAAGTCCAGCTAGCCGCTGTTGCGCAGCCCCGTGGCGATGCCGTTCATGGTCAGCAGGATGCCCTCGCGCACCTGCGGATCGTCGTCGCCCTCGCGGTGGCGGCCGATCAGTTCGACCTGCAGGTGGTTCAGCGCCTCGAGGTAGGGCCGGCGATAGCGAATGTGGGCGGCGAGCTCGGGATTGCGCTCCGTCAGCGAGGCGTTGCGGCGGATCGCCAGCAGCGCGTTGCTGGTGCGCTCGAACTCGGCTTCGATCACGCCCAACGCCGAGCGCCGTAGAGAAGCGTCGGAGACCAATCCGGCGTAGCGGCGGGCGATGCGCATGTCGGCCTTGGCCAGCACCATCTCCATATTGTCGAGCGCCGAGGCGAAGAACGGCCAGGCCTCGGCGAGATCCGCCAGCTCGCCGAGGTCGCGCCCCGCCACCGCCGAACCGAAGCCGAACCAGCCCGGCAGCATCACCCGCGCCTGCGACCAGGAGAACACCCAGGGGATCGCGCGGAGGTCCTCGATCCGAAGCGACGGCGTGCGCGAGGCCGGCCGGCTGCCGATGTTGAGGCTGGAGATCTCGCCGATCGGCGTCGCCTCGCGGAAGAAGGTGGCAAAGCCCGGCGTGTCGTAGACCAGGGCGCGATAGGCGCGCATCGAGGCGGCCGAGAGCTCGGCCATAGCCGCGGCGCCGGCGGCGTGCTCGTCGTTGTGGCGGCGCCCGAGCGTCGCCAGCAGCGTCGCCGCGGTCATGGTCTCGAGGTTCTCTCGGCCGATGGCGGGGTCAGCGTACTTGTTGGCGACCACCTCGCCCTGCTCGGTGATGCGGATGCGGCCGGCGACAGTGCCCTCGGGCTGCGCCAGGATGGCCTCGAAGCTGGAGCCGCCGCCCCGCCCGACCGCCCCGCCGCGGCCGTGGAAGAACTGCAGCGCCAGCCCGGCGTCGGCGACCACCTGCTTCAGCTCGCGCTGCGCCTCGTGCAGCGACCAGATCGAGGTCAGGTAGCTGCCGTCCTTGTTGGAGTCGGAGTAGCCGATCATGATCTCCTGCACGCCGCGCGCCGCGAAGTGCGGGCGCAGCGGCTCGCAGGCCAGGAAGGCGCGCATCGTCGCAGGCGCGGCCTCGAGGTCGGCGATGGTCTCGAACAGCGGCGCCACCAGGATCGGCGAGCGCGCCGGATCGCCCGGCGCGTGCAAGCCGACCTCCTTCAGCAGCACATAGACCTCCAGCAGGTCGGAGACGCCGGTGGTCTTGGAGATGATGTAGGTGTCGATGGCCTTGCGGCCGTAGCGGGCGCTGGCTTCGGCGGCGGCGCGCAGCACGGCCAGCTCGCTCAGGGTCTCGTCCGAATAGTCAGCCAGCGGCGAGACAAGCGGGCGCAGGGTGGTCAGTTCGCCTTGCAACAGCCGGATGCGCGCGTCTTCCGACAGCGCCGCGTAGTCGGGGCAAGCGCCGGCCGCCTGCAGCAGTTCCGCGACCACCCGCTCGTGCACGTCGGAGTTCTGCCGCATGTCCAGCGTGGCGAGGTGAAAGCCGAAGCAGTCGACGGCGCGGATCAGGTCTTGCAGGCGGCCACGGCGGAAGCTCTCGCCGTGGTGGGCGACCAGCGAGTCCTGGATCACCTGCAGGTCGGTCCTCATCTCGTCGGCCGCGGCATAAGGTGCGCCGGCGATCGGCGACGGGCGCGCCGGCGGCGATCCGGTGAGCCCCGGCGCGGCGGCGGCGAGGCGGGCGTAGATGCCGGACAGCGCCCGTCGGTAGGGCTCGTCGCGGCGCTGAGGCGCATCGTCGCCGGAGCAGTCGGCCAGCGCGGCCAGCTGCGGCGTCACCGTCACATGCTCCAGCGAGAGCGACAGCGCCGCGCCGAGGGCGTGGATCTCCTCGAGGTAGTGCGAGACGATCAGGCGCGACTGGGTGAGGAACGCCAGCCGCATGGTCTCGGCGGTGACGTTGGGATTGCCGTCGCGATCGCCGCCGACCCACGAGCCGATGCGCAAGAAGCTGGACGGCTCCGCCGCGCCGCCGAGCGCAGCCTCGAGGTCGGCATAGACGCCGGGCAGCTCGCCGATGAAGGTGCGCTGGAAGAACGACACCGCGTTCTCGATCTCGTCGGCGACGCCCAGGCTGGTGGGCCGCAACTGTCGCGTCGCCCAGAGGATCAGGATCTGGCGCGCGAGCTCGGCCTCGATCGGCGGCCGACTCTCGGTCGTTGCGCGGTCCAAGGCGTCAAACGTCTCGGCGATGCGGCTGACGCGGTCGATCACGCTCTTGCGCCGCACCTCGCTGGGATGCGCGGTGATCACCGGCATGATCAGCGCGCGGCCCAGCGCCTCGCCGATCGCCGCGGCGTCGACGCCATCGGCGGCGAGGCGCGCCACCGCCCCGGACAGCGAGCGATCGCCGTCGGGCGCGTCTCGCAGGCGTCGCCGCGCCTCCTGGTCCTCGGCGATGTTGATGAGCTGGGAGAAGCAGACGAAGCTGTGGGCGAAGCGCAGGGCGTCGGGCAGCGCCAGCGCGCGCAGCAGGCTGTCGAGCTTCAGAGCGCGCTCGGGCGCGCCATCGCGGTGATAGGCGACCGAGGCCTGGCGGATCTGCTCGATCGCCTCGAACACCGCCTCGCCTTCCTCGGCCTTCAGCACCCGGCCCAGGATGTCGCCGAACAGGCGCACGTCGGCGCGCAGCAGCATGGCGGGGGTCGGGGCGTGGGCCATCGAGGCCTTAGAGCGCGGGCGCCCGCCCGCCGCAAGCGCCTCGCGGCGCTGTCAGCCAGCCGCGCCCAGCAGCGGGCGGAGCGCGGCCAGCACCCGCTGCGGCGCGAGCTCGTTCAGGCACTTGAAGTGGCCGAGCGGGCAGACCCGCTGGCCGCACGGGCGGCACGGCAGATCCTCGTACAAGATCACCGCGGCGGCGCTGAGCGGCGGGGTGAACTCGGGCGAGGTGGCCCCGTAGAGCCCGACCACCGGCCGTCCCAGCGCGGCGGCGACGTGCAGCAGGCCGGAGTCGTTGCTGACCACCGCCCTCGCCTCCGCGATCAGGTCGATCGCCTCCGCCAGCGTGGTGCGCCCGGCCAGGTTGACGATCTGCGGCGCGGCCGCCGCGACCGCCTCGCCGATCGCTGCATCGCCGGGCCCGCCGAGCACCCAGGTCGCATAGCCCTGCGCGGCCAGTCGCTGCCCCAGCGCCGCGAAGTGCGCGCCCGGCCAGCGCTTGGCGGGGCCAAATTCGGCGCCGACGCACAGCGCCACCGCCGGCGGGCCGCCGGCCAGGTCGAAGCGCTTCAGCGTGGCCTCCACGGCGTGCGGATCGGCGGTCAGCCTTGGCGGCGGCGTCTCGGGCGCCGCCGCAGCGTCGGGGGGATCGGCGAGCCGGCAGAAGCGGTCGACCATGCGCGGCAGGGCCGCCTTGTCCAGCCGCCGGGCGTCGGTCAGCAGGCCATAGCGCGCCTCGCCCACAAAGCCGGTGCGGCGCGGAATTCCGGCGAAGAACGGGACCAGCGCCGATTTCCAGGAATGCGGCAGCACCACCGCCTCGCCGAAGCGACCCCGCAACCGCCGGCCGAACCGCGCGCGCGCGCCGAGCTGCAACGCGCCGTGGGCGAACGGATTGATCACCGCGTCGTCGACGCCCGGGAGGCGTCGGACCAGGCTCTCCAGGTGCGGTGGCGTCAGCACGGTGATGCGGCGCTCCGGCCGCGCCGCCTTCAGCCGCGCCACCAGCGAGCCCATCATGACCGCATCGCCCAGCCAGCTTGGGCCGACGATCAGCAACGCCGCGTCCGCCGCGAGACCTTGGACCTTCCTCGTCATTCGCGGCAAAGGGTGGGCGGACCGCTGAGCCATTGCAAGCCGCGCGCAGGGCGGGCAGCTTGTGCTGCCTGACACGCAGCACGGCGACCGGCGGCAAGATGGCGGAGACGGGCGGCCTTGGAGCGGCGCAATGGTGAGCGACGTCATCTATCCGCTCGCGGGCAGGCGGGTGTGGGTCGCCGGTCACAGCGGCCTGGTCGGCCAGGCCCTGCTTCGTCGGCTGGCCCGCGAGAACTGCGAGATGCTGACGGCCAGCCGCGTGCAGGTCGATCTGCGCCGTCAGGCCGAGGTCGAGCGCTGGATGGACGCGGCCAGACCCGACGCCATCCTGCTGGCGGCCGGGACGGTGGGCGGCATCCTGGCCAACTCGACGCGCCCGACCGAATTTCTCTACGACAACCTGACGATCGCCGCGAACGTGATCGAGGCCGCCCGCCGCGCTGACACCGGGAAGCTGCTGTTCCTGGGGTCGAGCTGCATCTATCCGCGCGCCGCCGCCCAGCCGATCGGCGAAGACGCCCTGCTCACCGGTCCGCTGGAGCCCACTAACGAGGCCTATGCGATCGCCAAGATCGCCGGGCTCAAGCTCACCCAGGCCTGCCGCGCACAGTACGGCTGTGATTTCATCTCGGCGATGCCGACCAACCTCTACGGTCCGGGCGACAACTTCGATCTCGAGTCCAGCCACGTGCTGCCGGCGCTGTTGCGCAAGACGCACGATGCGAAGCAGCGCGGCGAAGGCGCCATCACCGTCTGGGGTACTGGGGCGCCACGGCGCGAGTTCCTGCATGTCGACGACTGCGCCGATGCGCTGGTGTTCCTGCTGCAGCGGTACTCAGCGATGGAACCCGTCAACGTCGGCGTCGGCGAGGACGTCACGATCGGCGAGCTCGCCGAGCTGGTGCGCACGGCCGTCGGGTTCGCCGGCGAGATCCGCTTCGACCACACCAAGCCCGACGGCATGCCGCGCAAGCGGCTGGACGTGACGCGCCTGCGCGCCCTGGGCTGGCGCCCTGCGATCGGCCTCTCGGACGGAATCGCCGAGACCTATCGCTGGTTCGAGCGCCACGAGGCGGCGACGGCCGCCTGACGGCGGCGGCCTAACGCCCCTGGAACTTCGCCGGTCGCTTTTCCAGGAACGCCCGCACGCCTTCGACGAAATCCTCGGTCTTGCCGGCGATGCGCTGGCCCTTGCGCTCGCGGTCGAGCTGCTCGGCCCAGTCGCTGTCGAGCGAAGACCAGATGGCCTGGCGCGTCAGGCCGAGCGAGAACGGACCCCGGGCGAGCTCGCCGGCGATCGCCAGCGCGGTCGGCATCAACTCGGCGTCGGGCACGCAGCGATTGATCAAGCCCCACTCGAGCGCTTTGGCCGCCGGGACCCGCTCGCCGAGCAGCGCCATCTCCATCGCCCGCGCCTTGCCGATCGCGCGCGGCAGCATGTAGGTCGAGCCGCCGTCCGGGATCAGGCCGATGCGGCGGAACGCCTGGAGGAAATAGGCGCTCTCGGCCGCAACGACGATGTCGCCCAGCAGCGCCAGCGAGCAGCCGACTCCCGCGGCGGGACCGTTGACGGCGGTCACCAGCGGGACCGCCATCTCCTTCATGTACGTGACGAGCGGGTTGTAGACGGTCTCCAGCGCTCCCCCGGCGTCCGGGCTGCCGTCGCCGTCGGGCGTGCGCGTGCCCGGACCCGCCTGCAAGTTCGCGCCGGAGCAGAAGCCGCGCCCCTCGCCCGTCAGCACGATCGCCCGGGTCGACGAGCCCGGCGCCGTCAGCTGTTTCAGGGCGTCGTGCAGCTGCTCGGCCATGTCGACGCCGGCGGCGTTCATGGTGGCGGGGTCCGACAGGGTGACGACGGCGACGCCGTCTTCGGATGTGAGTTTGATCTTTTCGTAGGTCATGGGCACAGCAACGGCGCGCTGACGCTAGGTTCGTCAACCGCCGCCGGCGCTCAACTTGCCGCGAGGCCGGCTAGCCGCCCCGCCGCCCGACCGTGACCGGGATCGCCGCGCCGGTGATCGCCGCCGACCGGTCCGACAGCAGGAAGATGATCACCTTGGCGATGTCCTGCGGCTGGACCCAGGTGGAGAAATCGGCGGTCGGCATGTCGCGACGGTTGGTGGGCGTGTCGATGATGCTGGGCAGGATGGCGTTGACCCGCACGCCGGCGCCGCCCAGCTCCTCCGCCAGGCTCTCCGTCAGCTTGGCCACGCCCGCCTTCGAGGCCGCGTATGCGCCCATGCCGGCGGCGGCCTTGGCCGCGGCGCCCGCGCCGATGTTGACGATGCTGCCCGACCCGCCGGCCGAGAGCGCGCCCAGCGCCGCACGGGTAGCGGTGACCGCCGTCAGCAGGTTGATGCGGAACATCTGCTCCCAAACCGCGCCCGGCGCATCGGCCAGCGTGCGCCAGGTGAAGCCGCCGGCGATGTTGACCAGGCCGTCGATGCCGCCGGTGCGCTCGGTGATCGCCGCCATCGCCGCGCTGGTCGCCGCCTCGTCGGTCAGGTCGAGGCCGTCGAACAGCAGCTCGCGCGGGGCGCCAGCCTTCGCGTAATCGAGCCGCGCCACCTTCGCGCCCGCGGCCTCCACGGCGTCGGCGACCACCGAGCCAAGCACGCCCAACGCGCCGGTCACCACGACTGTCCGACCTTCAAGCATCCTCGTCGTCCTTCGCGTGCGGCGGGACCCGGGTCCCGGGACCGATGATCCCATAGCACGGCGAGGCCGACCAGCGCCGCTAGGGCCGCGCCGCCGGCAATTCGCTCAATGCCCGGTCGAGCTCGGCCATCGCCTCGGCCCAATCGCCGGGCGCGGCGGCCGAAAACACCCGCGCCGTCTCAACCAGCTGGCACATCGCCGAAGCGCTCAGCGGCTGATGACCTCGCTGCGCCTGGCTCACCAACGAAGGCGCCATGTGCTCGAGGCCGGGCGACCGAGGATAATCGGCGCGTGAGCGCATGACCTGCCGGCACGCCTAGCTTGCCGCCCGTGGGGGCGCGAGGCGGTGTCGACGAGCCCGCTCCAGCAGGTCCCCACGCAGGGCCGGACGCCCAGCGACGCACAGACCAAGTCCTCGCCAGGCCAGGCCAGCGGCCGACGACGGCGTCAGCCGAGGGTCACCTCGAGGCGGTGGTGCTCGCCATCATCATGCAAGTCGAATCGCGGAGGCCGGCCGACGATTGTCATGCCGTCCAACTGGGCGTGAACGACGCCACGCGAGACTCCGCTCGGATTTGTGACGACGAGTTCGTAGCGCGTCGCACCGACTTGCCGGGTTACCTCGAAGCCGGGCCAAGACTTGGGAATGCAAGGGTCCACTTCAAGCCGGCCTCCATGAACGCGCACGCCGAGGATCGCCTCGAGGCCTGCGCGCTGCATCCAGGCCGCCGAGCCGGTGTACCAGGTCCAACCGCCACGGCCGACCCGGCCGGGCGCGGCGTAGACGTCGGCGGCCACGACGTAGGGTTCAACCGCATAGCGATAGGCGTCGCTTCGGGTGCGCGTGTGATTGATCGGATTGAGGATCCAGAACAGCGCGGCAGCCTTGTCGCCGTCGCCCAGTTGGGCATACGCCATCACCGACCAGAGCGCGGCATGGGTGTATTGCCCCCCGTTCTCGCGGACGCCCGGCGGGTAGCCTTTGATGTAGCCTGGATCATGTGTCGTGCGGTCGAACGGGGGCGTAAACAGCAGCGCCAGCCCCTCCTGCGGCAGGATCAGCTCGCGGTCCACCGCCGCCATGGCGCGCGAGGCGCGGTCAGGGGCGGCGGCGCCGGATAGCACCGCCCAGGACTGCGCGATGGAGTCGATGCGGCACTCGTCGTTGGCCGATGAGCCCAGCGGCGCGCCGTCGTCGAACCACCCGCGCCGATACCAGTCGCCATCCCAGGCGTCCCGCTCGGCGGCCAGGCGCAAGGCTTCGGCATGGGCGCGCCAGGCCTCGGCCCGGCGCGCCTCGCCGCGTGCTTCGGCGAAGGGCGCGAACTGCTGCAGGTTGGCGATCAGGAACCAGCCAAGCCAGACGCTCTCGCCGCGGCCCTGCAGGCCGACCCGGTTCATCCCGTCGTTCCAGTCGCCGCCGCCAATCAACGGCAGACCGTGCGCCCCGGTCGCGAGGCTTGCGTCAAGCGCCCGCGCGGCGTGGTCATACAGGCTGGTGGTCTGACTCGAGATCGACGGTTCGAAGAACCGCTCGTTCGCGTCCGGCTCGAGCAGATCCCCTTCGATGAACGGGACCTCGGCGTCGAGCACGGCGACATCGCCGGTCACGTCCACGTAGTGCGCGATGACGTAAGGCAGCCAAATGCGGTCGTCCGAAAACCGGGTTCGGACGCCCTGGCCCGTATTGGGCAGCCACCAGTGCTGGACGTCGCCCTCGGGAAACTGCCTGGCTGCGGCGCGCAGCAGATGCTCGCGTGTGATCGCCGGCTTCACCGCGGCCAGCGCCATCACGTCCTGGAGCTGGTCGCGGAAACCGTAGGCGCCGCTTGCCTGATAGAAGCCGGCCCGGGCCCAGATGCGCGATGACAGTGTCTGGTAAAGCAGCCAGCCGTTCAGCATCAGGTCCATGGTGCGGTCGGGCGTCTTGACCTGGACCGCGCCGGTTAAGGCGTCCCAGCGTTCGCGCACCGCGGCCAGCACCTCATCCAGGTCCGCCTGGCGATAGCGAGCGACCAGCCGCCCGGCTGCCTCCGCGTTGGCGGCGTCGCCAAGGAAGAGCGGAACTTCGATGCTCTCTCCAGGCGCCAGGTCGACGATCGTCCGCAGCGCCCCGCAGGGATCGAGTCCGGCGCCCGTGCGGCCGGAGAGCGGCGTCCGCTCCACCAGGGCCAGCGGCGCCGCCAGGCTGCCGTTGCGGCCCAGGAACTCGCGGCGATCCGCGGTCCAGCTGGTCTGGCGGCCGCCCAGATCGAAGAACGTCGTGCGCTCGGCGAAGACAGGGTTCCACTGGTTCGAGACGAGCATGGCGCCGTCTTCGGTCAGCCGGGTGATGACGAATGGGGCCGATACCTGGCGGGACGCGCCCAGGCACCACTCTGCGTAGGCCGTCACGGATAACCGGCGCCGGCGCGCGGTAGTGTTGCGCAGCGTGAGCCGGGAAATGCGCACCGGATCCTCGGGCGCAACGTATTCGAGCAGATCAAGCGCCAGCCCGCGCGAGGCGTGCTGGAAGCGACTGTAGCCGAAGCCGTGGCGGGCGACGTAGGTCGCGCCCTCGTCGCGCAACGGCTGGGCGGTCGCTGTCCATAGCTCGCCGGTGTATTCGTCTCGCACATAGAGCACTTGCGATGGGCGATCGGTGAGTGGATCGTTCGACCACGCGGTGAGCTGGCGCTCACGGCTGTTCACCGCCCAGGAGTAGCCGCCGCCCTCGGCGGAGACCTGGAAGCCGAAGTCGGCGTTGGCGATCACATTGACCCACGGGGCGGGGGTCACCTGCCCCGGGCCGATGATGGTTACGTACTCCTTGCCGCCATCCGCGAAGCCGCCAAGGCCGTTGAAGTACTCCATGTCGGGCGCGGGCCGCGAAACCTGCAGCTCGGAAGCCACCGCGCCTCGCCGCGTGATCCCATGGGCAGGCGCCGCGACCTCCGGCGCATATTCCATCTGATCCTCAAGCCGACCTCGCTCGCCAACCAGGACCACCCTGGCCACCGAGTTCAGCACGGCGCGCACGTCGTCGGCGATCAGGTCCGCGCGCAGCAGGAAAATGTGCCCCGCGCCGCGCTCATCGCCGATCTGCGGCCTCGATTGGTTGGCTCGGACCAGCGTCTCCAAAGCGATCTGCACATCCTGCACGTAGGAAGCGCCCCGTTCGTTGAGCACCACCAGGTCCACCGCCAGTCGGCGCATCCGCCAATATTCGACCGCCAGCAGTGCTTCGCGAACCAAGTCGACCTCGTGGAGGCCCGATATGCGGACCAGCGCGATGGGTAGGTCCCCCGAGATACCGAGACTCCACAGCAGCGGCTGGCCTCCGCGCCCTGCGTCGATGATCTCGGATGTCGGCCGCAGCGTCGGCGCCGCGAAGATCAGATGCTTGGCGAGGCGCTGGAACTGGCCGGCCTGGCCGTGGCTGATGCCAAGGTGGTGAAGCTGCACCTGGACCTGGGTCCAGGCCAGCGCCGTTGCGCGGCCGAAGGCGCCGGAGTCGTGGTGTTTGTCGATCAGGCCAAGGATCTCCTCGCGCGTCGATGCGGCCATCGTCCAGAAATCGATCCGCGCAGTCTGCCCCGGCTCGAGTCTGACACGCCGCCGCAGGGCGAAGATGGGGTCGAGCACCGCGCCGGTGGCGCCGGAGAGCGGGCGCCCGCTGACGATCGCCGCCGCCGCTCGCACGCCCCCGCCCCCGCGACCGATGAAGCGGGCGCGATCGGTCTCGAACTCGCGCAGCCCCATCGCCGCGCCATCGACCACCGCGAGGTGAGCGGCCCATATCTCGGGTTCGTCCGGCGAGCGACGACGCCGGTGGGCCATCAGCGCGCCGGTTCCGAGCAGATGTTCGGTCTCGACGAAGAGCTTCGAAAACGCTGGGTGCGCGATGTCGGCGGCGGCGGGCGCCAGCACCAGCTCGGCATAGGAGGTGACTTCGATCTCGCGCATCTGCGGGCTGCCGTTCGAGATGGTGACCCGTCGCACCTCCGCGTCGTCCTCCGTCGACACGAGCACCTCGAGCGTCGTGGCGAGGCCGCCGTCGCGCCGAACAATCTCGGCCCGGTCTTCATTGAAGACCACGCTGTAGTGGTCTCCGGCGTTCCCGGTCGGTTGCAGCCCGGCCGACCAGACCTCGTTGCTTCGGGTATCGCGCAGGAAGGTGTAGGCGCCCCAGTCATCGCAGGTCGCGTCCTCGCGCCACCGCGTGATGGCGGCGTCGCGCCAGGTGCTGTAGCCGGAGCCCGCGGCCGTGATCATCACCGAGTACCGCCCGTTGGAAAGCAACTGCGTGTCCGGTGTCGAGCTCCAGAGGCTCGCCCGGCGCCAGCCCCGGCTGTCCGACGCGCGGTCGCGCACCGCCGCAGCCGTCTCCGCCACGGAGGGCGGCGTGCTGACGACATCACGCGGCACGCGCTCCTGCAGCAGCAGTTCCGTGGCCCGCACGATGGGGTCCGCATGGAAGCGCTCGCGCATCAGGCCGTCCAGCAGCGTGTCGGCGATGGCGACGATCGACATGCCCTGGTGATGGGCCATGTAGGCCTGCACGACGGCGACGCGCTCGCCGTCGGGCACCCTCGTCGGGGTGAGGTCGAGCGCCTCGTAGAAGCCGTAGCGGCCGCGGGCCCCCGCATCGGTCAGGGCCTGGAAGTTGCGGACCGCCGCGTGGGGATCGATCATGGTCGCCAGCGCGGTCGCGTAAGGCGCGATCACCGCGTTGTCGGCAAGCCCGCGTTTCAACCCGAGTCCGGGCACCCCGAAGTTGGAATACTGGTAGGTGAACTCGAGATCGCGGGCGTTGAACGCCGACTCCGAGACGCCCCAGGGGGCGTTGAGCCGCCGACCATAGCTGATCTGCCGTTCGACGATGAGCCGGTTGGTCTGCTCGATCAGGCTCTCTGCCGGTCCCTGCATGATCAGCGACGGCATCAGGTATTCGAACATCGAACCTGACCACGAGATCAGGGCCGCACCGTGATCGGCCGGCGTCACCGCGCGCCCGAGACGAAACCAATGGCGGGCCGGGGCGTCACCCTTGGCGATCGCCATGAAGCTGGCCAGCCGCGCCTCTGAGGCGAGCAGGTCGTAGCAGCTGGGGTCGCGCGTCCCATCGTCGGTCTGATAGCCGATCGAGAGCAGCAGACGGTCGGGGTCGAGCAGGAACCGGAAGTCCATCGCCAGCGCCAGCTCGCGCGCCTGTTGTTCCAGGCTTTCAAGCCGGCGACGCAGATCGCCGTCGCCCTCCCGGTCGCGTCCATGGCTTTCGATCGAGCGCCGCACCGCCCCAGTCCAGAAGGCGACATCCGCGCTGGCGTCCTCGCCCTCGTCGATCGCCACCTGGCGCGCCGCATCGGCGATCCGCTCGAGCTCAGGCGCGAGACCGGACCAGCGGCCACAGCCGCCGTCATCCAGGACGCGCTGCAGTGTGTCGAGCTCGGCGATGAGCCCGGTCGATGCGGCGCCTTGCGAGGACGCGCCGCCCAGGTCAGCTGCCGCCTGACGGGCAAGGCAAAGGGCGTCGCCCACCCCGGCGATCCGCACCAACTCGGGCGCTGAGGCATCCGCCCAGGACCGGCATGCGCCGGCCAGCGCGATCAGGTGGCCGGCGAGATTGCCGCTGTCGACCGAGGAGACGTACTTGGGATCGAGCGGCCGCAGGTCGCCGGTGTCGTACCAGTTGTAGAAATGGCCGCGGAAGCGGGCCATGCCGGCCATGGTCGCCAGGGTGGCCTCCAGCCGCTCCACAGCCTCCAGGTCGCCGATCCAGCCGAAATCCCGGGCGCTGGCGACGGACAGCAGGTGGAGCCCTATGTTGGTCGGCGATGTGCGCGGCGCGACGACCGGCTCGGGCGTCTCCTGGAAGTTGTCGGGAGGAAGCCTGTGGGTGGCGTCCGTGACGAAGGTCTCGAAGAACCGCCATGTCCGCCGCGCCACCAGGCGCAAGGTCTGGGTCTCGGCCGCCGGGAGAGGCTCGCGGCCGGCCACGCGCGGCGACAGACTGGCCCGAAGCGCGACCGCGGGCGAAAGCACCCATAGGACGCTGAAGCCGAGGGCGAGCGGCCACGCATAGCCGCCCCCGATCCAGGCCGCGCCGATCGCGACCAGCGCGATCACCACGGCGCCGAACATGCGGCCGTAAAAGCTCGAAAGCGCCAGCCGCCGGCCGTGTGCGGCCTGAGCCGCCGGAGTCCACTCCAGCAGGTGACGCTTCGTCACCAGCCGCGCCAGAGTCCTCAGGATGGCGTCACCCATCAGCCAGGCCTGATGGGCGAGAAACACCGACATCAGCGCGAGTTGCATGCTCGCCAGCCGAAGATCGGCGGCGAGATCACGCAGGTGGCTGCGCAGCTGGACGCCCGGCCGGCGTGGCGCGATCTCGGATACGACCGGCAGCAACGGCGGCACGGCCATGGTGGCCAGGACGAAGGCGGTCCAGACCAGCGCGGTGTCCGCCGGCGCCGCCCAGCCGGCCACCAGGGCCGCGACGATCGACGGGGCGGAGAGGGACCGCCGCACGTTGTCGAGCATCTTCCAGCGGCCGATCATCGGCACGCTGTCGCGTCGCCGTCCGCGGCCGGAACTGCGGCCCAGTCCCAACAGCCAGGGCAGCAGCTGCCAGTCGCCCCGCGCCCAACGGTGATGCCTGGCGGCGGCGACGTCGTAGCGAGCCGGGAAATCCTCCACCACCTCGACGTCGGAAGCGAGGCCGGCGCGTGCGAAGATCCCCTCGAAGAGATCGTGGCTGAGCAGACGGGACTCGGGCACGCGACCGTCGAGCGCAGCCTCGAAAGCGTCGATGTCGTAGATCCCCTTTCCCGTATAGGAGCCCTCGCCGAAGAGGTCCTGGTAGACGTCGGATACGGCGGCCGCGTAGGGGTCGATCCCGGTGGCGCTGGAGAAGACGCGTAAGAACAGGGACCCGTGCTGCCCGACGGGCAGCGACGGCGTCACCCGCGGCTGCAAGATCGCGTACCCCTCCACGACGCGCCCAAGGTCCGGATCGAGGCGCGGGCGGTTCAGCGGATGGGCCATCTTGCCGATCAGCCGGCGCACGGTCTCGCGCGGCAGGCGCGTATCCGCATCAAGGGTGATTACGTAGCGAACCCCCTCGGGGATCGGCGGCGGATCGAGATAGCTCGTGTCCTTCGCGCCCCGCAGCAGCCGATTGAGTTCGACTAGCTTGCCGCGCTTGCGCTCCCAACCGATCCAGCGCCGCTCGGTCTCGTTCCAGACCCGCCGCCGATGCAGCAACAGGAAGCGATCGCCCGCCGCGGCTGGACCGTAACGCCGATTGAGCTCGGCGACCCCCTCGCGCGCTGCGTCGAGCAGCGTCTCGTCGTCATCGGCGTGTGCGCCATCGGCGTCCGTCCAGTCCGTGAGCAGGGCGAAGTGCAGGTCGCCGGTCAGGCTGGCGAGATGGTGAATTTCGAGCGCCTCGATATTTCGCCGGATCGCGTCGAGCGAGGCCAGGAGAGTCGGGACAGCGACCAGCGTCCGAAGCTCGGCGGGCACGCCGGCCTTGAGCGCCAGACCAGGGAGCAGCGTCGCGCGATAGCCTCTCGTCACCACGTGGTTCACGAGCGCGACGCTCAGGTCCACTGCCGGGGCCAGGCCAACGACGGCGAGGCCCAACAGCCAGGGCCAGCCCAGCCCGTTGGCGCTCAGCCACATCAGCGGCAGCGCCAGGAACAGCGCGGCGACAATGGCGCCGGCCCCGACATAGCCGCCGATCCCCGTCGACCGGTAGATAAGGCTGGGCCAATCCCTGATCGGCGCGCGATAGCCGACCGCAGCCTCGAGCTGGCTTCGGCCACCGGCGAGTAGGTAGTAGCCAGGATCCGCAAGGCGCTCGTCGCCGATGGACATGAGGGTCGAACGCGTCGCCGCGGCGATTGCGAGCGCCGCGTGGGCGACCTCGAGCTCCTCGCGCCCAGAGCCCCGCGCCAGCTCCTCGATCGCGCGGCGATAGAGATCGCGGGTCGGGAAATCCATCTCGGCGAAGCGGCTCTGGCCGCCGAGCAGGTCGTCGACGATGCTGAACCGTTCGACCAGTTCGGACCAATCGACGTCCGAGATCAGCCGCATGCTGGTGATGATGTTGCGCACGCTGACGCTGCCGGCGACCTGGCGCTGGTGCTCGGCCTGGACAACCCCGTCGGCCGTCAAGCCCCGCGCGGCCAGGGTCTGGTCGATCCAGGTCAGGGCGGGGGCGATGCTCGGATCCTGATCCCGCAGACGCTGGACCAGCTGAACGAAGAACGCCTCCGAACGCGGCGCCGGATCCTGATCTCCAAGCACGCCATCCGCCGGCTCGGCGACGAGCCCCCCCGCGCCAAGCAGGCGATCCGCGAGGGCGTCCGCCTGGCGGCGACCCTCACGGCTCGCCACCACCCTGCCGGCGATGCGACGCAGGTTCTCGACCAAGACAATTCGCAGCGTGATCGCCACGGCCCAAAGCTCGCCAATCGTGAGCGGCTGAACGTCTTGATAGGCGCGCACGTACCGTCGCAAGGCGTCCGGGTCGAACAGGCTGTCGGTGTGAGCGACGAAATCCCAGGTGAGGCCGAACACGCGCGGCAAGCCTGAAAACGCGCCACCGGCCAGCCTGGGCAGCTGGCGGTAATATCCCTGCGGCAGGTCGGTGCGAATGTTGCGAAGCTGCGTCTCCACCACATGGAAGTTGTCGATCAACCATTCGGCGGCCGGCGTGATGGCCGCGCCTTGCTCGATCGCGGCGGCGACGTCGCGGTAGGCGGCTACCAACGCCGTCTCGTTGTTGGCCAAGCGACGGAATAGCCGCGCGTCGCCGCGGCGCCCGGCCGAGATCGAGTGGGCCAGAGCGAGGCTGCGCCCGTGCTCTTCCAGGCGCTCGACGCTGAACAGCTCGCCGCGGATCGGATCATCGTTCCAAAGCGACGACGCCGGTCTCCGAAGCCATCCCTCAGGCCGGCCTGACGATCCGGCTACGCCCCTTGCCCAGGTATTGCCGCCCCAGTTGTTCGGCCGCGGCGATGATTGCCGCCCTTTTGCGTTCGCGGAGACGTCAGGCGTGACCATGGATGGCGCCGGCAGAGTCGCGCGCGGTCCCGCGCCTCGAGGCGGCGCCAGGCTCATTTCCCAGGCCCTCCTCCACCACGACTTCTGCAGCGACCCCATGGCTGCGTAGGCTCTTGCACAGCGCGTTGGCCTCGCGGAGCGCGGCCGCCTGCGACCAGAACGGTGTCGTCATGCCTGGGCCCAGCCGCACCGCCCAGCCAAACTCTTCCCTGACGACCTTGAAGGTGTGCATGGTACGTACCTCACCCCTCCGAGCGCCGAGCCGCTCGCTGGAGCATTTGCGTGGGAGGGCCGATATCGCCTTGAGGCAAATCAACCGGCGCGCTGGCGGCGGCTGAAATCGTCTCGATCAATGAAACGGGCGCACTGGCCGCGACCCATCGCCTAATAACACAGACGGCCGGGCCTTTGTCGTAATTGTGCGCCGGCGGCTCGCCGCGTGGGTGCTTTCAGCGGCATCGGCAGAGCAAATCGCCGTCGCCGCCGAGAGGCGCCTTCGTCAGGTGACGACAGAGGGACGCGTCCGTCCCGTTCTGCGCTTCACCTCCGCGATCCCAACCGCCAAGACCGCAAGATCGCCGAGGACTTCCTGCGGCTCCAGTGTCTGGCGCGACGGATCAGGTTCATAGCGTTCCAGGTAGACTCGAAGGGTCGCTCCTTCCGTCCCGGTCCCTGAGAGCCGATAGACGATCCGCGCGTCGTCCGAAAAGACGAGCCGCACGCCCTGCCCCGCCGCCAAGGCATGATCGACGGGGTCAGTGTAGGCGAAGTCATCGCATTGACTGGTCTTCAGCGACCCAAAGCTGATGTTCTGCAGGCCGGGAAGGCGCCCTCTCAGCGAGGCCATCAGATCCTCCGCCGCCGCGTGGTCGACGTCCTCGTAGTCGAAGCGCGTGTAGTAGTGGCGCCCGAACCGTCGCCAATGCCCGGTGACCAGTTGTCTAACGCTCTCGCCCCGGGCCGCCAGGATGTTCAGCCAAAACAGGACCGCCCAAAGCCCGTCCTTCTCGCGAACATGGTCCGAGCCCGCACCGAAGCTCTCTTCACCGCACAGGGTGATGCGCCCGGCGTCGAGCAGGTTGCCAAAGTACTTCCAACCCGTGGGCGTCTCGTAGCACGCGAGGCCAAGCTCGGTCGCGACCCGGTCCACCGCCCGGCTCGTCGGCATGGACCGGGCGACGCCCGCAAGGCCCTTCGCGTAGCCGGGGATGAGGTGGGCGTGGGCGACCATGATCGCGAGGCTGTCGCCCGGGGAGACAAAGAAGTTCGGCCCAAGGATCATGTTGCGGTCGCCGTCGCCGTCGGAAGCGGCTCCCAGCTCAGGCGGTCCCGGACCGTTCATCGTCTGGACGAGCTCACGCGCGTTGGCCAGATTCGGGTCCGGATGCAGGCCGCCGAAATCGGGCAACGGCGTGCCGTTGACCACCGTCCCGGCCGGCGCCCCGAGCCGGTGCTCGAGGATCTCGTGGGCATAGGGTCCCGTGACCGCATTCATTGCGTCGAAGCGGATCCGGAAGCGACCTGAGGACAGCAACGCCGAGACGCGATCGAAGTCGAACAGCGACTCCAACAGCTCCGCGTAGTCCTTCACCGGGTCGATGACTTCGACCGTCATGTCGCCGAGCGCGGAGCGACCGACGTAATCGATGTCCACATTCCCGGCATCGATCGTCAGGTATCGATCGATGCGACTGCTCAGCGCGTAGATGGCCTCGGTGACCGACTCCGGCGCCGGCCCCCCGTTTGCGACGTTGAACTTCACGCCGAAGTCGCCGTCTTTCCCACCCGGGTTGTGGCTTGCAGAGAGGATGACGCCGCCGCAGGCGCCGTACTTGCGGATGATGCCCGAAGCCGCCGGGGTCGACAGGATGCCGCCCCGCCCGACCATAACCCGACTGAAGCCGTTCGCGGCTGCCATCCGAAGGATGGTCTGAGCTGCTTCGCGGTTGCCCAGACGCCCATCGCCGCCCAGGACCAGGGTCTCGCCTTGCCGTCGCTCAAGGCTGTCGAAGATCGATTGAACGAAGTTTTCCAGATAGTGCGGCTGCTGGAACACCGACACTTTCTTGCGCAGTCCGGAGGTTCCCGGCCGCTGATCGGCGAAAGCCAAGGTCCTTATGCTCTGGATCGCACTTTCACTCATCTTCCTAGCCTTCTCAGGGTCGCCCCGGCCCACGGTCCCGCGCCGGAACGATCCTTGAGTCAGACCCGTCTGACGGTGGTCGAAAGGCGTCTAACCGAGCCGGTTCCGTCACCGGTGTCCGGGGCTGAGACTCTAGCCCCTTCAACCCCTTGCGATGGTACCGCCTCTCCGGATCGAACGGAGGACCTCCAGATCCACAATCTGGCGCTCTAACCGACTGAGCTAAGGCGGCGTCTCGCGACGGCGTTTCGTTTAGTCGTGGCCGCGTTGCCGATCAAGTCGCCGGCTGCGACGGAAAAGGCCCCGACGCCGAGCGCCGGGGCCTGACCAAATGACACCAGCGCAGGATCAATCCTTCGGGACTTGGAACCCGATCGGGATCGTCACCTTGGCCCCGCCGACCGGGGCGCCGTCCCGGGTGAGGGGCCGCATCTTGAACAGTCGCGAGAGCTTGAGGGCCGCCGAGCCGAACTCCTGGTCGGGCGGGTTCTCGGAGCTCACCGAGCATTCGCTGACGGTTCCGTTGGTGTTGACCGTGCAGGTGATGGTCGCATGGCCGCTGACGCCCATCCGCTGCGCGCGTTCAGGGTAGTATTGGGCCATGTCCTCGCCTGAGGGCCGGCGCAGCCAGTCAGGCTGGCTGATCACCGTCGGTTTCGGCGGCGGCGGCTTCTCCGGCGCGATCACCGGCGGGGCCGGCGGCGGCGGTTGCGGGTGCTCCACCGGCGCGATGTTCAGCGGCGGCGGGGCCGGGATGTTCACCGGGACCTGGGCCGGCGGACGCGGCTGGATCGGCGGCGGCTTCTCGACCTTTGGCGGGGGCGGCGGCGGCGGTGGGGGCGGCGGCGGAGGCGGCGGGTGGAGGATGTTCACCTCCTCCTTCTGCTCCGAGTAGTTCTTGTAGTTCGGCTTGAACTTCGCCTTGTAGACGTAATAGCCGACGATCGCGTGGAACGCGACAGCGACCAACACCGCGATGGTGAAGGTGCGCGCCGCGTTCTTGTCGCGCCGGGGCACATCGAACGGGTTGTGCGCCGGATGGGCGATGTCGATGTCGGTCATTTCTTCACCCCTGACCGATCTTCGCCCACCAGGGCCACGCTATAGAACCCGTTGTCCTGCATGGTGTTCATCACGTCGAGGAACTTGCCGTATTCGACGTTCTCGTCCCCGCGGATGAAGATACGCAGGCCGACGTGGCTTGGACCTGCGGCCAGTTTCAACGCATCCGGAAGTTCGGTGATGTCGACTTGGTTGTCGCCGACGTAGAGGTCACCGTTCTCCTTGATCGAGACGTAGATGATCTGCGGCGGTTTGGTCTGCGGCTTCACGTTGGCCGGTGGCAAGCTGATCTTGACGTTGACCGACGCCAGAGGGGCGGCGACCATGAAGATGATCAGGAGCACCAGCATCACATCCACGAAGGGCGTGACGTTGATCTCGTTGTTCAGCTCGACGTCGTACTTGCCGCCGCCGGGCCCTGAGAGTTTGGCGGCCATGTGGGGTTAGACCCCCTTGTCGAGCTGGCGGGAGATCGCGTTCATCAGCTCCGCGACGAAGCCTTCCGTGCGCGAGCCGTAGGCGGTGATCATGGTCTGGAAGTAGTTGTAGAACACCACCGACGGGATCGCCGCGAACAGGCCGAGGCCGGTCGCCAGCAGGGCTTCGGCGATCCCGGGGGCCACGACCGCAAGGTTGGTCGTGTTCGAGTTCGCGATGCCGATGAACGAGTGCATGATCCCGTAGACGGTGCCGAACAGCCCGATGAACGGACCGGTCGAACCCACCGTCGCCAGGAACTGCATGCCGCTGGACAGCCGCCGGGCCAGCGAGGCCTGAACCGCGCCGACCGCGCTCTGGGCGCGCATGATGGTGGTGTCGCGGTGCTCGCCCGCGACGTGCAGGCCAGCCTGGCGCGATAGCTCCACCTCAGCGGAAGCCGCCGCGGCCATGTCGGCCAGCGGGTTGCCGGCGAACTCCTCGGATTCGGCGATCTTGCCCATGTCGCTGATCGACTTGGCGCCGCGGAAGGTCTCGAGGAACCGGTTGGTGATCCGGTTCATCGCGGCGAACTCGAAGATCTTCAGGATCAGGATGGTCCAGGAGAGCAGCGAGCAAATCAGGAGGCCGATCATGACCACCTTAACCAGGACTTCGGCGTCCATGAACATTTCGAACGGGCCGAGGTGCCCGGCGTTGGCGCCGCCGACTTTGGTCGGGGTGGTGTCGGGGGCGGCTGCCGGGGTGGTGTCGCTGGGCGCCGCAGCCGGCGCAGCCGCGGCTGGGGCCGCAGCGGCCGGGGCGGGGGTCGCCGCGTTCTGCGCGAACGCAGGCGCAGCTGTCAGCAGCGCCAAGGCGCCGACGACGGCGAGAAGGGGGGTGGTTGTTTTGGTGTGAAGCATCGTTTCGCCAGTTCCTGCTTGGTCTTTGCTCGCTCTAGGACCCGAAGGGATCGTCGCGCGGGGCGCCTGTCCGCCCTAGCTGGTGGAGGCCCGGCGCGAACTCGCCATCGGCGACCTCGCAAGTCCAGAGCCATAGTCGCCACGCCCGTCCCGCCACGCTCTGATCCAATCTCATTCGCCGGTCTAGCTCGCGTTTCGAGGCGCTCACGGACCCGCCGACGGCGCGGGGCCGCAGCAAGTCCTTACCGCAATGTTAGACTTGCGGCTCGGGTCCTTTGGCAACCCCTCATCTCAGCGTCAAGGGGGCGCCGAAGATCGGCGTTTCCCAGCCGACGAGGCGAGTCCAAGGTCTGTTTGCATCGCAGCATGACCCGATCACTCGTCAGTCTAACGATTTTCGCCCTTGAAATGCGCCGTTGTGTTGCAGCGCAGCAGGGAGGCATAGCGGCGGAGGCGGCGAAAACTGGCTTCGTTCAACCAAGAACTTCCCGTCGCCGGGCAGAGGAAAGTTTGGACCGGCCAGTCAAACCGCGGCCGCGGCTTTCGGCGTGGAACGGAAAAACGCGGCCGGCGCGCGGCAAGCAGCTTGCGGCGCGCGCGCAATACTCATCTTCACGACAACAATATGACAGGCGACGCTCGATTGGATTCTAGCTAGGCAGGCGCCGGGGTGCGTTTCCATGACCAGGCGAGTATGACCGGGCCGGCCAGGGGCCTTTGGGGGCACGCGGACTTCTTGCGGCTCTGGGGCGCGCAGTCGATCTCCAGCTTCGGCGCCCGGATCGCCCGCGAGGGCCTGCCGATGGCGGCGGTGATCACGCTGAAGGCCGGACCAGAGGCGCTCGGTCTGTTCGCCGCGCTGGTGCTGGGCGCGCAGGCGGCGGTCGGGGTGTTCGCCGGGGCGCTGGCCGACCGCCTGCCCAAGCGCAGCCTGCTGATCGCCGCCGACCTCGCCCGCGCCGTCGTGCTGGCCGCCGTCCCGTTGGCCGCGCTGACGGGCCATCTCTCGTTGCCGGTGATCTATGCCGCCGCCGTGCTGATGGGCGCAGCCAACGTCACCTTCGACGTCGCCGACCACGCCTTTCTGCCCAGTCTCATCGACCCGGCCGACCTGACCGAGGGCAACGCCAAGCTGGCGACCACCGATGCGGTCGCCGAAGTCGGCGGCCCCGCGCTCACCGGCGTCCTGGTCGCGGTGATCGCGCCGCCGATCGCCGTGGGGCTGACCGCGCTCACCTATGTCGCCTCGGCGCTGATCCTGGGCCGGATCCGCGGCCGAGCCCCGAGCGCGCCAGCTGAGCGAGCGCCTGCGCCCATCGATCTCGACCTGACCGCCGGCGTGCGCCTGGTGTTCGCCCACCCGCTGGTGCGCCCGCTCTGGCTCGCCGACGTGGGCAAGAGCTTCTTCGGCTACTTCTTCGCGGCGCTTTACATCCTGCTGGCGATCAACGTGCTGAAGCTGACGACGCCGATGCTGGGCCTGACCATCGCCATGGGCGGCGTCGGCGGCCTGGCCGGCGCCACCTTGGCGCCGTGGCTGACGCGCCGCCTAGGCCCCGGCCGCATGATCCTGCTGGCGGGCCTGGCTGGGGGCGCGACGACGTTCCTGATCCCACTGGCCGCCGGCCCGCCGCTCGTCGCCATGACCATTCTGGCCGCCGCCCAGTTGATTGGCGATGCGTTGCAGACCACCGCCGGCACCGGCTCGGCCACCCTGCGCCAGTCCCTGCTGCCGCCCGAGCAGCTGGGCCGTGCCGGCGGGGCGTTCGCCACCGGCGCGGCGGCGGCCGGCGTCGCTGGCGCCCTGACCGGCGGAGCGCTGGGCGCCGCGTTCGGTCCGCGCGAGACTCTGCTGATCGCCGCGGCCGGCGTCACCGCCGCGTCGCTGTTCATCGCCTTCTCGCCGCTGCGCCTGCGCGCCGCGCCGGCCGAACTTGCGCTATAGCCGCGTCGCCCTGCCGTCCCGCTCCACCCGCTCGAACACGGCCACGGCCGCGTTGAGGTCGAAGAAGTCCTGGTGGTCATCGAGGTCGGGGCCATCGACATAGAATCGCGCCAGCCCGCGTCCCTCGACCCTCACCAGATGCGCGTTCCTGCCTGCCCTGAGCAGCGTTCTTACACGAGTCACCGAGTCCTCCGTCCTCCGTCCTCCAGATGTTCTCTATACGTTCCAGCTTTGCTACTGTCAAAGAGGTAGCCGCCGTGTGGGACGGCTCACGGAGGCCTGCCAGAATGCTTGACTTTCTGTCGCCTATGTGCGACAAATTGCTTTGATCGAGGTTCGTCAGACGAGCGACTTCGCCGAGTGGCTGGCGACGCTCCGCGACATCAGGGCGCGCGCTCGCATTGCGGATCGCTTGTTGCGAGCGGCGCTTGGAAACCTGGGCGACAGCGTGTCCGTTGGCGAAGGTGTGATCGAGCTTCGAATCCACTTCGGCCCCGGCTATCGGCTATACGCGGTTCGTCGAGGCGAGGCGTTGATCGTGTTGCTCTGCGGCGGCGACAAGTCCTCGCAGGAGCGGGACATCAAGCGGGCGAAAGCGCTCGCAGGGGAGCTGTGATCATGGCGCTTGCTACAACCCCGTTCGACCCGGCGACCCATTTGACTGACGGCGAGGCGATTGAGGAGTTCCTTCGGAGCGCGTTCGAAGATGGCACGCCCGCGGAGATCGCCGCCGCTCTCGGCGTCGTCGCACGAGCCCACGGCATGTCCGAGCTTGCCCGTGATACCGGCTTGAACCGGCAAGCCCTCTACAAGGCGCTCCGGCCAGACGGGAACGCCGGTTTCGCGACAATCCTGAAGGTGGCGCAGGCGCTCGGCTTCCGGCTCGTCCCCGAGCGGACACCGGCCTGACAGAAACCGGCCAGGCTCAAGACACGTGAGGTCGCGGAAGTGGTGCCTGGGGGCGGAATCGAACCACCGACACGCGGATTTTCAATCCGCTGCTCTACCGACTGAGCTACCCAGGCGCTTGGCCCTGGCCAAAGGAGCGCCGTCTATAGTGAGCGGGGCGATCCCTGTCTAGCAGACCCAGGGCCAGCCGACGGTCATTCCTCGTAGGGGTCGACCTCGGGGACCGAGTCGTCCTCGCTCTCGGCCTTCGCCCCGGGCACGGCATAAGCGCCGCGGAACCAGCGCTGCAGGTCGACGTCGGCGCAGCGTCGCGAGCAGAACGGGCGATGGCTCGCCTCGGCCGGGCGCCCGCAGATCGGGCATTTGCGCTCGCTCATAGCGACCGGACCTCGGGATCGCCGCGGGGACGGGCCGGATCGGCGACGAGCGACAGGCGCGCGCCGAAGCGGTCGGTCAGCACCTTCAGATAGGGATCGGCGGCCGCCGCCACATCCGGTGCGACCCGCGCCTCGATCCGGGCGCCGGGATCGGCCGCGGCCTCCCGCTCGATCTGCCGGATCAGGCGCAGCGCGAGGGTCTGGGCGGTGGGCTGGCCGGCCGCGTCCAGCAGGCGGTCGGCGACCGAGCGGCGGCGGCGCGGGACCGTCAGCTCCAGCGTCCCAAAGCGGCTGATCGGGCCGAAGGCGACGCCCGGATTGTCGGGGCCGAAGGCCAGCCGCGCGCCGGAGATCAGCGCCGGGCCGTCGTGGCCGCGTCCGGCGAGGTCGATCACCACCAGCCCGCCCTCCCCTTTCAGCCGCAGCACGCGGGCGGCCGTGGCGAGGGCGGCGAAGTTGGCGGCGCGGGTGGCGCGCTTGGCGTCCGAGCCCCCGCGCTCACCGAGATCGACGTCGACGGCGATCAGCGCCCGGGTCGCCTCGATCGCCACCGTGCCGCCGCCGGGCAAGGCGAACACGGTCTCCAGCGCCTCGCCCTCGGCGCCGTCGGCCATGGCCCGGGCGACGCCGCCGGTGACAACCTGGGCGCGCGAGGCGAGGCCGGCGAGCTCGTCCTCGATGCTCGGCGCGGGGGTCAGCAGCCGCGGCGGCCCCTCGGCTTCGCCGACCAGTCGCAGCGACGCCCCCTTGCCGGCGCGGGCCTCGCTGCGGACCTCGACGCTCACCGCCTGGCCCTCGACCAGCCGATCCATGTCGGGCCGCAGGTTGAGCACGCCGTCAGGCCCTTCGCCCAGGTCGACGAAGGCCAGCGCCAGCTGCCGTTCCACCTTGCGCACGCGGCCGACCACCTCGGCGCCCAGCGCCTGGCAGGCGACATCGGTATCGCGGCTGATCAGCAGGCGCTCAGGCCGCCCGTCCAGGGTGACCACGCCGCGAGTCTCGCCAACGCCCACATCCAGATAAATCCGACGCTCGGTCATGCGGGGTATCCCAGGCCGACCAGCAGGGCGCGGGTCTCGTAGAGCGGCAGGCCGACAATGCCGGTGTAGGCGCCGTTCAGGGCGACGACAAATGCGCCCGCGCGGCCCTGCACGCCATAGGCGCCGGCCTTGCCGGTCCATTCGCCGCTGGCGAGGTAGGCGTCGATCTCAGCCTTGGTCAGCCGCTTGAAGCGCACGCGGGTCTCGCTGAGGCGCGAAGCCAGCTTGCCGCCCGGCGCGGCGACGGCGACCGCCGTCAGCACACGGTGCGCCCGGCCCGAGAGCAGCGCCAGGATCCGCGCCGCATCGGCCGCGTCTTCCGGCTTGCCGAGCAGGCGGCGGCCGGCGGCGACCACGGTGTCGGCGGCGAGCACGAACGCCTCGGGTCGACGCTGCGCCACGGCGGCGGCCTTGGCCCGAGCCAGGCGGACGGCAAGCAGCCGCGCGGTCTCGCCGGGCAGCGGCGTCTCGTCGATTTCGGCAGGGTCGATCAGGTCGGGCGCGAGGCCGATCTGGGCCAGCAGCTCCAGCCGGCGTGGGCTGGCGCTGGCCAGCACCAGCAGGGCGGCGTGGGACGCCGGCGCGTTCACGGCCGGGCCGCGCGGCGGGCGTCTATTTGAATCGGTAAGTGATGCGCCCCTTGGAGAGATCGTAGGGCGTCATTTCCACCAGCACCTTGTCTCCGGCCAGCACGCGGATGCGGTTCTTGCGCATCTTGCCGGCGGTGTGGGCGATGATCTCGTGGTCGCCCGTATCCAGCTTCACGCGGAAGGTGGCGTTGGGCAGCAACTCGCTGACCGTGCCGGGAAACTCCAACAGCTCTTCTTTCGCCATTCGGCCTCGCAGGTTTAGGCGACGCGCCCTTCAACGCCACGGCCGACTCCTGGTTTCGAGACTCATGGGCGCCGGCCGCGCCAACGTCCTAATATACGTCACTCGCCACATCGCATCATCCCCCGAACGTCGCAGCGCGGCCGAAGCGGGCGCGAATGCGCTCGGCCAAGCCATCGCGCGTCTCGCGATAGGCTTCGAGCACGGCTTCGCGCGATCCGGTCGCCAGCGTCGGATCCTGGGTCGGCCAATACTCCATGTCGACCGCGTGGTGGCGGGCGAGCTCGACAGCGCGGTGCTGCGCCTCCGGCGTCAGCGAGACGACGAGGTCGAAGCCGCCCTCCTCGAGATCGTCGAAGGTCTTGGCGTGGTGGCGGCTCAGATCGGCCCCCAGCTCGTCCATCACCGCGACGACGAAGAGATCCGGCTCGCCGTCGTCGTCGCGGCGCAGCCCGCAGCTGTCGACGTAGACGCGGTCGCCGAACATCAGCTTCATCAGGCCCTCGGCCATCGGCGAGCGCACGCGGTTGTGGTTGCAGGCGAACAGCACCGCGCCCGGAAGCTCAGGGGGTGACTCACTGGCCATGGCTGCGCTTCAACCCCGCCAGTGTAACGCGCAGATGAGGGTGAACAGGCGGCGGGCGGTGTCGAGATCGGTCTCGACCTTGCCGGCGAGCCGGGTCTTGAGCAGTTCAGAGCCCTCGTTGTGCAGGGCGCGGCGGCCCATGTCCAAGGTCTCGATCTTCTGCGGCGTCGCGTTGCGGATCGCCTGGTAATAGCTCTCGCAGATCATCGCATAGTCGCGCACCACGCTGCGGAACGGCGAGAGCGAGAGGATGTGGCGGCGCTGGTAGCCGGGGCCGCTGATGTCGAGCGCCAGGCGGTTCTCGATCAGCGAGATCTTCAGGTCGTACGGCCCGCCCTCGGCGCCCTCGGGGGTGAAGTGGTTGTCCTCCAGCAGGTCGAAGATGGCGATCTGCCGCTCCTGCTCCTGGTCGCGCGACGCCGCCGACAACGACTCCTCGTCCAGCTCGACGGTCTGCAGACGATGCGGGCCGCTCACAGTTCCCCTCCCGAGGGGCTCTTGCGATCGTCATGTCGGCGGCGCGGCATGGGGCAGAGATAACCCAGCGACTCGGGGGCCGCGAGCCCTCTCCTCTCCCGTAGGGGGAGGGGACCCCGAAGGGGTGGAAGGGGTTCGGTGAAGGACTGAACCTTCTCCGGACGGGTCCAATATTTCTGGTGCGTCGACGGCTGCGCGCTGCAACTGACCCCCTCCACCGCCTCGCGGTCCCCCTCCCCTACGGGTGAGGAGTATTTCGCCGGATCGAGACGGACCGGGCGTGCGCCGGCAGGCCTTCCGCATTGGCGAGCGCCTCGGTCGGGCCTGCCAGCACCTGGAAGGCCGCCGGGCCGCAGCCGATGATCGAGGTGCGCTTGAGGAAGTCGTAGATCGACAGGCCGGAGGAGAACCGCGCGGCGCGGCTGGTCGGCAGCACGTGGTTGGAGCCGGCCACATAGTCGCCCAGCGCCTCGGGCGCGTAGCGGCCCAGGAAGATCGCGCCGGCGTGCCGCACACGGTTGGAAAGGCGCTCCGGGTCGTCGACCGCGAACTCGACGTGCTCGGGGGCGATGCGGTCGACCAGGCCGGGGCTGTCGTCCAGCGGCGCGATGATCACGGCGCCATGGTCGCGCCACGATGCGGCAGCGTCGGCCCCGGTCGCCAGCACCGCCACCTGCCGTTCCACCTCGGCGACCACCGCCGCGGCGAACGTCTCGTCATCACTGATCAGGATCGACTGCGCGGCGGGGTCGTGCTCGGCCTGCGAGAGCAGGTCGGCGGCGATCCAGGCGGGGTCGTTGGCGCCGTCGGCCACCACCACGATCTCCGAAGGTCCGGCCAGCGCGTCGATGCCGACGATGCCGTAGAGCCGGCGCTTGGCGGCGGTGACGTAGGCGTTGCCGGGGCCGACGATCTTGTCCACCGGGCGGATTGGTCCGGCGCCGAACGCCAGCGCCGCGCAGGCCTGGGCGCCGCCGACGCGCCAGATCTCGGTGACGCCGGCTTCGCGCGCCGCCGCCAGCACCGCCGGCTCCAGCTTGCCGGGGGGCGTGACCATGGCGATGCGATCGACCCCGGCGACGCGGGCCGGCACGGCGTTCATCAGCACGGTGGATGGATAGGCCGCCCGGCCCCCGGGCACGTACATTCCCACCGCCTCCAGCGGCGTCCAGCGCCAGCCGAGCTCGACCCCCGCCTCGTCGACGAACCGCGCATCGGCCGGCCGTTGCCGCTCGTGGTAGGCGCGGATGCGCGCCGCGGCGAAGGCGATCGCCTCGCGCACCTCGGCGGGACAGGCATCGACTCCGGCCTGGATCTCGCGCGGTGTGACCTGCAGCTTGTCCGCGGTGAGCCGCACCCGGTCGAACCGCTCGGTGTAGCGCAGCACGGCCTCGAGCCCCTCGGTCAGCACCGCTTCCAGCACCGCCGCCACCGCCTCGTCGACATCGGCCGGCATGCCGCGGCGCTCGGCGAGAAACGCTTCGAACTGCTCGTCGAAGTCGGGGTCGGTGGTCGCAAAGCGGCGCATGGCGCGCTTGTGGCGGCTCGGCGCGGAAACTCAAGCGCTTTTGGCGCTACTCCTCATGCGCCGGCGTGCTTGACGTCGGCCAGGGGGCGGAGACGTCGGCCAGCGCGGCGTCGACGCATTCAACAGTCAGCTCGACGTCGCCGCCGCCGGCGAAGGCGAGCCGAACCCGCCCGCCGGGCGCCTCCGCGTCGGCTTCGAAGCGCAGCGCCAGCAGCTCGACCACCGCGTCGGGCGCCTCGCGGCGCAGGTTGCGCGACTTCACCGCCAGCACCGAGCCGAACTGCAGGCCGGCGCGGACCCGGTTGCCGAGCAGGCCGCCGGGCGTCTCCCAGAGATAGCGGTTGAGCGCCAAGGTGAAGCGGCGGCCGCGCGCGTCCCATTCGATGTCGCCAATCTTGGCGACGGCGTCCTGCAGCGCCGCGGAGATCACCGCCAGATCGTCCTCGTCCTCGGCCAACAGCCGCAACGGCTGGTGCTTGCTCATTCGAGCGCCTCGACGCCGTCGTCGTCGCCGCCGATGCGCCGCACATCCGCGCCGACCGCCGACAGCTTCGCCTCCAGCCGCTCGAAGCCGCGATCGAGGTGGTAGACCCGGTTCACCACCGTCTCGCCCTTCGCCGCCAGGGCGGCGATCACCAGGCTGACCGAGGCGCGCAGGTCAGTCGCCATCACCGGCGCACCGAGCAGCCGATCGACGCCGGTCACCCGCGCCTCGCCGCCGGAGACGACGATATCGGCGCCAAGCCGCGACAGTTCCGGGGCGTGCATGAAGCGGTTCTCGAAGATGGTCTCGCGAATCACGCTCTCGCCCTTGGCCAGCGTCATCAGCGCCATGAACTGCGCCTGCAGGTCGGTGGCGAAGCCGGGATAGGGATCGGTGGTGACCTCGACCGCGTCCAGGCGCGCTCCGTTGCGCCTTATGACGACGCCGTCGTTCAAGCGCTCCACGCCGACGCCGGCTTCTTCCATCTTCACCAGCAGCGTCTCGATCATGTCGGCGCGGGTGTTGGTGAGGCGCACTTCGCCGCCGGCCATCGCGGCGGCAAGCGCATAGGTGCCGGTCTCGATCCGGTCGGGCGTCACCCGGTGGGTCGCGCCGGATAGCTGGGCGACGCCGACAATGCGGATCACCGGCGTGCCGGCGCCCTCGATGCGCGCGCCCATCTTGGTCAGGCACTCGGCCAGATCGGCGATCTCCGGCTCGCAGGCGGCGTTGCCGATCACCGTCTCGCCGTGGGCCAGCACCGCCGAGAGCAACGCGTGCTCGGTCGCGCCGACCGAGACCTGCGGAAACTGGATGTCGGCGCCCCAGAGGCCCCGCGGGGCCTGGGCGAAGACGTAGCCCTCGGAAAGGTCGATCTGCGCGCCCAGCGCCTCCAGCGCCATCAGGTGCAGGTCGACCGGCCGTGCGCCGATGGCGCAGCCGCCGGGCAGCGAGACCTTGGCCTGGCCGGTGCGCGCGAGCAGCGGGCCCAGCACGTTGAACGACGCCCGCATCTGGCGGACGAGGTCGTAGGGGGCGATGGCCGAGACGATCTCCGGTGTAGTCAGCGTCGTTTCCGGTCCCGCCTCCCCCTCGCGCTCCTCGACGATCGCGCCCAGGCGCTGCAACAGGCGGCCGAGGAAGCGGGTGTCGGCCAGCCGCGGCATGTTGGTCAGTCGCAGCGGCTGATCGGTCAGCAGGCTCGCCACCATCAGCTTGATGGCGGAGTTCTTGGCGCCGGAGATGGGGATCACCCCTTCCAGCCGGGCTCCGCCGGTGATGGCGATGCGATCCATTCAGGGCCTCCGCGGGCCTGCCCGTCCCTGCGGCAGGTCGGCCCGAATGAGCTTCATATCCTAAGGTCCGGCCAGCCGATAAGGGGCATCGATCGCACCCTAGGCCTTGGACTTCCGGCCGCTCGCCTTGCGACGACGCAGGTTAGCCCTCAGCGCGGCGGCGAGCCGCGCTTCGCGGTCATTCGGCGCCGCCTTCTCGGTCGGCCTCGGCGTCTTCGCTGCGTCTTCCTCGCGTTCGTCCATCCGCAAGAGCTAGCAACGCATCGCCCGCTCGCAAAGGCCCCTGATCGGCCAGAGCTTTTGCGCATGGAGCTTGACGAGACGGCCCGGCATGAGGCGACGTAGCCGGATGCATGCGGCGGCGGGACCCGTTTGACCATGGCCGTTGACCAGGCGCGGCGGACGCGCGGCGTGCGCGGTCCCAACGCCGAGCGGCGGGCGACGACGCGCGACAAGATTCTGGCCGCAGCTGTCCGCTGTCTGAACGACGTCGGCTACGCCCAGACCAGCACCGTGCGGGTCGCCGCCGAGGCGGAGGTGGCCCGCGGTTCGCTGCTGCATCAGTTCCCGACTCGGATCGATCTGATCCTCGCCGTCGCCGAGCATGTGATCAACTGCCAGGGCGACTTCATCCGCGCGGGCCTCGCCAAACTGCCGTCGGGACGCGAGCGCTACATCGGCTCGATCGACGCGACCTGGCAGGCGTTCCAGCAACCGGCGTCGCGCGCGCTGCTGGAGATCATCATCGCCACCCGCCACGATCCCGAGCTCGCCGCGCGCATCCCGGACGTCGGCCAGGAGTTCCAGGCCCGGGTCAGCCGCGGCGCCCACCGCTTCGCCGAAGCCAGCGGCCTGCGCGACGAGCGCGGCGAGGCGGCGGTGGAGCGGCGGCTGATCTTGGTGGCGCTGCGGGGCCTGGCGATCGAGACCATGCTCAGCGGCGAGCAGGCCGACCCGGAGGCGGTGATCGCCCGGCTGCGCCGCATGCGCGCCCAGTTCTACGACGCCCATCGGCCGGCGGACGATACGCTGTAGCCGCACAGCGCGCCGCCGCGGCGCATCCGCCCGCTGCGGCTTTTCCGCTTCACACCGCCAGACGGGTCCGCTAACAACCCGCGCTCCCGCCCGGTCTGCGTATCAGGGAGGACGCCGCCGTCGTAGCTCAGTGGTAGAGCGCATCCTTGGTAAGGCTGAGGTCCAGGGTTCGAGTCCCTGCGACGGCACCAGTTTCGGCTTCGCCTAAGCTTATCCGTTCCCGGTCGCCTTTGGCGCCGGGGGCCGCAGGCCGTCCATCAGCAGGTCGATCAGGCGCAGCGCGCTGGCCTGCCAGCCGGGGCTGGCG
>DATNIH010000230.1:0-20027 GCA_035604515.1 Caulobacteraceae bacterium | reverse complement strand
CGCCTTCGACCGCTATCTCGACAGCATGGTCCAGATCTACGCCGCCCTGCCGGAGGGCTGGCGCATGTACATGGAGCACAAGCTCTACGAACCGGCGTTCTACTCGACCGTGATCTCCGACTGGGGCACCAACCTCTTGGCTGCACAGCAACTGGGCGAGAAGGCGCGCTGTCTGGTGGACCTCGGCCACCATGCGCCCAACGTCAACATCGAGCAGATCGTCGCCCGCCTCGCCCGCTTCGGCAAACTCGGCGGCTTCCACTTCAACGACAGCAAGTACGGCGACGACGACCTCGACACCGGCTCGATCAATCCGCACCAGCTGTTCCTGATCTTCAACGAACTGGTCGACGCGGAGCACCGCGCCAGCGGCGACTTCAGCCCCGCCTACATGATCGACCAGTCGCATAATGTCACCGACCCGATCGAAAGCCTGCTGCTCTCGGCCGCCGCCATCGCCGGCAGCTACGCCCGCGCCCTGATCATCGACCGCGAGGCGCTGGGCGAGCACCAGAACGCCAACGACGTGGTGCTGGCCTTCTCCGACCTGCGCCGCGCCTACGAGACCGACGTGGCGCCGATCCTGGCCATGGCGCGCTACGAACTCGGCGGCGCGATCGACCCGATCGACACCTACCGCACGTCCGAATGGCGGCCCCGCAAGGCCCAGGAACGCGGTCGCGCCTCGACGTCGGCCGGCATTGTCTGAGACTTTGCGACCCCTCCCAGCGGTCATGGCCGGGCGTAAGTCCCGGCCATCCAGGAACGCCAACCGCGCCGTGGCCGCCCCACGCGCGGCCAATCGCCGTTCCGCGTGCTTGGGTCGCCGGGACTGGCGCCCGGAGATGACCGCGGTTGGGGGTGATTTGGCGAGAGAATCCCGCGCTTCTAAGCGCGAACATTGGATCGGAGACACATGCACGCCACCCAGCGTGACGGCGAAATCCTGAGGCTGCTGCAGAGCCAGGGCTTCGTGTCGTTCCGCCAGCTCTGCGCCAGCCTCGACGCCTCCTCGGCCACCATCCGGCGCGACCTGGAGCGGCTCGAGGGCGAAGGCCGCATCTCCCGCGTCCGCGGCGGGGCGCGGCTGACCGGCGAGGCCGCAGCCGAGCGGCTGGCCGGGGCGCCGTTCGAGCTCAACCGCGCGCGCCACGCCGCCGAGAAGGGAGCGATCGGCCGCACCGCCGCCCAACTCTGCCGCCCCGGCGAGGCGCTGATCATCGACGGTGGCACCACCACCTTCCAGATGTGCAGCCACCTCGCCGGCCTGGAGCTGCAGGTGCTGACCAACTCGCTGCACATCGTCGGCGAACTGCTGCCACAGAGTGGCACCCGAGTGTCCGTGCCCGGCGGCGCGATCTTCCGTGAACAGAACATCATCCTTTCGCCGTTCGACGACGACGGACTTTCCCGCTACCACGCCGCCAAGCTGTTCATGGGCGCGGCGGCGGTCGGCGCGCGCGGCCTGATGCAGGCCGACGTGGTGCTGATCCAGGCCGAGCAGAAGCTGATGAGCCGCGCCGACCAGCTGATCGTGCTGGTCGACAGCTCAAAGTTCCGCACCTCCGCCAGCTTCGTCGTCTGCGCCCTGGACGCTATCGACGTCGTCGTCACCGACGCCGGCGTCACCGGCGCCGAACTGGCCATGCTGCGCGACCAGGGCATTGAGGTGATCGTGGCGGAGGGCGGCGGGCGCGTCTGACGCCGAAGTTCGGAACCCACGAAAAACACGAAAAGAACGAACAATTCCAATGTCATCCCGGAGAGCCGCGCAGCGGACTCATCCGGGACCTACTTCACCGCCGGCGACAAGTAGGTCCCGGATCGGCGCCGCTTCGCGGCTTGTCCGGGATGACACCGAAGGGGATGCTGGCGTTCATGCTTGTCGTGTTTTTCGTGGTTCCCTAGCCCAGCCCGCCCAGCAGCACGTACTTCAGCTCGACGTAGTCCTCGATGCCGTACTTGGAGCCCTCGCGGCCGATGCCGGACTGCTTGACGCCGCCGAACGGCGCCACCTCGGTCGAGAGGATGCCATCGTTGACCGCGACCATGCCGTACTCCAGCGCCTCGGCGACACGGAACACCCGGCCAAGGTCGCGGGCGTAGAAATAGGCTGCGAGGCCGAAGTCGGTGTCGTTGGCGAGCCGGATGGCCTCGGCTTCGTCGGAGAACCGGGTCAGGGTCGCGACCGGGCCGAAGATCTCCTCGCGGGCGATCTGCATCGTCGGCTTCACGCCGGTGACGACGGTCGGCTCGAAAAAGGTGCCGCCCAGCGCATGGCGATGGCCGCCGACCTCGACTTTCGCCCCGCCAGCGACCGCGTCCGCCAGCAGCCGCTCGACCTTCTCCACCGCGTCCATGTTGATCAGCGGACCCTGCACGACGCCTGCCTCAGCGCCGTCGCCGACCTTCATGGTCCTCACCCGCGCCGCCAGCTTGGCCTCGAACGCGTCGAACACCGCGTCCTGCACCAGGAAGCGGTTCGCGCAGACGCAGGTCTGGCCCATGTTGCGGTACTTCGAGGCCAGCGCGCCTTCAACCGCCTGGTCGAGGTCGGCGTCGTCGAACACGATGAACGGCGCGTTGCCGCCGAGCTCGAGCGAGACCTTCTTCACCGTGGTGGCGCACTGCGCCATCAGCTGTTTGCCGATCTCGGTCGAACCGGTGAAGGAGAACTTCCGCACCAGCGGGTTCTGGGTCAGTTCGAGGCCGACCTCGCGCGCCCGCTTGGTTGGCACGACGTTGAAAACGCCGGCCGGCAGCCCGGCGCGGTCCGCCAGCTCCGCCAGCGCCAGGGCCGAAAGCGGCGTCTCGCTCGGCGGCTTGATCACCACGGTGCAGCCGGCGGCGATGGCCGGCGCGACCTTGCGGGTGATCATGGCGTTGGGGAAGTTCCACGGCGTGATCGCGGTGACGACACCGATCGGCTGCTTCAGCACCAGGATGCGCTTGCCCGCGGCGTGGGTCGGGATCACGTCGCCGTAGAGCCGCTTGGCCTCCTCGGCGAACCATTCGATGAAGCTGGCGCCATAGGCCACCTCGCCGCGGGTTTCGGCCAACGGCTTGCCCTGCTCGGCCGTCATGATCTGCGCCAAGTCCTCCTGCGCGGCCATGATCAGCCCGAACCAGGCGCGCAGCACCGCGGCGCGCTCCTTGGCGGTCTTTGCGGCCCAGGCCGGGAACGCCGCGGCGGCGGCCTCGATCGCGGTCCGCGCATCGGCCGGCTCCAAGTCGGCCACCTCAGCGAGCGTCACGCCGGTGGCGGGATTGCGCACGGCGAAGGTCTTGCCCGCCCCGGCCTTGGTCCAGGCGCCGTCGACATAGGCCCCGGCGCGCAGCAGCTGAGGGTCTGCGAGCTTCAGCATGGCGGAGTCCTCCTTCGACCGGCTTGTCCAGGTCCAGATAGGCGGGCGCCGTTCGACGGCAAGGCGTCAGTCGGCCGCGCGGCGCTGATCGAGCTCCGTGCGGATCGCGGCGTGGCCGGCGCGGTTGAGCTTGTAGTTGATCAGCACCACGATCGCCACGAGCGTGAAGAGCGCCGCGCCCGGACCATAGACCAGGCCGAGGTTGCGAACGGTCTCGTACGGGATGTGGGCGGCCGCCTGGCCGGTCGCCGCTGCCCCGTGTGGAAAGCCAATCACGTCGAGGGCGATGCCGGCGATGAGCGCGCCGATACCGCTCGAGGCCTTGGCCGAGGTGGTGATGCCGGCGAAGTAGAGCGCCTCGCGCCGAGCGAAGAACAGGTGCTCGTGCTCGTCGGCGGCGTCGGCCATCATCGACTGGAAGCCGATCAGGGCGGCGCTGGCGCCCAGACCACCGATCCCAGTGGCGAGCCCGAGGATCGGCACGAACTCATCGGGGCTGATGACCCCGGTGAGGCGCAGCGCCACCGGTCCCATCTGGGCGATGGCGATCAGCGCAAGGCCGATCATCGCCAGGGTCCGTTTCTCCATCGCGCGGCTGAGCCCGCCGGCGACGAAAACGCCGAGAAACACCCCCACCGGACTGCACAGCGTCACCGCCAGGATCTGGCCTGGCTTCAAACGCCAGAAGAAGCTGTTGGCGTGCAGGGTCAGCGCCCCAGCCGCGCCGGCGGACACGAAGAAGATCAGGCAGGTGATGAACAGCCAGCGGAACGAGCTGTTGCGGAATACCTCGATCAGTTCGATCGGGAACCGCGCCAGGCTCGAACGCTGGTCTACGGGCGCCGCGTGCAACCGGCCGCGGGCGCGCAGCGTGCCCAGGCTGCTGATCAGCCCGCCCAGCACCGCGATGCCGATGCAAGTCCAGGCCAACGGGGCGTACGCCGGTCGATCGTATTGGCCGTGGGGGCCGTTCAGGAACACGCGAAAGGCCAAGATGGTCGTCGCCAAGGTGGCGATGACGCTGAACAGAACGCGCGCCGCCACGATAGTCGAGCGTTCGGCATAGTCGTCGGAGAGCTCAGCCCCCAGGCCCATGTAGGGCACGATAAAGATCGAGAGTCCGATCCGGGCCGCCAGCAGCGTCACCAGCGCGTAGGCGAACAACGCGCCGCCGTGCAGCGCCTGCGGCACCGAGAACAGCAGCCCAAAGGCGAAGAAGATCGGGACCAGCGCCAGCAGCATGAACGGATGACGGCGGCCATGCCGCGAGCGGCTGTTGTCGGAGAGCGATCCGACCAGCGGATCGCAGAAGGAATCGACCACCAGCGTCACGCCGGCGACGATGCCAGCCTCGGAGCCCGACAGGCCGCAAAGGACGCTGAGGTAGAACAGCAGCAGCGCCAGGATCGGCGTGGTGACGTTCTCGACCAGCGATCCGGCGCCATAGAAGGCGAGCGTGCCGAGCCCGAGTTTGGCGCCTCGCGCGGCATGGGCGGCGCCCGTGGCTGCCAGCGGCTCGGCCAGCGTGTCGGCGAGCGACTCAGTGCTTGTCATTGATGTTCCACTAGTGCCCGCCTCAAGCGGATGGCTCGGCGCGGCGGCGGCTCAAGTCGTCGAGAATGCGGGCGTGATCGCGCCGGGTCAGTTTGAAGCCAAGCAACACCAGCAGGGCCACCCCGGTGAACAGGCCCGCGCCGGGGCCGTAGGCGATGCCCAGATGATTGATCGTCGCGACCGGAATCTCCGCCAGATGGGCCGGCGTGGCGGCCAGACCGTGCGGGAAGCCGATGAGATCGAGGGCGATGCCCCCAACCATCAGGCCAAGACCGCTCGCGGCCTTGGCGGAGAAGGTGATCCCGGCGAAGAACAGCCCTTCTCGCCGGGCGCCGAACAGATGCTCATGCTCGTCGGCCGCGTCCGCCATCATCGACTGGAACGAGATCGTCGAGAGGCTGCCGCCGAAGGTGAGCAGGATCACCGAGAGCATGAGGGTTGCGACGTACTGGCTCGGCCCGATCACGTGGGTCAGATTGAGGGTCACCGGCCCAACCTGGGCCAGACCGAGCAGGCCAAGCCCCAGCATCGCGATGGTGCGCTTTTCCATTTTCCGAGCGAGCGCAGCGGCTGCGAACACACCGCTGAGCCCGCCGATCGGCGCCACCAGTCCTAGCGTCAGCAACTGGCCGGACGTCAGTTTCCAGAAGAAGGTGTTGGCGTGCAGCGTCAGCGCGCCTGCGGCGCCGAGGGCGACGAACAGGATCAGGCAGCAGAGAAACAGGTGCAGGAACGAGCGATTTCGCAGCACCTCGCCCCCCTCCGCCAGGAATCGCAGCGGGCTGAACCTGGCGTCCGAGGCCGCGGCGTGCAGTCGGCTGCGCGCACCCAGCGTGCCGAACGTGCTCAGGATCGCGCCGAACGCCACGATCGCGGCGCAACTCCAGGCCAGCGGGGTGTAGGCGGCGTGATCATAGCGGCCGTGCGCGCCTCTCAAGAAGAGGCCAAACGCCAGGGCCGGGAACAGCAGACCCCCGATGACGGTGAACACCACCCTGACCGCAACGATCGTCGAGCGCTCGGCGTAGTCGTCCGACAGCTCAGCGCCCAGCGCGAAATATGGCACCTGGAAGAAGGAGATCCCGATCCGCAGCGCCAGCAGGGCTGTCAGGGCGTAAGCGAACAAGGCCACACTGCCCAGGCCAGGGGGTATGGAGAACAAGAGTCCGAACGCGGCCACCATCGGGATGATGCTCGCGAGCATGAACGGATGGCGTCGCCCGTGCCGGGACCGGCTGTTGTCCGACAGCGACCCCACCACCGGATCGAAGAATGCGTCGACAAAGAGCGTCACCCCCAGCACCGCGCCCGCCGCCGTCCCCGACAGGCCGCAGACGATGGTGAGGTAGAACAACAACAGCTGGCCGACGGTCAGCGTCGTGAGGTTCTCGACCAGCGCGCCAGATCCGTAGACGGTGAGCGGGACCACACCCAGCCTGGACGATCGCGCGGCGTGGTTGACTGAGGCCTTGGATGACGGCGGCTCGGACATTGTATCGGCAAGCGGTGCAGCGCCGGTCATGGTTGTTCCACCGATCCTGACCGCCTCCCCGACGGCTCTTTCAGCTAGGCATACGGGTCGCCGCAGCGGCGCGCCAGCCCTCTCGGATTACAGATGGTTAAGGCGCCCCGGCGTCACTCACCGGCTGGCGGGGACGATGCGTTCGCCGGTGCGCTGGTTGACGGTGATCTTCCACGGATAGTGGTCGCCCTCGCCGCCGGCGCCGATCTGCTGCATGTGGTTGGTGACCGCCTTGCGCCAGCCGCTCGAGGCGTTGGCGTTGGTCATGTGCGGCGTCTTGGAGTGGTGGAAGGTGACGTCGCCCCGGCGGATCGGGCAGACCACCGCGCGCGCCTCATCGACCTCGCAGGTGAGCAGGTCGCTCTGCATCCCCTCGACCAAGTGGTGCGCCAGCACCCCGTCCCTATGGCCGTGGTCGATGAACTGCATGCAGCCGTTGACCGAGTCGACGTTCTGCAGCGGGATCCAGCCCGTTACGCCCTTGTCGTCGAGGTTGCGGCCCCAGTAGCCCTCGTCCTGGTGCCAGTAGGTCGGCACGCTGCGCCCGGGCGGCTTGGCCAGAAACTGATCGTACCAGTAAGCCAGCTCCATCCCCATCAGCGCATTGCCGAAGGCGATGAGCCACAGCCGATAGGGTTGGGTCTTGATGTCCTTCCACACAAACGAAGGCGAGGACTGGATGATGCGGAACGAACGTTCCTTGATGTCCTCCTGGTCCGACCAGGCCCAGTCGTTGGCGAGCTTGTCCTTCTCGCGGATCAGCACCTCGCATTGCGCCTCGAGCTGATCGAGGTGGTCCTGCGGGATGGCGTCCTTCACCACGAGCCAGCCGTGCTCGCGGAAGAAGTCGATCTGCTCGGGAGAGGCTAGCGGGTAGGGCATTGGCTAAGCGCGCCGGACCGGCGCTTCCTCCATCTTGCTGAGCTCGCGCTCGACGGTGCGGCCGACCATGGCCAGGTGGACGCGCATGGCCGACGCGGCGAATTCAGCGTCGCCGGAGCGCACCGCTTCGACCAGGCGCAGGTGTTCGGCGTAGGTGGCCTCCGGCCGGCCGGGTTCGGGCAGGGCGAGGCGGCGGACGCGGTCGAGCGGCGCGCGGGCGGCGTCCAGCAGCCGGGTGGCGCGGGGACTCTCGACCGCGGCGAACAGCAGGCCGTGCAGCGCCTCGTCGAGGTCGTAGAAGCGGGCCAGGTCGCCGTCGGCCAGCGCCTCTGCCTGGCCGGCCAGGTTCTCGTCGAGCCGGGCCATGAACGCGGCGTCGGCGGCGGGCGCCAGCCGGCGCATCGCCTCGGTCTCCAGCGCAGTGCGGATGAACAGGCTCTCGCGCACATCGGCAGCGCGGATCGGGGCGACGAAGCTGCCGTGCTGCGGAAACACCTCCGCCAGCCCCTCCTCCGCCAGCCGCGCGATCGCCTCGCTGACCGGGGCGCGCGAGACGCCCAGCTCCAGCGCCAGCTCCTCCTTGCGCAGCGGCGCGCCGGGCGGCAGCGCCAGCTCGCGGATGCGCCGGCGCAGGTGGTCGTAGACCCGCTCGGCCTTGGAGCTCTCACGCAGATCGACGGTGGCGAGGGTCACGGCTGGCATGTTAGCAAGGCCCCGAGGGCGCTGGCGAGTTTGAGTTCAAGCGGTTTGTCTGCTCGCTGACAGGCCACCATACATTGTCATCCCGGACAAGCCGCGCAGCGGTGCAGATCCGGGACCTACTTTGCGCCGGTGGTGACGTAGATCCCGGACGAGTCCGCTTCGCGGCTCTCCGGGATGACAATGTGGGGGAACGGACCAAAGTCAGATCACCTCCAGCGCGTCCTTGCCCGGCAGCGCCGGGAATGGTGCGGTCGGCAGGGTCTGATACCAGAAGGCGACCGAGGCGATGTCGTCCTGCAGCGGCAGGTAGCGGCGGTCCTTGTCGGTGCGCCAGCCCAGCGCCTGGATGGTCACCCGCAGATCCTCGGCGAACCGGATCGGGTCTGGGATGTGCCAGCGGTAGAGCCCGAAGCGCTGCTGCGAGGCGTAGAGCCCGTCCGGCCGGATCACCTGCGGCATGCCGGCGTAGGGGGTGTTGAACTCGGCGTAGCCGCTGGCCAGCGTGCGGTCGGTAATGCCCGGGTCGAAGTTGTAGGCGCCGCAGAAGTAGTCCTCGGCGCCGGTGCCGCAGATGGTGGGGAACGCGCCATCGCCGTCGATGAAGAACTTGATCTCGCCCTCGCCCCACCAGCCGGAATTGTTGACGCCCCACGCCAGGTAGGTCCCGACGTAGTGGCCCTGGCCCTTCACGCCGTCGAGCAGGGTGACGACGTCCTTGTACGGCAGCGGATTCACCCGCCGGAACTGGGCGTGGAAGTAGGCGACGTCCTCGGGCACGTCGGTCAGCGCGTAGTTGATCTGGTAGTAGACGTAGATCGCCTCGTCCGAGAGGTTCTGCAGCGTCATCCGCGCGTGGGTGCGGAACGGCATCTCCCAGTAGCAGTTGAACGCGCGGCCGGGGTTCACGCACACCGCCAGCGACGTCACCTGGGCATACTTCTCCCAGCCGCAGGCGAAGAAGTCGCCGGCCGGGCACTCGATCGACGGCTGTTCCTGGCCGTCCCAATAGGCGCGCAGGATAGTGTGGCGCCACTTGCCGCGCGCCAGCGTCATCCAGATCTGCTGGATCGCGCCCGAGCCCTCGATGTCGGCCAAGGTGAAGGTGTCGCCGGGCTGGATGATCACATAGGGCGAGACCTTCCAGCCTTGGCCCAGGCCCCGCGCGGCGTTGGCGGCCGGGCCGTCGGTCGACATCCCGCCCTTGCCCTTCTCGCCGGTGAAGTTCTCCGGCGAGATCGAGCGCGACTTGGCGTTCGAAAGCCGCGAGAGATTGCCGAGATCGAGGCCGAGGCCGTTGAACGCCATGAATGGCTCCTAGTTGAGCAGCAGGCCGCGCGCCGCGAGGCTGCGCATCAGCGCACGCGCCCCGAAGGTCCAGGGCGGCGCGGCGTTGGAGGTGGTGACGGTGTTGACCAGCGCGCCCAATTTGCCCGAGCTGATCCGCACCACGTCGCCCGCCTCGTGGGTGAAGCCCTGGCCGGGCCCGCGCCGGTCGGCGGTGGGGACGTACATGGTCCCAAGGAACAGCATCAGGCCGTCCGGGTACTGATGTTCCGGACCACAGGTGGCGGCGACCAGTTCGAGCGGGTCGCGGCTGATGCGATCCATCGCGTTCTCGCCGGCGACGCGGAACTGATCGCGGCCGGTGACTTCGAGCCGGACCTGGGCGCGGCGCACGTCATCGATGCCGAACGTCGTGTCGAATAGCCGAATGAACGGGCCGATGGCGCAGGAGGCGTTGTTGTCCTTGGCCTTGGAGAGCAAGAGCGCGCTGCGGCCCTCGAAGTCGCGCAGATTGACGTCATTGCCGAGCGCCGCGCCGACCGCCTCGCCGCGCGACGAGCAGGCCAGCACGATCTCCGGCTCCGGGTTGTTCCACTCCGACTTCGGGTGCAGCCCGATCTCGGCGCCGCAGCCCACCGCCGACATCGGCTGGGCCTTGGTGAACACCTCGGCGTCCGGCCCGATGCCGACCTCCAGATACTGCGACCACAGCCCCCGCTCGATCAGCGCCGCCTTCAGCTGCATCGCCGCCGGCGACCCGGGCTTCAGCCCGGTCAGGCTGCCGCCCAGCAGCCCGACGAGCTCGGCGCGGAGCCGCTCGGCGGCGGCGCGATCACCCTTCGCCCGCTCCTCGATCACCCGCTCGACCAGGCTGTCGGCGAAGGTGACGCCGGCGGCCTTGATCGCCGCCAGATCGCACGGCGCGAGCAAGGCCCGCCGCGCCAGCGCCTCGTCCAGGTCCATCAGCCGCTCGCCAGCGTGGCCGCGAACCGCTGCGGCCGGCGCGTCCAGATCGACCAGGTCGCTCATGGTCGGCGCGAGGTGGGAGAGATCGAACAGGCCGGCGTCGCGGGCGGCGATCACGTGCGGGCCGTCGTCCAGCTGCACGCGGCCCACCAGCGCCCCGGCGCAGGCGTCATCGGGCAGGATGTCGGCGGCGGTGAGCGTCATGCGGCCAGTCCATAGAAGGCTTGCGCCGCGCCGCCAAAGATCAGATCGCGTTCCGCCTGGGTGCAGCCCTCGGCCAGCGCCCAGGCGGCCGAATGCCAGGCGGCATAACCGCCGGCTTCGTTCACCACCGGCCAGTCGCTGCCCCACATCAGCCGCCCCGGCCCGAACGCCTCCAACAGCAGGTCGACATAGGGCTTCAGGTCCTCCTCGCTCCACCGGCCGCCCGCCTCGGTGACCAGGCCGGAGAGCTTGCAACAGGCCGCCGTGTCGGCGGCGATGGCGCGCATCTGCGCCGCCCATTCGTCGAGCCGCCCGCCAGCGATGTCAGGCTTGGCGCCGTGATCGATCACCACCTTGAGACCCGGCCGAGCCGCGAGCAGCCGGGCGAGATGCGGCAGGTGGCGGGGCGTCACCAGCGCGTCGAACCGCAGGCCGGCCGCCTCCATCGCGTCCAGCGCCGGCGCGACCGATGGCCGGAGGATCCAGGCGTCATCGTCCAGGTCCTGCAGCATGGGACGCAGGCCAAGCAGCGCCCGATCGTTCGCCATAGCTTCGATCCGCGCCGCAGCATCCGGCCCCCCGAAGTCCGACCATCCGACAACGCCGGCGACGAACGGCGCCTCGGCAGCGAGGCCGAGCAGGTACTGGGTCTCGGCCGCGGTCGGCGCAGCCTGCACCAGCACCGTGCGCTCGATCCCGGCGTCGAGCAGCAACGGCGCCAGGTCGGCCGGCAGGAACTTGCGGCAGATCGCCGGATGGGCCTGCGGCGTCAGCCAGCCATAGTCGCCCCGGCTCGGACGCCAGAAGTGCTGGTGGGCGTCGATGCGCATCAGCCGCCAGACCCCTCCGGCGGGATCGCGCCTTTTTTCAGGATCAGGTTGCCCCAGTAGCGCCGCTCGCCGGTGGAAACGATGGCGTAGGCCGCCCGCGTCCGCTCGTAGTAGTCGAACCGGCCAAGCGCCGCGATCGGACCCCCGTAGCCCGCCCCCCGCAGCAAAGCCTCGAACTCGCCGATCACCGCCGGCAGTTCGTCGGGCGCGCCGTCGACCGCCATGCGGAAGGCCGCCACCGGCTCGAACTGCTCCAGGGGCAGCACCGAGAGGATCGCTTGCACCATCCGCGTGGCGCTGACGCCCTCGGCGCGGATCAGCCGGCGGGCGTTGGCCGCGGCCGGGAAGTTGGCGTCGACGATGGCGATCTCGTCGGCGTGGCCCATGGCGCGCAGCGTCGCCAGCAGTTCGGGGCCTAGCAGGGGATCGATGCCCTTCAGCACGCGGCGCTCTCCAGGCTCGGCGTTGGCGCAGCTACATCGATCAGCCCCTCCTCTTTCAAGGCGATCCAAAGCCCAGCCGGAATCGCCGCATCCATCATCGCCGCATTGGCCGCGACCTCCCGCGGCGTCTGGCCGCCGGGGATCACGCTCACCACCGCCGGATGCGCCTCGACGAACTGCAGCGCGGCGGCCGGCAGCGGAGTGTCGAAACGCGCGCAGGCGGCCCTGAGTCGCTCGACCCGGGCCAGAACCTCGGGTGGCGCCGCAGCGTAGTCGAAAGTCCCGTCGGCGCGGGCCAGGACCCCGGAATTGTAAGGCCCGCCCACGACGACCCCAACGCCGCGCCGTTCGCACGCCGGCAGCAGCCCGTGCAGCGGCGCCTGCTCGAGCAAGGTGTAGCGGCCAGCGAGCAGGAACAGGTCCGGATCGAGTTCGCCCAGCATGCGCTCGCACGGCGCTGTCTCGTTGACGCCGAGCCCGAGCGCCGCGACCACCCCCGAGCTGCGCAGCTCATCCAACGCCCGCCACCCGCCGCTATCGGTCAACGCGCGCCACCGCGCCTCGTAAGCCTCTGCCGAGACGTGGGTGCGCGGCTCGAGGTCGTGGACGTAGACGATGTCGACCCGATCCAGCCCAAGCCGCCCCAGACTGGCGTCGAACGAGCGCAGCACGCCCTCCCGCGTGTAGTCGAAGCGCACCTTCAGCGTCGGCGTCTGGCGATAGATCCCGGCCGCCTCCTCACCCGGCTCGCAGGGCTCCAGGACCCGCCCGACCTTGGTCGAGACCAGGAAGTCGTCCCGGGCTTCGTCGCCGAGCGCCCGCCCGATGCGCGCTTCCGAGAGCCCGTGGCCGTAAAGCGGGGCCGTATCGAAGTACCGCACGCCTGCGTCCCAGGCCGCGCGGACGGTCGCCGCGGACTCGACCTCCGAGAGCGGGCGGTGCATGTTGCCAAGCGGCGCGCCGCCAAAGCCGAGCCGCGTGAACGCCAGCGACCGCCCCTTCGGCGTCGCGAACATCCTGCGCGTGGCGGCGGCGACGGGCATTGGCCTCGCTGGCATGTTAGTGGGGCAAGAAACCTTCGCGCATCCTAGAAAACCGGGCCGTTCGCGTCTATGCTGATATTTCAATGACCAGCGCCCGCCCCAACGCCCTGCGCCTCAACCCGGCCGACAACGTGGTCATCGCCATGCGGCGGCTGGAGGCCGGCGAGCGGGTCGACGGCGAGGGCCTGGCGACCGTCGAGCCCATCACCAGCGGACACAAGGTCGCGGTGAAACCGATCCGCGCCGGCGAGACGATCCACAAGTACGGGCAGGTAATCGGCGTCGCCACGGCCGATGTCTCGCCCGGCGGCCACGTCCACACCCACAACGTGGCGATGTCGTCGCTGCGCGAAGGGGCCAGCGCAAGCGCAGCACAGCGCCAGGAGGCGCCGCGCACCTTCGAGGGTTATCGGCGCGCCACCGGCAAGGTCGGCGCGCGCAACTACATCGGCGTGCTGACCTCGGTGAACTGCTCGGCCACCGTCGCGCGCCACATCGCCGAGGCGGCGGAGCGCCAGGGCCTGTTGGACGCCTATCCCGACATCGACGGCATCGTGCCGATCACCCACGCCAGCGGCTGCGGCATGGCCGGGTCCGGCGAGGGCTTCGAGGTGCTGCGCCGCACGCTCTGGGGCACCGCGGCCAACCCCAATTTCGGCGGCGTGCTGCTGGTTGGTCTAGGCTGCGAGGTGATCCAGATCGGCCGGCTGAAGTCCGACTACGGCCTGGACGAGGGCGGCACCTTCCAGTCTTTCACCATCCAGGACACCGGCGGCACGCGGCGCGCGATCGGGGAAGGGCTGGATCGGCTGGCCGCCATGCTGCCGTTGGTCGGCGCCGCGCGACGGACCACCGTTCCGGCCAGCGAGATCACGCTCGGTTTGCAGTGCGGCGGCTCGGACGCCTGGTCCGGCGTCACCTCCAACCCGGCGCTCGGCGTCGCCTCCGACCGGCTGGCCGGGCTGGGCGCCACCGTCATCCTCTCCGAGACGCCGGAGATCTACGGCGCCGAGCATCTGCTGATCGCCCGCGCGGCCTCGCCGCAGATCGCGGACAAGCTGCGCGCGCGCCTGGTCTGGTGGGAGGGCTACACCGCCCGCAACGGTGCGGTGATGGACAACAACCCTGGCCCCGGCAACAAGGCCGGCGGGCTCACCACCATCCTGGAGAAGTCGCTGGGCGCGGTCGCCAAGGCCGGCGGCTCGCCGTTGATGGACGTGGTCGAATACGCCGAGCCGATCGCCGAAAAAGGCCTGGTGTTCATGGACAGTCCCGGCTTCGATCCCTGCTCGGCGACGGGCCAGGTCGCCTCCGGCGCGACGCTGATCGCCTTCACCACCGGCCGCGGCTCGGCGTTCGGCTGCAAGCCGTCGCCCTCGATCAAGCTGTCGTCCAACACCGAGATCTACCGGCGCATGGAGGACGACATCGACATCGACTGCGGCCCGATCGCCACCGGCGAGGCCTCGATCGAGGCGAAAGGCGGTGAGATCCTCGACTACCTGCTGGAGGTCGCCTCCGGCCGGCGCACCAAGAGCGAGGCGCTGGGCTACGGCGGCGCCGAGTTCGTGCCCTGGCAGATCGGGGCGGTAATGTGACCGCGGCCCGCGCTGAACGGCCCTCGTCGTTTGGCAGGTCACGGCCTGCCCGCTCCTCCCCCCGCAATCGGGGGGAAGTGTCGCAAGCGAGCACCCGCGAGGGTGCGATGCGCGACGATGGGGGGACCGGCGGCGGAAGGCTGTCGCGGACCCCGGTGCGTGTCTACCCTCCGTCGCACTTCGCCTGCTTCGCGGGCTCGTTGGCGACACCTCCCCTCACCTGCGTGAGGGGAGGAGCATCACTGCTGGCGGAGCGCCCGGCATGACCGGCAAACAGCGCGCCCCGTTCGTCTGGTCTCCGCGCCAGCCGATCGATCCGCAGGGCTACCGCAAGCACTACCTCGGCGTCGACGGCCGGCCGAACGAGAAGAACCGCTGGTTCCTGTTCCGCAAGATCGTTCGGCTTGACGGCCCGGCGGCGCGGGCGCCGCTCTCGATCACCGTCGACGGGCGCTACCTGCTCTACGTCAACGGCGCGCTGCAGGGACGCGGCCCGGTGCGCTGCAGCCCGTTGTTCCAGCGCTACGACGACTACGACCTGGCCGCGGCGTTGGCGCCGGGCGACAACGTGATCGCGGTGCTCGCCCATACCTACGGCCGCGACACCGCCTTCTACGAGACCACCAAGGGCATGTGGCAGCCGACCTTCGGCGACGGTGGCCTGTGGACCGAAGGCGCCGCCGAGACCGCCGCCGGGGCGGTCGACCTGTCGACCCAGCACGGCTGGAAGTGCATCCAGTCATCGGCCTGGACCCAGGACACGCCGCAGTCGAACCACTCGCTCGGCTTCATCGAGGACGTCGACGCGGACCGGCTGCCGGCCAAGTGGACGGAGGTGGGCTTCGATGATGGCGACTGGGACGACGCCAGGCCGCTGCTCACCGGCGGCGAGGGGCCGGAGTCGACCTACGGCGGCCTGGAGACGCGCCCGTTCCCGATCCTGCTCCCGCGCGGCATCCCGATGCTGGAGGAGCGCAGGGTCGCGGCCCAGCGGATCGTCTGGATCCGCGGACTGATCGCCGATCCCGGCATGCCCTTCCACCGCCGCTGCTACGAGGAGGCCCTGGTCGAGGCGCCGCCGGACGCGGTGCGCGGCGAGAACGACCTGCTGCGGCTGGAGGGCGGGCGCGCGGTCGTCCGCACCGAGCCGGGCCGCGACGTGACCATCCTGCTCGACTTCGGGAAGATCATGACCGGCCGGCCCTGCCTCGAGATCGAGGCGCGAGGCGGCGAGGTCGTCGAGATCGCCTGCGCCGAGAGCCTTCCCGGCGAGTGGCGGCCGGAGGGGCTGCGCGAAGACGCTCGGTTGCGGCCGAAGCCGTGGCTGGGCGCCGACACCCACCTGTTCCGCTATCGCGCCAAGGCCGGCGTACAGACGTTCGAGCGCTTCGAATGGTGCGCGATCCGCTGGATGCAGCTGACGGTGCGCGACGCGCCGGACGGCGTCGTCTTCCGGGGCCTGGGCGCCAACCTCTGCAACTATCCGGTCGAGCAACGCGGCCGCTTCACCTCGTCCGATCCGGTGCTCGACCAGCTGTGGGCCACCGGCGCCTACACCCTGCGCCAGTGCATGCACGACGCCTGGGAAGACTGTCCCAGCCGCGAGCAGCGGCAGTGGCTGGGCGACGTCACCGTGGAGAACCTGGCCGGCTGGGCCGCGTTCGGCCCTTCGGTCGCGCCGCTGACCGCCAAGTTCCTCTCCCAGGCCGCCGAGAGCCAGCGGCCGGACGGCCTGACCCAGATGTTCGCGCCCGGCGACCACCGCACCGACGGCCTCCTGATCCCCGACTGGACCTTGCAGTGGATCCTCGCCGCCGGCGACCACTGGCGCTACGCCGGCGATCTGCCGACCATCGCGGCGATCTTCCCGTCGATCGTCAAGGCGCTGGCCTGGTTCGAGCGGCTGCTGTCGCCCGCCGGGCTCGTCGCCGACATGCCCTACTGGCACTTCATGGACTGGGCCGGGGTCGGTCGCTACGGCGAGGCGGCGGCGCTGAACGCCCAGCTGGCCGGCGCCTTCGCCGTCGCCGCTGAGCTCGCCGCCGCGGTCGGCTGGCCGAGCGAAGCCGAGCGCTTCGCCGCCCGGGGCCGCGCGATCGGCGCGGCGCTGCAGACCCGGCACTGGGACGCGCGGCGCTGCGTCTTCGTCGACGTGGTCGATCCGGCGACGGGAGAGCGCGAACCGCGCGTCTCCCAGCACGGCAACGCCGCCATCGCGCTGTGGACCGACGCGCCGGCGGACCGCATTGGCGCTGCGTTGAACCGGATCACCGACAGCAACCGCCTCACCTTCACCCCGGCCCCGCCGATCGCCCCCACCGGCGACGCCTTGGAGCCCGAGGAAGGCGTGGTGCTCGCCAACACCTTCTACAGCCACTTCGTCTACGCGGCCCTGGCCCGCCACGGCCGTCTCGGCGAAGCGCTGCGGCTGATGCGCGAGCGCTACGGGCCGATGCTGGCCCGGGGCGCCACGACGCTCTGGGAGAGCTTCGAGCCAACCGCCAGTCTCTGCCATGGCTTTTCGGCGACCCCGACCTATCAGCTGTCGCGCCACATCCTCGGCGTCGCGCCGGCCGCGCCGGGCTTCGCCAGCGTGGCGCTGAGCCCCGACCTCGCCGATCTCGACCACGCCGAGGGCCTGGTCCCGACGCCGCGCGGCGAGGTCGAGGCGAGGCTCGAGCGCACCGCGGACGGGTTCGTCGCACGCTACCGCCTGCCGGCCGGCCTCACCGCCCGCGTCGCGCCGCCGCCGGGCCTCACGCTCGCCACCCCATCGGGCCTCCTCGACGGCGAGGTCGAGCTGCAGTTCGAGCGGACTTGAGTTGACTTGGCGCAAGATGGCCGCTGGCGCCCATTCCCAACTCTCGGTCATAGCCGGGCGTAAGTCTCGGCGATGACCGAAGTTCGGGATAGGCGGTGAGGCGCCGTCTACTTCCCGTCCAGCGCCGCATAGGTCGGCGCGATCAGCGAGGCGTTGCGCGGGTCGCCGAACGGCGCCCCCACCATCTTGTTCATCACGTAGGCGAAACTCATCCGGCGCTCGAAGTCCACCACGACCAGCGAGCCGCCCGACCCGCCCCAGAAGCAGGTTCTTGGCCCGAAGGAGAGCCCGCCCAGTTCGAGCGCGAAGCCCATTGCCCAGCGCACCGGCGCCAGGAACGCCAGGTCGACGCCGTCCGACTGTTGGCGCAGAACCGCCTCGCATCCTGCCCGCGACATCAGCCGCCGTCCGCGCGCCTCGCCGCCGCAAGCCAGCACGGACAGTAGCAGCGCCACTGACCGAGCATTGCCGACCCCGTTGCTGGCGGGAATCTCCGCCCGCAGCCAGCGGGCGTCGATCCGGTCCAGCGGCGGGATGATCGGATTGCCGGCGATCCGCATGAACATGCTGCCCGGATCGACAACGGGCGGCGGGTCGGCCGGCGGCGGCGGCGCGGCGATCGACGGGGAGACGCGGTGATCGTGCTCCGGGCCAAGGCCGATGTGGAAGTCGGCGTCCAGCGGCCCGGCGATCTCGTCGGCCAGGAAACGGCCGAGCGAGCAGCCGGTGATGCGGCGCACCACTTCGCCGACCAGGAAACCCTGGGTGATCGCGTGGTAGGCCGAAGCCTCGCCCGGCGTCCACCAGGGCGCCTGCCGCGCCAAGAGGTCGGTCGCCTTCTCCCAGTCGTAGAGGTCCTCGAAGGCGAGTGTCTGCATCCAGCCCGGCAGGCCTGAGGTGTGGCCCAGCAGATGCCGCACCAGCACGCCGGCCTTTCCGGCCTGAGCGAACGCCGGCCAGTAGCGCGCCACCGGCGCGTCGAGATCGAGCTCGCCGCGATCGGCCAACAGCAGCGCGCAGAGCGCCGTGACGGTCTTCGAGGTAGAGGCGACGCCGGCGATCGTATCGCTGCGCCATGGCTCGGTTCGGGCCTCGTCGAGGTGGCCGCCCCATAGGTCGACCGCCAGCGCTCCGTCCACCGTCACCGCCACAGAGGCGCCGATGTCGCCCTTGGCGAAGTTGTCGGCGAACGCGTCGCGCACCGCCGCGAACCGAGGGTCGCAGCTGCCACCGATCGGCGTCGCTGGCATGTTAGTCACCGATCTTTCCCGCCATTTCCCGGTCCTTTTTCGATCAAATTAGCTCAATTCACGACATGATCGCGTTGACTGTAGCATGCTAACATGCGAGCGTGATCGCCAATGAGAAGAAGTCGCGCTCAGTTGAGCGCGGCCTGGGAAACGTCGGGGGCATCATGACCAAGCGCGCTTTGCGCCTCTCCACCTCGGCTGGGGTCTTAACGGCCCTGCTGGCCATCGCCGGCGCCGCGCACGCCGCCGACGCCACCGATCAGGCCGTCGCTACGGCGACCACCGTCGCCCCGCTGACGATTACCGCCGAGCGGCGCACCACCAACTTGCAGACCGCGCCCGTGGCGGCCAGCGTGATCGCCGGCGCCCAGCTGCAGAACGAGGGCATCGAGTCGCTGGATGACCTCCAGTTCCACACCCCTTCGCTGACGGTCGCCGACTTCGGCCAGGGCAACCTGTTCAACATCCGCGGCATCGGCAAGGACCTGACCAACGTCCAGACGCCCTCAGGGGTCGTCACCTACTGGGATGGCGTCGCGGCCTTCCCCGGCTTCTTCGCCGACGCGCCGTATTACGACATCTCCAGCGTCGAGGTGCTGCGCGGGCCTCAAGGCACGTTCGCCGGCCAGAACGCGACCGGCGGGGCGGTGTTCATCACCACCAACGATGCGCGGCTTGGCGCCCTCGGGGGCGACGTCGAGGGCCAGTACGGCAACTACAACGACACCCTGCTGCGCGGCTTCATCAATGTGCCGATCGGCGACACCCTGGCGCTGCGGTTGGCGTTCAACGGCGAGAAGCGCAACAGCTTCTACACCGTCGGCGGCGGGTGGACGACGCGCTACGGCGGGCCGCCCGGCCGCCAGCTGCTGGGCAGCCTGCGCTTCGGCATGACCTGGCAGCCGACCGAGGCGTTGAAGGTCGTGTTCAAGGCCGACGCCAACTACCTCGATCACGGCGCCTTTCTCGGCTCGCCGAGCCTGAACCCGGCCAACCCAACCCAGCTGAATCCGGCCGACCTCTTCCACGTCAACTCGTTCATCTACGACTACGCCACCAACAAGGGCTACCGCCTGACCCTGAACGCCGCCTACACCCTGCCGGACGGCATCATCGTGCGCTCGATCACCGGCTGGCAGGCCGGCGGCGGCAACGCCAACATCGACCTGACCGAACTGGCGCCGGGCGACTCCTTCGAGGACTACGGGCGCGAGCAGATCGCCTCGGAGGAAATCAACGTCGTCTCCCCTGACAACCATGGCCCGCTGAGCTGGGTCGGCGGTCTGTACTATCAGCACGACTACGTCTCGCTGCTGCCCGGCGGCGGCGCTCCGGGCTTCGACATCGGCGTGCCCCACGGCATTGTCGATCTGGAGCTGAACTACCATACGCCCAAGACCACCGAGGCGGTGTTCGGCCAGGTCAGCTACGACATCACCTCGGCGCTGCAGCTGCAGGTAGGGGCCCGCTACACCCACGAGACCTTTGGCCTCTCCGACGACTCGCCGACCCTCATCTTCGGCACGGTAGTGGCCGACCCGGTGGCCGTCGCCCACACCAGCG
>DATNIH010000229.1:0-3142 GCA_035604515.1 Caulobacteraceae bacterium | reverse complement strand
CTCGGTAATGGCCACCTTGTCCGGCTCGCACACGAACCGATAGCTGACGCCACCCTGTCCAAAGCTGTAGCCCAACTGAAACGGGGGCGCGTCCGGACGTCCATCAACGTGCCAAGCGGAGACTCCGGCCATCGCCGGCTCCGCAGTGAGCAGCGTCGCCGCAAGCAGTCCCGCGCACCGAAGAAGCATTTCAGGCCCCCCGCTTGATGGGAGACCGGCAATCTACGAACTCACGGAAAGCCAGTCTAGCGCACTGCGGTCCACCCGACTTCCCGGCTGGATCGAGCGTCCGCTCTGGGTCGGAAGCAGACGTTCGGTGGTGGCCTGAAACCGGACATTGGCGTCAAAGCCACGCTCTGATCCCGGCCCGGCCGCTTCGGAGCGTTGCCGAAGACCTGGTGGGCGCGTACCCATTCGTAGGGGCCTTCAGATGACCATCGAGATCCACGGCTTCTGCGAAGAGCGCTTCTTGCCGATGAAGGAGGCCTTTGCGGCCAGCTTCGACGCGGGGCTCGAGCTCGGCGCGTCGCTCGCGCTGACGCATCAGGGCAAGCCCGTCGTCGACCTGTGGGCGGGCTGGATGGACCCTGAGCGCACGCACCCGTGGCAGCGGGACACGATCGTGAACGTTATGTCCACGACCAAGATCCCCATGGCGATTGCGGCGATGCGGCTTGTCGACCGCGGCCTCATCGATCTCGACGCGCCGATCGCCCGCTACTGGCCGGAGTTCGCCCAGGGCGGCAAGGAGCGCGTGACCGTGCGCGACGCCTTCTGCCACTGCGCCGGGGTCCCCGCGTTCGATCCGCCGGTCGGCTTCGAGGTTTACCGCAACTGGCCATCCGCGACCGCTGCGTTGGCCGCGACTCCGCACTGGTTCGGCGGCGAACGTCGGATCATGTACCACGCTCACACCTACGGGTTTCTGCTCGGCGAGCTCGTTCGCCGCGTTGACGGGCGCCGCCCGGCGCAGTTTTTCCGGGAGGAGATCGCGGCGCCCTGCGGGATCGACTTCCAGATGGGACTGTCAGACCGGTCGGACATGGCTCGGGTCGCGCATGTCGCCTGGCCGCCACAGCGCGGCGAGCGGCCGCCAGGGACGGTCCTAGCGCGCTGGAGCGCGTCGCTCTCGGCCGCAAGCGCGCAATGGGATTTGATGTCGTGGGAGGGGCTCTCCGCCGAAGTTCCCGCGGGCGTAGGCTTGGGCAATGCCCGGTCGGTTGCGGGTATCGCGACCCTGCTCGCCACCGGCGGGACGCTGGACGGCGCACGCTATCTCTCGCCGGAGATCGTGCGCGAGGCCGCGACCGAGCAAGCATACGACCAATGTCCGATCTTCGGCTGGATCAGGTTCGGGCCTGGGGCTGGCGCTGGACACGCCGCAGTTTCGGGCGCCCAGCTCGACGGCAATGCATTGGGGCGGCACCGGCGGCAGCATGATCATCGCCGATCCCGAGGCCAGCGTCGCCCTCGGCTATACGCCCAACAACTGGCTGGTCGAGCCGGTCGATGGCGTCGATCCCCGGGGGAGCCGGATCTTCCGTACACTGCGCGACCTGCTCGCGACGCTTTGACCCCGGCGCGCCGGCGCACCAAGCGGCGACCCTGCGGAGCTCGACGGACCTACCTGAGAATGTCCGCTTTGGGTCGAAAGCAGACCTTAGCGATCCGCCCGAGAGCGGACCATCGCGCTGACTGTCGACCGCGCCGATTACGCTCGACCGAGCACCTCGATGACCGGGCAGTCAGGGACATCGCCCTCGCCGCACTTGCGGACTGCGTCGGCCAGCGCGGCGGCCAGCTTCGTGAGGTCGGTGATCTTGGCCTGCACGTCGAGAAGATGCTCCGCGGCGATGGTCTTCACCTCAGAGCATGACTGCCGACCGGGCTCCGCGAGCGCCAACAGCCTGCGAATGTCGTCGAGGCTGAAGCCCAGTTCGCGCGCGCGGCGAATGAAGGCCAGACGCGAGCGGTGCTCGGGCGCGTAGCTGCGGTGGCCGCCGACGGTGCGGTCGGGCGGCGGCATCAGCCCGACACGCTCGTAGTAGCGAACGGTCTCGAGGTTCACGCCCGCCGCGGTGGCGAGGCGGCCGATCGTGAGAGTCCGACGCGCCATCATAGCGCTTGATCCCGTAGTGGCTACGGGTTGCACAGTACGCTGGAACCGCTCTGAAAGCGATCAGCGTTATGTCTCGGTCCCCTCCCGTCGAAGGGCAGTCTCTATCGACCCTCACGTGCCCGCTGTGCGGACACCGGGCGAGAGAGATCATGCCCACCGAAGCCTGTCAGTACTTCTACGATTGCAAGGGGTCCGGCGCGGTTCTCAAGCCTGAGCCGGGCGACTGCTGCGTGTTCTGCTCCTACGGGGATGTCGCATGTCCGCCGGTCCAGGCGCTTGGCCGGCAGGAAGGTCGGGGCCTGACAGCAATGACAAAGGAGACACCCAGACCATGACCGCTCTAGTCGAAGCACCGTCAGCGCCGTCCAGCAGAGATTGGGCTCGCCAGCCCTTGATGATTCTCTCGTGGTGGGGCCTGCCAGTGGCGATCGGGACGCTCGCGAACTTCCCGCGTCTTTCGCAACGCGCCGATGCGAGCGTCTGGGCGGTCGTCTTCGCGTGGATGGCGACCGGCTGTCTGCTCAACGCGCGCCGCTGCCACCGCGTCCATTGTTTCATCTCCGGCCCCGTGCTGCTTCTGGGTGCTGCCTTTGCGGCGCTCTCCGCGTCGGGCGTGATCGAGCCCGCCGCCGGCATGTTCAGCAACATTATCAACGGGACGCTGCTCCTCGCGCTGCTCGCCTTCGTCCCGGAGATGGTTTGGAAGCGCTACGCCTGAGATCTAGAGTGTCCGCTTTGGGTCGTTAGCGGACGTTGGTGCTCCGCCCGCAAGCGGGCATTGCCGCTGGACCGTCAGCTCTAGAACGGACCTGTTAAGCTTAATTTCTATAGAGGAAGTAAAGAGAGTTGGTTTTACCCAAGTAGTACTTATATAATTGTTTAGGACATGCTCTTTCACTGTCAGGTGAGCCGTGACGGCCACTCACATCGAAGTTTTTACTAAACATGGCGAATGGTTAGTTAAGGTTGACTGGGATGTTTACCTTGGGCCGTACTCGTACGAAGCAGCGATCGTCACCGCCA
>DATNIH010000228.1:0-19896 GCA_035604515.1 Caulobacteraceae bacterium | reverse complement strand
AGGGACACCGCTCGCACGGTCGGCCTCTACGACCGCGGCGTCATCGCCCCCGGCTATCGCGCCGACCTCAACGTGATCGACTACGAGCGGCTGACCCTGCACGGCCCCGAGGTCGCCTACGACCTGCCGGCGGGCGGCAGGCGGCTGCTGCAACGCGCCAGCGGCTATTCGGCGACGGTGGTCGCCGGCCAGGTCACTTACCGCGACGGCGTCGCCACGGATGCGTTGCCTGGGCGGTTGTTGCGCGGCGGCCAGCCAGCGCCGATGGCCGCCGCGGCGGAGTAGGAACCCGAGTCCGAGCGGCCGCAGGCGAAAAAAGGCTTAACGCAGAGGCCGCGGAGGAGACGCAGAGATCGCAGAGAAGGCGACTCCGCGTCCTCCGCGTCTCCTCTGCGATCTCCGCGTTCAAACTTGAGTGCGCCTGCGGCGCGCACCGTCCTTCGATACGGGTTGCGGCATTTGACTTTGGCGACGCCTTACCCTATTGCCGCCCGCTCACTTTAAGCGCCTGACCCTTCGGAGCCCGACCCGTGAAGCGCACCTTTCAGCCCTCCCGCCTCGTGCGTAAGCGCCGGCATGGGTTCCGCTTGCGGATGTCGACCAAGAACGGCCGCAAGATCATCGCGCGCCGCCGGGCCCAGGGCCGCAAGCGTCTGACGGCATAGGCGCAACGCCGGAAAGGTTTCGGGCTGACCGAAGCCGCCCCACCCCTTGAACGACTGAAGAAGCGCGCCGATTTTCTGGCGGCGGCGAAAGGCTTTGCCTGCGCCAGAGGAGCTGTCTTGGTGCAGGCGCGCGATCGGGTGGATGGAACGGGCGCGATCCGTGTCGGCTTCACCGCAACCCGCCGGCTCGGCGGCGCGGTGGTGCGCAACCGGGCGAAGCGGCGTCTGCGCGAGGCCGCGCGGGCGACGTTTCCGGGTCTGGCGCGGGCGGGGTGCGACTATGTGCTCATCGCCCGCGGCGGCTCGACCAGCCGCCCGTACCTGCGTTTGCTTGACGATGTGAAAAGCGCGCTGATAAGGCTCGCCGCCGATCTCGGCGCCCCCGCCACGACGAGGGGCGACGCCTCTCCGGCTTCGACGCCGCCCCAGAACCCCGCCTAGAGCCCGCCGGAAGGCACGCCCCGCGCCCGATGCAGCCCGACAACAACCGCAACTTCATCATCTTCATCGTCGTGACCCTGGTCATGGTGATGGCCTACGAGCAGTTCGTCATCGGGCCGATGGACAAGCGCAAGCAGGCCGAGGCCGCCGCCGCCCAGGCGACCGCGGCGGCGCAGGTCAAGCAAGGTCTGGCCCCGAACGGCCAGCCGGCCGCTCCGGTGCTGACCCGACCCCAAGCGCTGGCGGCGACGCCGCGCGTGGCGGTTGATACGCCCCAGCTGACCGGCTCGATCAGCCTGACCGGCGCGCGGCTCGACGACCTGTTCCTCAAGCAATACCGCCAGACCACCGACGCGGGCTCGCCGCCGGTGGAGCTGCTGCGCCCGCTCGGCGCGGCGAACGCCTACTACGCCGTCGGCGGCTGGGTGGGCGCAGTCGGCGCGCCGGACGAGACCACGCCCTGGACCCAGACCTCCCAAGGTCCGCTCACCGACAGCCATCCGCTTGAACTCACCTACGCCTCGCCGGCGGGCCTGACCTTCCACCGCGAGATCAAGGTCGACCCGCAGTACCTGTTCACCGTCACCGACACGGTCGAGAACCACGGCGCGGCCGCCGTCAACATCGCCCCCTACGGCGCCGTGCAGCGCCGCGGCGTGGCCCCCGACGCCGGCAAGATCGCCACCGAAGGGGCGATCGGCATGTTCGACAAGGTGCTGAAAGAGGTCCGCTACGCGGCCATGAAGAAGGACGGGACCAAGGACTTCCCGTCTACCGGCGGCTGGACCGGCATCACCGACAAGTACTGGATGACCGTGTTCGCCCCGCCGCAGAACGAGCCCCTGCACGCACGCTTCGAGGTGACGCCGGTCAACGGCGTCGACGACTACCAGGCCAGCTACGTCGGTCAGCCGCGCGTGATACTGCCCGGCGGTTCGACCACCGAGACCACCCACATCTTCGCCGGCGCCAAGGTGGTGAACACCCTGGAAGCCTATGGCGATGCGCTGAAGCTGCCGAACTTCGACAAGGCGGTGGACTGGGGCTGGTTCGAGATCCTCTCCAAGCCGGTGTTCCGGGTGATGGACTTTTACGCCGGCTACCTCGCCACCATCGGCCTCGGCTTCGGCTGGGCGATCCTGGCGCTGACCATCACCATCCGTGCGGTGATGTTCCCGGCCTTCAACGCCTCCTACGCGATGTCGACCAAGATGAAGAAGGTGCAGCCCGAGATGAAGGCGCTGCAGGAGCGTTTCAAGGGCGACCCGGCCGCGCAGCAGAAGGAGATGATGGCGCTCTATGCGCGGGAAAAGATCAATCCGGTGACCGGCTGCATCCCGATGCTGCTGCCGCTGCCGGTGTTCTATGCGCTGAACAACGTCTTCAACGTCACCATCGAGATGCGCCACGCTTCGTTCGGCTGGGTGAAGGACCTCTCGGCGCCCGACCCGACCTCCGTCTGGAACCTGTTCGGCCTTCTGCCGTGGGATCCGCTGCACAACGCCTGGATCCTCGCGATCGAAGGGGTGCCGTTCGTCGGCGGCATCTTCACCCTGCTGTTCCACCTTGGCCTTTGGCCGATGATCTACGCGGCCACCATGTGGGTCAGCCTGCTGACCGGCCCGACCATGACCGGCATCGACCCGACGCAGCAGAAGCTGATGCGCTGGATGCCGTGGGTGTTCATGATCGTGCTGGCGCAGAGCTCGGTCGGCCTGGTGATCTACTGGTCGTTCTCGTCCGTGTTCACCCTGGTGCAGCAATACGTGCTGATGCGCCGGTTCAAGGTGGACAACCCGATCGACCAGCTGTTCGCCCGGCTCACCGCGCACAGGACGGCCGCCAAGGCGGCGGAGTGAACGAGGACTTCTCCGAGGCGGAGATAGAGGCGGCGCGGGTGCTGTTCGCCCACGATGCGCAATTCATCATGGGCGCGGCGCAGATCGACCAGTTGCCGCCGCCCGACCTGCCCGAGATCGCCTTCGCCGGCCGCTCCAACGTCGGCAAGTCCAGCCTGATCAACGGCCTGGTCGGCCGCCACGGCCTGGCGCGCTCCTCCTCCGAGCCCGGCCGGACCCGGGAGGTGAACTTCTTCCTGCTCGACGGACGCATCCGCCTGGTCGATCTGCCCGGCTACGGCTTCGCCAAGGCGTCCAAGGGCGAGGCCAAGCGGTTCCAGAACCTGGCGCGGGACTACCTGCGCGGCCGGCCCAACCTGCGCCGCGTGTTCCTGCTGATCGACGCGCGCCATGGGCTCAAGCCGACCGACGCCGAGGCCATGGCGGCCTTCGACACCGCTGCGGTCTCCTACCAGGTCGTGCTGACCAAGGCCGACAAGCTGAAGCCGGCCGCGGCCGAGGCGGTTCGGGCCCGCTCCGAGGCAGCGGTCGCCAAGCGCCCGGCCGCGTTCCCCCGCGCCCTGGCGGTTTCTGCGGTCAGCGGCGCGGGCCTGGATGTCCTGCGCGCCGAAGCCGCGCGCGCCGCGCTGGCCTAGCAGCTGGCGGCGGCGCCACCCGTCTTGGCCGACGTCCTATCTTGCGTGGGACCTGGTCGCAGCGATGATCTGATCGGCCACGATCAGAGCGGCTCGCGCGGCCGTATCGGGGCAGTTCTGGTTCGCCGGAACGGGAACGTAGATGTTCGATGGATACTCAGCCTCGATCTCATCGCAGGCGGCCAGGGCGCCGTACATGATGCGCTGCTTGAACTCGTCCACGCCGGCTTGAGTCGTCAGATCGAGGCCGGCGAAGCTGACGGGGCGCCCGCTCGTGAGCAGCTCGACCGGCGTGCCGACGAAGCGCGCAGTGCCGGCCACTTCTCGGCGCGCCACCCGCGGCGCAACGACGGTGAGCGATTCGGTGGTGGTCGACGGCGCACTGGACGCGACGGATGCGGGCTGAGCCAGCACCGCGGAACTCGGCGTCAGCAACAGGCCCACCGTCGCGCCAAGGATGGCGACGGCGCCGGGTGTCAATCGACAGCGCAGATTGTCCAATTTCATCGTTTCACTCCCTCTCGTCGGCCACGATGGTTGGGGGTTGACTGGCGGCCGGTTTGAACGGGCTTAGACCGACGCGGCCGAGCGGTCGTTGACATGCGTCAACGGCGCGCCTGCGTCCCGGCCCCCTCGGCCGACCCTGTGACCGACGATTGAGCCAGGTTGGCGCCGGCGCCGTCTTAGCCTCTAGTCGACTACCGCCCATGGAGCCTGCATGTCCGATTCGATCGCCCCCACTCTCCAGGCCACGCTCGGCCAGGTCCGCGTCGTCAGCTCTGAAGCCGGGCGTTCGGTGATCGAGTACGAGGTGGGACCGCAGATGTGCCACTCGGGCGGGGTGGCGCAGGGCGGCTTCGTCTGCGGCTGGATCGACTCGGCCATGGCGCACGCGTCGATCTCGATGCTGCCGGAGATGACGCCGATGTCGCTGGAGCTGAAGGTCAGCTACTTCGCCCCGGTCCGCCCCGGCCGGGTGATCGCCGAGGGTTGGATCGAACGGCGCGGCCGCGCCACCTGCTTCGCCGAAGGCCGGCTGCTCGACGCCGCGGGGAACATCCTGGCGAAGGGCAGCTCGACGATCCGCCTGATCCCCCGTGAAGCGGTCGAAGCCAGCGCCCGTCGGGCGATGGCCTAGGGCTGTGGCGAACGGGTGGCTGATTGGCGTGATGGTGGAACTCGTGGGCGAGCCGATCGCCTTGCGCCACTTCTTCGCCGTCGGGCACGGCGACCAGGCCAAGGCCGAGTGGACCGCGATCGACAGCGCGCTCCTGATCGGCAGGGTCGCCACCAGCCCGGTCCGCGGCCTGGAGCCGGTGCATGTGGTCAGCGAACTGTCGCCGCGGACGATCAAGGCCCTGGCGCTGAAGCCCAGCGAGGTCCGCTCGCTCGGTTGGCGCTGGCCGCGCAAGTGGACCACGTTCGAGCAGGCGTCCTGAAGCGCCGATCAGGCCTCCAGCGGCTCGGTTGACACCGGCGCGCGGCCGGCGAGCGCCGCGCCGGCGTCGGGGGCAAACCGGCGGTTCCAGATCGTCGCCAGGGCCGAGATGGCGGTGACGATCCAGAAGGCCAGGCTGAAATCGCTGAGCTTCGGCGTCGGGCTGTGGGTGGCCAGCATGCCGACGTGCAGGGCGACCGCGCCCACGCAGATGCCCAGCGACAGCATCAGCTGCTGGAAGGTGGCGTAGAAGCTGGTGGCGGCGCTCATCCGCTCCGGCGGGATCTCGTCGTAGGCGATGGTGTTGTAGGCGGTGAACTGGAACGACATGAAGAACCCGCACGCCGCCAGCACCGCGAAGATCGCCGCGATCGGCCAGGCCGGACGGAACAGGCTGCAAACGGCGTAGCCGGCGCTGGCGATCAGGCCGTTGACGGTCAGGCTGTCGCGAAAGCCGAACCGCCGCAGCGCCGCAGGCGCCAGCCACTTCATGCCGAGCGAACCGATGGCGCCGGCGATGGTGATCGATCCGCTCGCCGCCGCGCTCATGCCGAAGCCCAGCTGCAACATCAGCGGCAGCAGGAACGGCTGCGCGCCCTGAGTGATGCGGGTCAGCGAGCCGCCGATCACCGAGAGCCGGAAGGTCGCGATCCGCATCAGCGACAGGTCGAGAATCGGCGCGGCGGTGCGACGGGCGTGGAGGATGTAGAACACCCCCGCCACGAAACCCACGGCGATCAGGATGACGGCAGGTCCCAGCTCGCCCGTCCGGCTGGTCATCTCGAAGCCGAACAGCAGGCAGCCGAGCGAGATCCCCGACAGCACGAAGCCGAGAAAATCCGGCCTGGGCGGCGCCTCGCCGCGCACCTGGCCGATGAACTTGGTCACCAGCGCCACGCCCAGAAAGCCGACCGGCAGGTTCAGGTAGAAGATCCAGCGCCAGTCCAGGTAGGTGACGATGAAGCCGCCCAGCGGCGGGCCGATGATCGGGCCTACCAGCGCCGGGATGATCAGCCACGACATGGCCTGAACCAGATCCTCCTTGGCGACGCTGCGCAGCAGCACCAGCCGGCCGATCGGGATCATCATCGCCCCGCCGATGCCCTGCACGAAGCGGGCGCCGATCAGGAACGGCAGGCTCCTGGCCTGGCCGCAGGCCATCGATCCGGCCAGGAACAGCAGGATAGCCAGGCGGAACACCGTCTTGGAGCCGAACCGGTCGGCCAGGCGGCCGCTGGCGGGGATGAAGATCGCCAGCGCCAGCAGGTAGGAGGTCAAGGCCGAGCTGAGCCAGGTCGCCGGCACGCCGAAATCGCGCGCCATGGTCGGCAGCGCCGTGGCCAGGATGGTCGCGTCCATCTGCTCCATGAACAGCGCGCAGGCGATTATCAGGGCGACAGTGCGGAAGTTTCGCGGCCCGGCCGCTTCGGCGGTGCGCGGCGGACTTGGCGTCAGGGCCACGCCCTCGGCCGCCGGCATGATGCCGTCGCGGATCTCCGAATTGATCGACGCCAGCCCGCGTCGCCGCGGCCTCAGCACGCCGCGCGCCCCTCCGCGAAGTCATCCGAAACCGGCGCCGTCGAACACCCAATCACGGCCGCCGTCATAGCGGCCGCCGAACGCCGCGTCATCCGGCCCGCTGACCGGTCAGAGCCGCGCCAGCAGATCCGGCGCCACCTTGATTTCCGCCGCGAGGGTCTGCGCCTCCAAGTCGTCCGCCGCCTTGCCCCAAAACTCGCCGCTGGCGACCATGACGTCGATCTCGATTCCGAGATCGCCCTTACGGACGTAGAGGCCGCCAGCACCGTTGTAGGCTTCGTCGCCGATCCCCGCCTGGGGCTTGTCGATCGGCGTCGCCATGTGGACCATGTCCCAGGGGCCCACCATGACGGTGATGGCGCCCCTGTCGCTGCCGTACTGGCATTGAGTCATCTTCGGGTTTGGCTGAGCCTTGCGCCGCAGCTGGGCGCCATCGCCAAGATACTTCTTGGCGATGGCCTCGCTGAGCACGTCGCAGGCGTTCGGCGCGACCGCTTGCGCCGTGGCGACCGCCGGCGCGCTTGCGCCGCCAGCCGACGTCGATGACGACGGTCCGCAGCCGCTCAGCGAGATCGCCATCGCTCCGCCGGCCGCAAGCCGGGCCACGAACAACATGTTGGGCGTCAGACCCATCGATACCCCCCTTTGCCGAGCTTGGCCGGGCAGTCTAACGAAGGCCGGTCGTCCACGGTAGACAACCTCGGCGCTCCAGCCGCTCTGGACGCCTGACCGATCGACCAGCGCGGCGCCGGCGGGCGGCGCTTTGGGGTGACAGCACCGCTCGGCTTCGCTATCGAGGCGCCCCGATGGCTCCCGCGCGGCGCCGGCTTCTGCGGACCTGAACAGATATGGCTGACACCGCCGAGACCCGCGAGGCGCAGGGCTGGGCCACGGCGCGGACGCTCGCCGAGGCCCTGCCCTACATCCAGCGCTACGACCGCGAGATCGTGGTGATCAAGTATGGCGGCCACGCCATGGGCGAGGAGGCGATCGCCAAGTTGTTCGCCGCCGACGCCGTGCTGCTGAAGCTGCTCGGCCTGCACCCGGTGATCGTCCACGGCGGCGGCCCGCAGATCTCGGCCATGCTGGAACGCGCCGGGGTCAAGTCGACCTTCGTCGACGGCCTGCGCGTCACCGACGAGCCGACCATGGAGGTGGCCGAGATGGTCCTCTCCGGCGCGATCAACAAGGAGATCGCCAACTGGATCACCCTCGCCGGCGCCGAGGCCGATGTCCGCGGCGTCGGACTCTCCGGCAAGGACGCGCGGCTGATCACGGTCGAGAAGGCCACCCGCACCCGCAAGGATCCCACCTCGAACATTGAGCAGGTGGTCGACCTCGGCTTCGTCGGCGAGCCGACCAGGGTCGATCCGAAGCTGATCCTCGACCTGATCAACTCCACCGACGACTACATCCCGGTGATCGCGCCGATCGGGGTCTCGGCGGAAGGCGACACCTACAACATCAACGCCGACACAGTGGCGGGCGCCCTGGCCGGCGCGTTGAAGGCCAAGCGCCTGCTGCTGCTCACCGACGTCCAGGGCGTGATCGGCGCCAATGGCGAACTGATCCGCCAGATGACGCTGCAGGAGGCCGGCAAGGCTGTGGCGACCGGCGTCGTCTCGGGCGGCATGATCCCGAAGCTGGAGACCGCGGTAGCTGCGGTGGAGGCGGGCGTGGAATCCGCGGTTATCCTCGACGGCCGCCGTCCCCACGCCATGCTGGTCGAGCTGTTCACCGAACACGGCGCCGGCACGCTGGTGAGGGCGTGATCCTGCTTCGCCAAGGCCCCGGAGGACCCGTCCTGCGAAGCTCCGATAGGGGCGCAGGAGAATGAGCGCCGACCTGACTCACATCGACACCTGGCTGTTCGATCTCGACAACACGCTCTATCCGTTCGAGACCGGTCTCGGCATCGACATCTCAGACCGGATCACCACCTACGTCGCGCAGCTGACCGGTCTGCCGCGTGACGAGGCGCGCGCGCTGCAGAAGCGCTATCTCGACCAGCATGGCCTCACGCTGAGGGGCTTGATGCTGAACCACGACGTCGACCCGCACGAGTTTCACCAGGCTTTCGCCGACCTGTCGCTGGAGGTGCTCGCCCGCGACCATGATCTGATCGCGGCGATCGAGCGCCTGCCGGGTCGGCGGCTGATCTTCACCAACGCCGACGCCGAGCACGCCCGCCGGGTGATGGATCACCTCGGCCTCAGCGCGCTGTTCGAAGAGGTCTTCCACATCGAGAGCGCAGGCTTCATTCCCAAGCCGGACCCAGAAGCGTTCCAGCGCCTGATCGCCGCCCATGCCATCGCACCCCGGACCACCGCCTTCTTCGAGGACCGCGCGCTCAACCTCGAGCCCGCCGCCGAGCTCGGCATGACCACTGTACTCGTGGGGCTGGATGCGGGCCGGAACACCGACCCGTTCGTCCGCTACCGCGCACCGCGCCTCGCGTCGTTCCTCGCCGAGGCCTGGACCAGGGAACCCGCATGACCGACATCTCCTTCTCCGATCTGCAGACCGAGATCGAGGCGGCGTGGGAGCGGCGCGAGGCGATCGGCCTGGCGACAACGGGTCCCGTCCGCACGGCGGTCCAAGAAACCATCGCGCTGCTCGATTCGGGAAAGCTGCGGTCAGCGGTCCGGAATGAGGACGGCCGCTGGGAACCCTGCCAATGGGCCAAGCAGGCCATTCTGTTGTCGTTCCGGCTCAATCCGAACGCGGTGCTGCGCGCAGGCGCGCTCGGCGACGGCATCGGCCCGTGGTGGGACAAGATCCCTTCCAAGTTCGCCAACTGGAACGCCGAGGAGTTCCAGGCGGCGGGCTTCAGGGCCGTGCCAGGCTCGATCGTGCGGCGCGGCGCCTATATCGCGCCGGGCGTGGTGCTGATGCCGTCCTTCGTCAATATCGGCGCCTGCGTGGGCGAGGGAACCATGGTCGACACCTGGACCACGGTCGGCTCGTGCGCCCAGATCGGCAAGAACGTCCACCTATCCGGCGGGGTTGGCATCGGCGGCGTGCTGGAGCCGTTGCAGGCGAGCCCCACCATCGTCGAGGACAACTGCTTCATCGGCGCCCGCTCGGAAGTGGCCGAGGGCGTGATCATCCGCGAAGGCGCGGTGATCTCGATGGGGGTCTACATCACCGCCAACACGCCGATCGTCGATCGCAGGACGGGCGAGGTGGTCGCGCGGGGCGAGGTGCCCGCCTATTCGGTGGTGATGGCCGGCAGCCGCCAGGACGCGCACGACAACGGTCTTTCGATCAACTGCGCGGTGATCATGAAGACGGTCGACGCCCAGACCCGCTCCAAAACCTCGATCAACGAATTGCTGCGGGACTGAGCGCTCTGACCCGCTCCGGCTCGTGGTCGGCGGCGCGGCGCTCCATGCTCTCCGGAATCGGGAAGCTGACCCGCGCGGTCAGGCCCCCGCCGGGATTGGCCTTGAACGACGCCTCGCCGCGCAATTGGCGGGCGTAGGCGCTCATCAGGGTGCGGCCGACGCCGACGCCGAGTTTGGCCACCTTGCCTTCGAACCCGGTGTCGATGATGCACAGCTCGGCCATGCTGTCGTGGGCGCGGAAGGTGACGCTGAGCTGGCCGCCGGCGGCCATGCCGTGCTTCAGCGCGTTGCTGATCGCCTCGACCGCGAACAGCGCGATCGGCGCCAGGCGGTCCGGGTCGATCACCACCGAGTCGCAGGAAAGATCGGTGCGCGCGGCGAGCCGCTGGCCGGCGTCGCCGGTGATCAGCTGACCGACCAGTTCCTCCAGGAACTCGCGCAGGTCGACCCGGCGCAGGTCGGGGCTCTGGTAGAGCGCGCGGTAGATCAGGGCCAGCGCGCTGATCCGCTGGCGGGTGTCCGAGATCGCCGCCCGCGCGGCCGGATCGGTCAGCGCGCGCTGCTGCATGTTGAGCAGCGAGGAGATGATCTGCAGGTTGTTCTTCACCCGGTGGTGGATCTCCAGCAGCATCGCGTCCTTCTGCGCCAGGTGGTCGAGCAGGGCGGCGTCGCGGGCGACGATGGTGGCGGCCATGGCGCCCAGCGTGTCGGCGAGGTCGCGGATCTCCGGCGGCGCCCGCTCGGCCTGCACCGGCCGGACGCTGAAGCGGCCGCGGGCGTAGATCGCGGCGATACGCTGCAGATAGGCGATCCAGCGCACCACCCCGCGCTCGGCCACGCTCCAGACCGCGATCAGCGCCAGGGTGAAGGCCAGCAGCGGCAGGGCAACGGCGCTGACCGGATTGACCCACGCCCACGAGACCACGCCCTGGGTCGGCGCTGAGATAACGACGAAGACGTCCTGGCCCACCAGCGGCGCGGCGGCGAACAGCCGGTCGCGGCCGTAGCGATCCGCCTGCGCCCACAGCTGCGAGCCGCCGCCGGCGAAGTTCACCTGCGGATGGGGTGGGAACCGGGTCTGGTCGGTCGCCGAGAGCCAGTGGCCTTGGGTGTCGGCCAGGGCGACCTCTGAGCCCGAGGGGAGCGATGGATCAGAGGTGTCGGGGCGCAGGCTCGCCAGGCTCATCACGGCGGCCAGCGCGCCGTCGAACTGCCCGGTGGGGGTCTCGGCGCGAACAGCGGCGATGAGCGAGGGCTGGCTGGCGTAGGTCGCGCCGGGATTGGCGACGATCACCAGTGGCGAGCCGCGCGCCAACGCCTGGAACCAGGGCCGGCTGGCCCGGTCCGCGTCCGCCGGCACGTTGGCGGCCGCGCAGGCGAAGCGGCCGGTGGGGTCGAAGCGGATCAGGTTCTCGTAGCCCTTCAGCCGCGCCTCGATCTCGGAGAGCCGCTGCGCGCACTGGAAGCCGACCGAGCCGGGCGCCAGCGTCTGCAGCAGCACCTGCGCCGACTCGATCCGGGCCCGGGCGATGGCGCCGCTGCGCTGGGCGGCGGCGGTCAGCTCGACGCGCTCGACCTGGCCCTGCCGCTGGAAGGCGAGACCGGCCTGCACCCCGCCAAGGATCAGCACCGGCAGCAGCGCGAGCGCCAGCGCCAGACCCAGGCGCAGCCGGATGGTCGCGGGCCAGACCGGCCGGACAAGGCCGGCAGGTTTCATTTGGCCTGGCTCAGGCGCTCCGCGTCGGCCAGGATGGCGTTCATGGCCTCGCCGGCGGACGAGCCGTCGCGGTGGTATGAGCCGCTCTCGAGAATGCCCTGCAGCGCCCGCCGCGCCCGGCTGACGCGGCTCTTCACCGTCCCCACCGCGCAGTCGCAGATCTCGGCGGCTTCCTCGTAGGCAAAGCCGCCGGCGCCGACCAGGATCAGGGCTTCGCGTTGTTCGATCGGCAGCATCGCCAGGCCCAGCCGCAACTCGTCGAGCGCCACCGGCGCTTCGGGATTGTCCACCGCCACCAGGGTCCGCTCCGCGGCTTCCTGGTCGAGCTGGCTCTGGCGCCAGGAGCGGCGCTTTTCCGAGTAGAACTGGTTGCGCAGGATCATGAAGGTCCATGCCTTCATGTTGGTGCCCATCTCGAAGCTGGCCCGGGCGTCCCAGGCCTTCATCAGGGCGTCCTGGGCCAGGTCGTCGGCGGCGGTCGGATCACCGCTGAGCGTGCGGGCGAACGCCCGCAAGTGCGGGATCAGACCTACGAGCTCGCGTCGGAATGCTTCGTCGCGGATCGGATCGTGCTCGGTCCGGCGGCTGGCCGACGCCATCAACCTTCTCCCGAGCGCTTCTCGTCGCCCCGGCGAAGAATCTGCAGGAACTCGTCGGGGACAGGTTCGTTGACGACCTCGTCGAACATCTGGCGAAGCCGCACGCCAATGGCCTGCTGCCGCAGCCGCGCTTCGTCCAGGCTGGGCGATTTTGTGCGCGACCGTTTCATCGGTTGCTGATCAATCATGCTCCGGCGCGATCTCACGCGCTCTCGCCCCCATAGCCGCTCAATTCCGTCCCGAAACGCGCCGCTTTGCAAGAGGTTCCCCCGACGCCGCCAATAAACTGGCTTGAGCACGGCGAACGCCATCAAACCGCCGCTGAACCGTGCGCATAATTGGGTGTTACGCGGGAACCCGTCCGATCCGGATGCGTTTGCTAAGCTTGATGGGGGCGCCGCAGGGCGCGACTGGCCCCAGCCGCGCGGCCGAGGCGTGGCGTGATCACAACGAAGAGGTCCGACCTTGAGTCTGCTCGCTCGTCTCGCACCCCACCTTCCCTATGTCCGCCGCTACGCCCGCGCCCTCACCGGCGACCAGACCACCGGCGACAACTACGTCCGCGCCACGCTCGAAGCGCTCGCGGCGGGGGAGCGGCAACTCGAAGCCACAGCCACGCCGCGCGTCGCCCTTTACCAGGTATTCCACACCATCTGGCAGAGCGCCGGGGCAAGGCTCGAGCCCCGCGGCGTCGAGGCGGAAGCGGCTCTGCCGACGGACGCCTCGCAACGGCTGATGCGCATCGCGCCGCGGTCGCGCCAGGCTTTCCTGCTCACCGCGCTGGAGGGCTTCACCCCGGCCGAAGCCGCGCAGATCCTCGGCGTGACCTTTCCCGAGGTCGAGCGCCTGATCGGCCAGGCCCAGACCGAGATCGACGCCGAGCTGGCCACCGAGGTGCTGATCATCGAAGACGAGCCGGTGATCGCCGCCGACATTGAAGCGTTGGTCAAGGAACTCGGCCACAGCGTCAGCGACATCGTCGCCACGCGCTCAGAGGCGGTCGAAGCCGCGCGGCGCTCGGCGCCGGGGCTGGTGCTGGCCGATATCCAGCTCGCCGACGGCTCCTCCGGGGTCGATGCGGTGCGCGACATCCTGCAGGATCACGACGCCCCGGTGATCTTCATCACCGCCTTCCCCGAACGCCTGCTGACCGGCGAGCGGCCGGAACCGACCTTCCTGATCACCAAGCCGTTCCAGCCGGAGACGGTGAAGGCGGCGATCGGCCAGGCGCTGTTCTTCCATCCGCGCCATCGCGCCGAGGCCGCCTGACGTCATGGAACACGGACCCCGGGCGATCAGCCGCGCCGAAACGGCTGACGATCTGGTTGACGTCGCCCGCCCGTTCGTCTGGATCGCCGCCCTGGCCTTCATGACCGGCTTCTGGGGCTATCTGGCCGCGCTGCCGCTGCTGGCGCGCTAGGGGCCGCCGGGGCCCCGCGCCACGAACCAACCGTTGCGGAAACCCTCGCTGGCCTTGCCATAGAGGAAAGGCTCGCCCTCTGGCGTCGTCACCATGCCGCCGGCGGCGATCAGCACGGCGTGGCCAGCGGCGGTGTCCCACTCCATGGTCGGGCCATGGCGCGGATAGATGTCGGCGGCGCCCTCGGCGATCCGGCAGAACTTGATCGATGAGTCCATCGGCTCGCGCCGATGGAACTGGTACTGCGCCGCCAGCGAATCCGCGGTCTCGACCTTCATCGTGTGGCTGATCAGCGCCAGCGCCTCGCCGGTCGGCCAGGCGCGCGGCCGGATCGGCTCGAACGGGCCATCGCCATGGCGCTTGACCACCCCCGACAGGGTGGTGACCCAAAGCTCGCCGCTGGCCGGCGCGGCCACCACGCCGGCCACCGGCACGCCGTGGTCGATCAGGCCGATGTTGACGGTGAAGTGCGGATCGCCGCGCACGAACGCCTTGGTGCCGTCCAGCGGGTCGACCAGGAAGAAGCGCGGCCCGATCGCGTCGGGCGTGCCGAACTCGCTGGCGTGTTCCTCCGAGATCACCGGCACGCCGGGGAACAAGCGCTCCAGCCCGGCCAGGATCAGCGCCTCGCCGCGCTGGTCGGCCTCGGTCACCGGGCTCTCGTCGGCCTTGGCGGTGACCACCAGCCCGCTCTTCCAGAGCGGCAGGATCAGCCGGGCGGCGGCGGCGGCCAGATCGACAAGTTCGGCGGCGATGTCGGGGGTTGCGACGTCCAGTCCCATGCGGCGTCTATGACCCACGGCGCCCGTTTCCCAAAGCGGCAAATCAGGCGATCCTGCCTGCGATGAGTGAGCCCGGTCCCGCCTTCGACCCCGAGCCAGGTCCTTCGGCGCCCCGTCTGACGCCGGCGCCGCCCGAGGAGCTCGCCGCGCGCCTAGCCTCGAAGCTTTGCCACGACTTCATCAGTCCAGCCGGAGCGATCGTTTCCGGCCTCGACCTGCTGGAAGACCCGGCGGCCAAGGACATGCGTGACGAGGCGATGGACCTGATCGCCGCCAGCGCGCGCAAGCTGGTGGACCAGCTGGCGTTCGCCCGCGTCGCGTTCGGCGCGTCGTCGGGCGCGGCCATGTTCGACTGCGCCGAGCTGGAGCGGCTGACGCGCGGCATCTATGGCCACGTCCGCGCCGAGCTCGACTGGGCGGTCACGGCGATCTCGTTGCCCAAGGCGCCCGCCCAGGTGCTGGTCAACCTGGCGCAACTCGCCGCCAACGCCCTGCCGCTGGGCGGCATGGCGCGGCTCGAGGCGTCCCAGGGGCCGGACGGCTACGTGGTCGCGGCGATCGCGAGGGGCCCGAAGGCGCGGATCGCCGCCGAGGTGCAAACCGGCCTCGCCGGCGGCCCGCTCGGCGACGGTCTCGGCGGCCGCTGGGTGCAGGCCTACTACATCCACGTGCTCACCGAAGCCGCCCACGGCCGGATCGAAGCGCGGGCGGAAGACGAGTTGGTGACCCTGAGAGCGGTCATCCCCGCCTGATTCTTCGTCGCAGGGCCGCCGGTCACACCGCTCCTTAACCAAGCGCCTGCGAGATAGGGCGCCTGTTTGGTTCGTTGGAGCGCCGACATCTCGATGAGGACCTGTCTGGTCGTCGACGACAGTCGCGTGATCCGCAAGGTGGCGCGGCGGATCCTCGAGGACATCGGCTACGAGATCGCGGAGGCCGCCGACGGCGTCGAGGCGCTGGCGTGGTGCCGCGCCGCCATGCCCGACGCGATCCTGCTCGACTGGAACATGCCGGTGATGACCGGGATCGAGTTCCTGCGCCGGCTGCGCGCCGAGCCCGGCGGCGAGACGCCGGTGGTGGTGTTCTGCACCGTTGAGAACGACCTCGCCCATATTCGCGAGGCGCTCGAGGCCGGCGCCAACGAGTACATCATGAAGCCGTTCGACGGCGACATCATCTCCGCCAAGTTCGCGGAGGCTGGCCTGTGACCGCCGAGGAGATCGCTCAGATCGTCGCCCTCTGCCGGGCCCGCGCCGGACTGAAGGTGGCGGCCGACAAGACCTATCTGACCGAGAGCCGGCTGGCGCCCGTGGCCCGCCGCGAGGGCTTCGACTCGATCTCCGAGCTGATCGCCGCGATTCGCGAACGGCGCGAGGAGGCGCTGATCTGGACCACGGTCGAGGCGATGGCCGGCGGCGAGACCTCGTTCTATCGCGACCGCGAGCCGTTCCGCGAATTCCGCGAGGAGATCGCGCCGCCGCTGCTGCGCGCCCGTGGCGGCGCCCCGATCAAGGTGTGGAGCGCGGCCTGCGCGACCGGCCAGGAAGTCTATTCGCTGGCGATGACGGCCGGCGAGATGGCCGAGGCCGATCCCGGCGTCCGCATCGAGCTGGCCGCGTCCGACCTGTCGCGGCTGGCCCTGGAGCGGGCGCAGTCCGGCCAGTTCAACCAGTTCGAGGTGCAGCGCGGTCTGCCGATCCGTCAGCTCGCCCGCTACTTCGAGAAGGACGGCGAGCAGTGGCGTATCGCCGACGAGGTGCGCCAGCGCATCCGCTGGCGGCGCATCAACCTGATCGCCGGCCTGCGCCAGATCGGCCGCTTCGACGTGGTGTTCTGCCGTTATGTGCTCAGCCACATGACCGACGAGGCGCAGCGCAAGGTGATCGAGGACCTGACCTTCATCCTGCCCGAGGATGGCGTGCTGGTGCTGGGGCTGAAGGAACAGGTGGCGGGCCTCGGCGAAGCCTTTCAGGCCGTGGTCGGCCGCCCGGGCCTCTACCGCCGCAACCCGCAGTTCCGCGCCGCCGCAGCATAGGCGCCGCGCGGTTTGCGGTAGGCCGGCAAGCCGCCTAAACGGGCCGGCATGACCGATCCGATCGATCCCGTCGCCCTGACCCAGGCGCTGATCCGCCGCCCCTCGGTGACGCCCGCCGACGCCGGGGCGATGGATGTGGTCGAGCAGGCGCTGGCGGGAGTCGGCTTCGACTGCCGACGGATGAAGTTCGGCGAGATCGAGAACCTCTACGCCCGCCACGGCCTGCAGGGTCCCAACCTCTGCTTCGCCGGCCACACCGACGTCGTGCCGATTGGCGAGGCGAGCGCCTGGAGCGTCGATCCGTTCGAGGCGCGGATCCAGGACGAGGTCCTGATCGGCCGCGGGGCCACCGACATGAAGAGCGCCATCGCCGCCTTCATCGCCGCCGCCGAGGGCGCGCTGGCGGCCGGCGAGGTGCGGGGCTCGCTCTCTTTACTGATCACCGGCGACGAGGAGGGCCACGCCACCCACGGCACCAAGGCTGTCGTGGCCGCGCTGCAGGCCGAGGGCGAGAAGATCAGCCACTGCCTGGTCGGCGAGCCGACTTCGTCGGCCCAGTTCGGCGACATGATCAAGATCGGCCGGCGCGGCAGCCTCTCGGCCTACGTCACGGTGGACGGCGTGCAGGGCCACGTCGCCTATCCGCACCGCGCCGCCAACCCGATCCCGGTGCTGATCCGGCTGCTGGCCGCGCTGCAGGCGCGGCGGCTCGACGAAGGCTATCCCGCGTTCCAGCCGTCCAACCTCGAGGTCACCACCATCGACGTCGGCAATCCGGCCACCAACGTCATCCCCAAGACCGCCAGCGCCCGGCTCAACATCCGCTTCAACCCCGGCCACAGCGGCGAGGCGCTGGGAGACTGGATCGAAGCCGAGGCGGCCAAGGCTGGCGAGGGCTTCGGCGGCAAGGTCAGCGCGCGGATCGAGATCGGCGGCGAGGCCTTCCTCACCGAGCCCGGGGACTTCGTCGCGGTGGTGGCGGAGGCGGTCGAGACGGTAGCGGGCCGCAAGCCGGAACTCTCCACCACCGGCGGCACCTCCGACGCCCGTTTTATCCGCGCAATGTGCCCGGTGGTGGAGCTGGGACTGGTCGGCGCCACCATGCACGCGGTGGACGAGCGCACGCCGATCGCTGATATCCGGCAGTTGACAGATGTCTATCGCCGGCTGATCAGGCGTTACTTCGAGACTTTCAGCTAGGCCGACGCCCCCGATTTCCGGCGCCGGCCTTTTCGGCGTTGGGAATCAGGCAATGGGCACGGCCGCCATCGGCATCGATTTCGGCACCACCAACACGGTCGTGGCCCTGGCCGCGCCGGACGGCGAGGCGCGCCTGGTCAGCTTCCCGCACGACAACGACGCCATCGTCGCCTTCCGCTCGGCGCTCTCGTTCCATGCCGCGATCGATGATCCCAAGGCGCGGGTGGTGGAGGCCGGGCCGTGGGCGATCGACGCCTATGTCGAGGAGCCGCTGGAGACCCGCTTCATCCAGTCGTTCAAGACTTATGCGGCTAGCCCATTGTTCACCGACACCCATGTGCTCGGCCGCCGTTTTCGCTTCGAGGACCTGCTTTCGGCTTTCATGTTGCGGATGCGCGACCACGGCGGCGCCGACCTCGCCGAACTGCCGACGCGCCTGATCGTCGGCCGCCCGGTCAACTTCGCCGGGATGCGCCCCGACCCGACGCTGGCGCTCAGCCGCTACGAGACCGCTTTCCGCCGCCAGGGCTTCGAGGATATCCGCTACGCCTACGAGCCGGTCGCCGCGGCGTTCTTCTTCGCCCGCAAGCTCGCCGGCGACGCCACGGTGATGGTGGCCGACTTCGGCGGCGGCACCAGCGACTTCTCGATCGTGCGGTTTAAGCGAGCTGGCGGGGAGGTGCGCTCCGAGGCGCTGGCGAACTCCGGCGCGCCGGTCGCAGGCGACGCGTTCGACTATCGCATCATCGACCACCTGGTCTCGCCCGAGCTCGGCAAGGGGAGCAGCTACCGCGCCTTCGACAACGTGCTGCCGATCCCGGCCCGCTACTACGCCGCCTTCGCCCGCTGGGAGCAACTGGCCCTGCTGCGCGCCAGCCGCGACATGCGCGACATCCGCGGCCTGGTCCGCACCGCGCTGGAGCCGCACAAGCTCGCCCGCCTGGTCGAGGTCCTCGACCACAACCACGGCTACCGCCTCTACCAGGCGGTCTCGCGGCTGAAGGAGGCGCTCTCGACCGAGACACAGGCGACGTTCCGTTTCAAGGCCGGCGACGTGTGCATTGAAAAGCCGGTCCGCCGCGCCGACTTCGACGGCTGGATCGCCCCGGAGCTTGCCGCCATCGCCGCGGCTGCCGACGAGGCGCTGGCGAAGTCCGGGCTCAAACCAGGCGACATCGACAAGGTGTTCCTCACCGGCGGCTCGTCGTTCGTGCCCGCCGTGCGCCGCCTGTTCGCCGACCGCTTCGGCGAGGCCAAGCTGGAGAGCGGCGGCGAGTTGGTCTCCATCGCCACCGGTCTCGCTTTGATCGGGGCGGAACAGGATACGGCCGAGTGGGCCCGGGCGGCCGAGGCTGTTTCGAGCTAGGTTCACTCTCTCCCTCTGCGGTCATGGCCGGGCGCAAGTCCCGGCCATCCAAGAACACCCTCTCAACCATGGCCGCGCCCGGCGCGGCCACTCCACGGTCCGCGTGCTTGGGTCGCCGGGACTGACGCCCGGCGACGACCGAAATCAGCGGATTCGAGCTTGACGCGGAATCAATCGCGTGCGCTTTGGTGTCGACACTATTGGTAACTAATGGGCCAACCGATGAGCTTCGAAGCCTGCCTGCCCGTGATCCTTGCCTCCGAGGGTGGGTTCGTCGACGACCCGCACGATCCGGGCGGCGCCACCAACCTCGGGATCACCCTGGCGACTCTCTCCGGTTGGCTGGGGCGCCCAGCCAGCATCGCCGAGGTCGAGGCGCTGACGTCAACCGCCGTCGCGCCGATCTACCTGGCGCGTTACTGGAACCCGTCGCATGCCTGCGACTGCCCCGGCGGAGTCGACCTGATGGTGTTCGACGAGGCGGTGAACCAGGGCGTCGGCCGCGCCATCGCCAGCCTGCAGGCCGCGCTCGGCGTTACCGCCGACGGCGCCTTCGGCCCCGCGACCAAGGCCGCGCTCTCGACCGCCGATCCCGCCAGCCTTGTCCGCGCCGTCGCCGCGAACCGCGAAGCCCACTACCGCGCCTTGCCCACCTTCCCCCGCTTCGGCCGCGGCTGGCTGGCGCGCCTAGCCAGGACCACCGGTCTGGCCCTCACCATGTCCACTCCCTCCAACCCGCTCATCCCGGCGCAAGCCGGGACCCAGGCAGGAAGGGGTTGAAAGGGAAACACGGGGGACACCAAGGCGCTTCGCCAGCCAATTCCTGGTCTCTGCTCCTGAAGCTCCCTGCGCA
>DATNIH010000227.1:0-11088 GCA_035604515.1 Caulobacteraceae bacterium | reverse complement strand
GCCGCCGCCGCAACGGTGACCGCCATCCGCGCGGGAAAGCCGGCGTGCGCGCTCACCGCCAGCTCGTCGAGCCCATCGTCGAGGATAGCCTTCACCAGCCGTACGTCCTCCCAGTTGCGTTTCAGCCTAGGCCGTCCGCGTTGAGGTACGGTTACCCGCGCCACCCGTGACAAACGGTCGCGTCAGGCGGGCGAAGGCGATGTCGCGATGGCGGGTGCGCTGCAGAAACACGGTTAAGCGAGGATTAACCCGGTGCGCCCACCCTTCGGTGGCCATGACTCTCGACGACATTCCCCTGTTCGCGACGCTGAGGAGCCGGCTCGGCTATCTGGCCGACCGCCAGCAGGTGATCGCCCAGAACGTCGCCAACACCGACACGCCCGGCTTCACGCCCAGCGACCTCAAGCCGTTTACGCTGCCGGACGCCCCCGGCGCCGCGGGCGGCCTGCCGCCGATCACGCCCACCCTGACCTCACCGATGCATATCGCCGGAAACGCTCCTGCTGGCCGGCTGAAAGCCAAGCCGGTGCTCTCGCCCGACTCCGAGACCACGCTCGACGGCAACTCCGTGGTGCTGGAGGAGGAGATGATGCGGATGAGCCAGGCGCGGATGGACTACGACACCGCCATCAGCTTCTACCAGCAGTCGATCACCATGATCCAACAGGCCGCCAAGCGGCCCGGAACCTGATTCGGACTCGATAGGAACCTAGCCCATGGCCGATCCGGTCCAGCCCTCCAACATCGCCGTCGCGGTGGCGACCTCGGCCCTGAAGGCCGAGCAGTCGCGCATGCGGGTGATCGCCGAGAACCTCGCCAACGCCGATTCCACTGCCCAGACCGCGGGCGGCGATCCCTACCGTCGCCAGGTGCCGGTGTTCCAGCCGATGACCGTGGCCGGGGCCAAGGGAGTCTCCATGGCCCGCGTCGTCGCCGACGAGACCCAGTTCGGCAGCGAGTACGCGCCTGGCCACCCCGCCGCCGACGCCAAGGGCTACGTCAAGCTGCCGAACGTCAATCCGATGATGGAAGCGCTCGACATGCGCAACGCCCAGCGCGCCTACCAGGCCAATCTCAGCGTGATCGAGACCGCGGCCGAGATGGACAACGCCACCCTCAGCATCATCAAGAAGTGAGCTGAGCCATGGTCGCCCCCCTCCTCGCCGCCAAAGCCTACGCCGCCGTCCAGGAAGCCGCCACGGGCGGCATCGCCGGCGGCGCTGGCGCGGCGGCAGGCCCCGACTTTGGCCAGATGGTCAGCCAGGTGATCAACCAGACCGTCGGCGACAGCCGCGCCGCCGAAGCCCAGATGACCGCGCAGGTTCAGGGCAAGGCCAACCTGATCGACGTAGTCACCGCCATCTCATCGGCCCAGACCAGCCTCACCACCATGATCGCCGTCCGCGACCAGATGATCGCCAGCTACCAGCAGATCATGAACATGGCGATCTAGGCGTCGCCCGCGCCGCCTGGATCAAGCTGAACTTCGGACAACGCGGCGATCAGACGCCGCTCAGCGCCGCCGTGGTGTCTTGCGCCGACGCCGCCACTGTCGATGGCGTCAGTGCAAGGACAGAGACAGCCATGAACAAGGCCATCCTCATCTCCATCGTCGCCGCGGCCACCTTGGCTGGCGCGGCCCCCGCCCTGGCCCAGGGCTTCTTCCCGCCGTCGCCCGTCGCCGTGGCGAGGTTCGCGCCGGACATCAACCAGCGGATCGAGTTCCTCTCCGGCCGAGTGGACGAGGCGCAGGGCGCCGGCGTGATCGGCGGCTACGCGGCGCAGACCATGCGCGCCGAGCTGCGCGACGTGCAGCGGCGCGAGGCGCAGGACCGCTTCTCGAACGGCGGCTATCTGTCGGGCTGGCAGCGCATGCGGCTGAACGAGAGCCTCGACCAAGTCGCCGCCCAGCTGCGGTACTGACTCCATCCCGCTCTCCCCCGCGTAAGGCAGGCCCAGGCTTTTTCTGGCGGGCGCCGCGTTCTCGGATACAACGCCTGCGTCCCCGGTTGGATGGGCAAGAGCGGAATCGGGGAAACGTGGCCGAGCCGATCATCGAGCTGAGGGACGTGGTGAAGCGCTACGGCGCGCTCGAAGCCGTGGCCGGGATATCGCTGGCGATCGAAGCTGGGACGTTCACCGCGCTGCTCGGCGGCTCTGGTTCCGGCAAGACCACGGCGCTGAAGACCATCAACGGCCTCGTCGTCCCCGACGCTGGCGAGGTGCGGGTGGCGGGCGAGCGGGTGCCGACGGCGTCCGGGCCGGCGCTGCGGCGGCGGATCGGCTACGTGTTCCAGGAGGTCGGGCTCTTTCCGCACATGACGGTGGCGGAGAACATCGCCGTCGGGCCGCGCCTGGCGGGATGGACCAAGGCCGACATCGCCCCGCGCGTCGCCGAGCTGCTGCGGCTGGTCGCCTTGCCGGACGATATCGGCGCGCGGCTGCCGGCGGCGCTGAGCGGCGGGCAGCGCCAGCGGGTCGGCGTGGCGCGGGCGCTGGCGGCCAGGCCCGCAATCATGCTGATGGACGAGCCGTTCGGCGCGCTGGACCCGGTCACCCGCGACCAGCTCGGCCGCGACTACCGCGCCCTGCACGAGCAGCTGGGCCTCACCACCCTGATGGTCACCCACGACGTCTGGGAGGCGCTGCTGCTGGCCGACCGCATCGTGGTGATGGACCAGGGCAAGGTGCTGGCCGACGCGTCTCCCGCCGCCCTGCTGGCCGGGCATGACAACGCGCGGGTGCGGGCGCTGATGGAGACGCCGAAGCGCCAGGTGGAGCGGGTGCGCGAACTGGCCGGCGACGTCGGCTGATGGACCCCCGCGTCGCCTCGGCCTGGGCGCTGCTGCCCGGCTACCTCGGTCAGCACGTGCTGCTCTCGGCCTGCGCCCTGCTGCTCGGCCTGGCGATCAGTCTGCCTCTGGCGGTCGCGGCCAGCCGCAGCGCAGTGGTGCGCTGGCCCGCGCTGCTGGTGGCCAGCCTGGTGCAGACCATCCCGAGCCTGGCCTTGCTGGCGCTGTTCTACCCGCTGCTGCTGGCGCTCTCGTCGGTGACTAAGGGCGCGTTCGGCTTCGGTCTGCCGTCCCTCGGTTTTCTGCCTTCGCTGCTGGCGCTGACGCTGTATTCGATGCTGCCGATCCTGCGCAACGGCGTCACCGGGCTGACCGGGGTCGATCCGGCGATCGTCGAGGCCGCGCGCGGCGTCGGCATGACCGACTCTCAGCGCCTGTTCCAGGTCGAGCTGCCGCTGGCCGCGCCGGTGATCATGGCCGGGGTGCGCACAGCCGCGGTGTGGACCATCGGCGCGGCGACCCTGGCGACCCCGGTCGGGCAGACCTCGCTGGGCAACTACATCTTCTCCGGCCTGCAGACGGAGAACTGGGTCTATGTCCTGTTCGGCTGCGCCGCCTCGGCGGGACTGGCGATGGCGGCCGACCAGCTGCTGGGCCTCATCGAGAGCGGGCTGGCCCAGCGCACCCGTTGGCGGATCGTAACCGGCGCGGTCGGTTTGGCGCTCGGCGCGGCGGTCGCGCTGGCGCCGCTGGTAGCGACCAGCGCCGCGCCAGCGCGATACGTGGTCGGGGCCAAGGACTTCTCCGAACAATACATCCTGGCCGAGCTGATCGCCGGTCGGCTGCAGCACGCCGGGGCCTCGGTCGAGCGCAAGGAGGACCTCGGCTCCACCTTCGCCTACAGCGCGCTGAAGGACGGCGTCGTCGACACCTACGTCGACTACTCCGGCACGCTCTGGGCCAACGTGCTGAAGCGCACCGACAACCCCGGCCGTCAGGCGGTGCTGGACCAGCTGACCGCCGAGCTGAAGCGCCGCGATGGGGTGGTCGTGCTGGGGTCCCTCGGCTTCGAGAACGCCTACGCCCTGGCGATGCGGCGATCCCAGGCCGAGGCGCTGCACATCCGGACTCTGGACGACCTGGCCTCGCACGCCGGCCAGCTCACCTTCGGCGCCGACCTCGAGTTCCTCTCACGGCCGGAGTGGGCATCGGTGCGCGACGCCTACGGCCTGAAGTTCCGTAAGACCGCCGAGTACCAGCCCACCTTCATGTACCGCGCCCTCACTTCCGGCCAGGCCGACGTGATCTCGGCGTTCTCCAGCGACGGACGCATCGCCGCCGACGATCTGGTGGTGCTGGACGACCCCCGCCACGCCCTGCCGCCGTACGACGCGGTGGTGCTGATCTCGCCGAAGCGGGCGAACGATCAGCGATTGCTCGGCGTCCTCAAGCCGTTGATCGGCAAGATCGACGTAGCCGCCATGCGCGCCGCCAACCTCAGCGTCGATCGCGACATGGACAAGGCCTCTCCCGCCCAAGCGGCGACGGCGCTGGCGGCGAAGCTTCCCCCGCCCCCTTGACGCTCAGTCCATGAGGTGCGCGCGCTCGTTGAGGCTGACGACGTTGCGCTGGCCGGTGCTGGCGCAGAGGTAGCGGTGGACGCTAGCGTAGACCGGCTCGAAGAACAGCCGCGGCGCCATGCCGAGCACGTGGGCGGTCCACACGTTCACCACCCCGCCGTGGCAGAACACCGCCACCGTCTTGCCCGGGTTGGCGACGACGATCGCCTCGAGCGTCTCGACGACGATCTGCTGGAACCCGACGATATCGGCGCCGTGGTCGCCGGCGGCGAAGGCCTTCCAGGCTGCGTAGTCGTCGCGCTTCAGCTCTTCCATCGGGATGTAGGCGCCCGACCCGCGGTCGAACTCGACGATGCCCTCGCGGGTCTCCACCGCGTGGCCGCCTTGCGCGGCGAACGGCTCGGCGGTTTGGATCGCCCGCAGCATGGTGCTGGAGAACACCGCGTCGATCCGATCGCGGGCCAGGTAGCGCGCCACGCGGACAGCCTGATCGCGCCCCATGTCGCTCAGCGGCGGGTCGCTGGTGTCATTGCGCCGCACGGGCAGGCCATGCCGGATCAATATGAGTTCCATCTGTCCTCCGGGCCGCCTTCAGTGCGACGCTGATCCGACCCCCAGCGCGATCAGCACCGGGGCGATCACGGCGAGCATGGCCTCGCCGGCGATGAAGCCGGACGCGACGGCGATCAAGTAGCGCGCGGCGCTGGCGGGATGGCGCGCCAGCCAGACCGCGCCGACGGCCGCGCCGAGGAACATGGTCGAGATCGAGGAGAACGGCAGCAAGAGGCCAAGGCTCAGCGCCACCGGCGACGGCGTCCAGCGCCGGACCCGCTCATTCTGCTCCATCGCCGCGAAGACGCAGCCGAGCGCCGCCGCCGCCAGTCCGGCCCACAGGGCCGAGGGCGGCAGCTTGTCGACGCCGGCCACCAGCAACTGCGCGAACGCCGCCGAGCGGCGCGCGCCGGGCGCGGCCAGCTGGGCCTTGTCACCGATCAGGCCGTAGGTCTTCACCAGCAGCGGATAGGTAAAGGCGAGCATCGCCGCGCCGATCGGGGCGCCGATGATCTGGGCGATGAACATCGCCCTGGGCGACGATCCGATGATGTAGCCCGCGCGGTAGTCCTGCATCAGGCCTTCGGAGGTGACGGCCACGGTCCCGGCGATCCCCGACGGCACCAAGTTGGCGACGAGGCTGCCGGGCGCGATGCCGGCGAACAGCGCCTGCATCAGGTTGGAGAGCGCCCCGATCGGCCCCCAGTTGGTCTCGCCCAGCGCCCGCAGGCCCACCAGCATCAGCGGGATCGAGAGCGCGATCGCCAACGCCGTCATCCAATACGGCAGGCCGAAAAACAGCTTCTGGATCACGCACAGCGCGAGGCTGAGCAGGATCGCTCCGCCGGCGATCCAGCTCAGCGGCGCATCTTCCCCGCTTGCGTCGGTGAGGCCGGCGAAGGCGCGCGCCAGCATCCGCCAGCGCAGGACGAGCGTGGTCATGCCGCCGGCGACCATCATGCCCAGCCCTGGCCAGAGCACCCACTGCAGCACCTGGCTGCGCGCGGGGTGGTCCGGCAAGATATGATTCTGAATCAGCAGCAGCGGCGTCAGGATCCAGCCAAGCGCGCAGCCAAGCATCATCCAGGCGTTGATCCGCAGGCCGACGATCATGCCGCTGCCGAGGCTGAGCAGGCTGTAGCCGACGCCGACGCCCATCGCCGCGACCGTGAAGCCCGCGCCCGCCACGCCCAGCGTCAGCGCGCCGGTGTCCCAGCCGCCGGGGATCAGGTTCAGCAGGTTGGAATCATTGCGCACCAGCATCAGCAGCGCCGAGGCCAGCAGGCACACGCCCATCACCATCGCTGCGTTGCGGGCGATGTTGCGCACATCGGGCGGGGCGTCGCGAGGGGGATCGAGCACCAGCAGCGTCTCGGCCGCCGCCATGCCATCGGGGAACGGCAGCTTCTGGTCGACGATGAAGTGGCGGCGCATCGGCGCCGAGAGCACCACACCCAGCAACGAGGCGCAGGTCAGCCACAGGAAGGTCTGCAGCGGGGTCGGGTTGAGGGTGAAATGCGCGGTCTTGTCCGCTCTTAAGATCTCGAACGTCGCCAGGATGCCGCACATGAAGGCGGTCTGCGCCGCCGACGTGCCTGCGGTCTGGACGATGTTGTTCTGGAACCGGTCGTAGCTCTTGCGGGCGATGACGCTGAGGATCAGGTAGCCGAAGAAGGCCGAAACGATCGAGACGTTGGGCCCGAACCCCAGCTTCAGCACCATGTAGGGGTAGGCCGCGCCCATGATCGCGGCGACCACGACGGCCGCGGCGATGGATTGAAGGGTCAGCTCCCCGTGCGCCGGCCGCGCTCGGTGCGTCTCCAGCTCGAGCTCGATCGCCGCCATGCGCCCGACCGTGGCCCGACCCGCGCCGGGCGTCAACGCCGACGGAGCGCCGTGGCGTCCCGGCCGGGGAACCCTTCATTAACCACGTCAGGCCGATCCTCTAGGCAACATTTTCCCACCATCGGAGACGTAACCGGCATGAATGGCGCCGAGGTTCTCGACATCGGCCGCGACGCCATCTGGCTGACCCTGCAGCTGTGCGCGCCGGCCCTGATCGTCGCGCTGCTGGTCGGGGTCATTATCGGCCTGCTGCAGGCTTTGACCCAGATCCAGGAAGCGACGCTGGTCTATGCGCCGAAGATCGTGGCGGTATTCATCGCGCTGCTGGTCTTCATGCCGCTGATGGGTGCGCTGCTGACCGGCTTCATGAACCACATCGCCGCCCGCATCGCGAGCCTCTAGGGCCGCCGGTGGGTCATTACGCCACCGCCCAACAGCTGTTCGCCGGTGCGTTGGTCTTCGCCCGCATCGCGTCGATGATCATGACCATGCCGGGGCTGGGCGACACGCCGGCGCCATCCCGGGTGCGGCTGTCGTTTGCGTTGCTGCTGTGCCTGGTGGTGACGCCGGTGGTCTATCCCGCCCTGCCGGTGATCCCGCTGACCCTCGGCGAGCTCACCGCCGACGTGCTGCGCGAGGCGCTGATCGGCCTGGCCATCGGCGCGATCCTGCGGGCGTTTCTGGCGGCGATGGCGAGCGCCGGCGAGATGATCTCGATCTCCACCACCCTCTCCTTCGCCCAGACCGCCAACCCGACGCTGGGACAACAGAACACCACCCTGGCCAGCTTCCTGTCGCTGATGGCAGCTTTGCTGGTCATGGTGACCGACCTGCACCACCTGTTTATCGGCGCCATGGTGCGTTCTTACAGCCTGTTCCCGTTCGGCCATCCTGCGCCGGTGGCCGACTTCGCCCGGTTGGCGATACGCACCACGGCGGACACGTTCGCGCTCGGCGTCCAGCTCGCGGCGCCGGTGCTGGCGTTCTCGCTGGTGTTCAGCTTGGCCACCGGCCTGGTCGGGCGCGCGATGCCGCAGTTCCAGATCTTCTTCGCCGCCGCGCCGCTGCAGGTGCTGCTCGGCCTGTCGTTGTTCGCGATCAGCCTCGGCGTGATGGGCACCTACTGGATCGACCGCTACCGCGGCGTGTTGCAGTCGTTCGGCTGAACCATGGCCGAGCAGGGCGACAACGCTTCACGTACAGAAGACGCCTCCCCGCGCAAGCTCGAGGAAGCGCGCAAGGACGGCGATGTCGCCAAGTCCGGCGAGCTGGCGCAGGCCTTCGCCCTGGCCGGCGCGTTCGGGGCGGTGGCGATGGGCGGCGGGGCGATGGCGCGCCAGCTCGCCGACAGCCTGCTGCCGTTCATCGCCCACCCGGACACGATCGAGGTGCAGGGCGCCGCAGGTCAGGCGGTGGCCTGGCAGGTGATCATCGCGGCGGCGCCGGTGCTGTTCGCGGTGCTGGGCGGGACCATGCTGGCCGGCATCGGCGGCAATGTGATCCAGCACGGCGTGTTGTTCACCACCGCCAAGCTGAAGCCCGACCTATCCAAGCTCTCGCCCGCCGCCGGTTTCAAGCGCCTGTTCGGCATCGACGGGCTGATGAACTTCCTGCGCGCAATGCTGAAGGTGCTGCTGGTGGGTACGATCGCCTGGTGGGTGCTGGCGCCGCACGCCAGCGAGTTCACCGGCCTGATCACCATGGGGCCGACGGCGCTGCTCAGCTTCTCGGCCGGCCTGGCTCGCAGCCTGATGTTCGCGGTGCTGTCACTTCTGGCGCTGGGCGGAATCCTCGACTTCATCTGGCAGCGGCAGCGCTTCATGGAGCGCATGAAGATGACCAAGGAGGAGGTCAAGGAGGACTTCCGCCAGAGCGAGGGCGACCCGCACGTCAAAGCCCGCCAGAAACAGATCCGCATGGAGCGCTCGCGGCGGCGGATGATCCAGCAGGTGCCCAAGGCCACCGTCGTGGTGATGAACCCGACCCACTACGCCGTGGCGCTGCGCTACGAGCAGGGCGAGACGCCCGCGCCGCAGTGCCTCGCCAAGGGCATGGACGCGGTGGCGCTGCGCATCCGCAAGATCGCCGAAGAAGCCGGCGTGCCCGTGATCGAGGACGCGCCGCTGGCCCGCGCGCTCTACGCCAACGTCGAGGTCGACCAGATCATCCCGCACCAGCACTATGAGGCGGTGGCCAAGATCATCGGCTTCATCCTGGCCGCCAAACGGCCGCGGCAGCGGGCGCGAGCCCTCTGATCTTGTTAAGATTTCAGCCCTGATTCGGCCCCGAATCAGCCGCTAGGCAGGGCCGAAGTTCGAAGGACCGACGATGGCCTATCCGGCGAGCGGCAAGGACGTGAGAACCGCCGGCCGCCTGGCTTGGCTCGGCCCGGTCTCGGCCGGCCTGTTCTTCCTGGCGGCGCTGCTGGCGGCGGCCCCAGCGCTGAGCGGCGGACCCGAGCGTTGGGCCGGTCTGACACTGCTGGCCGCGCTGGCCCTCGTCGCCCTGATCGCCTTGCCGGCCCTGCGCCGGCGCGCGCCGGCGCAAACCGTCTCGCCGGACTTCGAGGCAATGGTGCGCGCACTGGCCGAGCCGACCGCGATCGTCGCCGACGACGGCGCGATCGAGGCGGCCAACAGCGCCTGGCGCGATCTCGTCGGCGCCCATCGCCGACTGCAGCGCACGGCGCTGGCAGCCGCGCCCGGCCTGCTCCGCGCCGCCGCCCGCGACGGCCATGCCAGCGAACGCGCGGACCTTGGCGGCGCCCAACGACTCGACGTCTCGCGCCTCGACGACGGCCGCTTCCTGGTGCGCCTCTCGCCCGAGCCCCCGGCGCCCACGCCAAACCCTGAGCCGGCTGGCGCCGTCCCGGCCGCCGCCATTCCCGCCGGCCTCGACGCCTTCGCGGTCGCCTCGCCCTTCGGCGCCGCGCTGATCGAGGGCGACGACCCGTTCGCCGGCGACATCCTGGAGGCCAACGAGGCTTGGGCCGGTATCGCCGGCGAAGCCCCGGCGCCGCATGCCACGCTCGGTCCGCTGATCACCGACCAGAGCCGCGCCGACGCCGCCGAGCGCATCGCCGCCGGCAGCATCGGTCCGTTCGAGGTGACGCCGGCGGCGCGGCCGCAGAGCATCGCTCACCTGTACGTGGCGCGCCTGGCCGGCCGCTGCGTCGCCTACCTGGTCGACGTGACCGAGCAGAAGCAGATGCAGGCGCAGCTGGCGCAGTCGAACAAGATGCAGGCGATCGGCCAGCTGGCCGGCGGCGTCGCCCACGACTTCAACAACCTGCTCACCGCCATCCTGATGAACCTCAGCGAGCTGGAGACGCGCCACCCGCTCGGCGATCCCTCGTTCGAGGGCCTCTCGCGGATCCGCGAGAACGCGTTCCGCGCCGCGGGGCTGGTCGGCCAGCTGCTGACCTTCTCGCGCAAGGTGACGGTGCAGCGCGAGACGCTCGACGTCGGCGAGCTGATCAGCAACGTCACGGTGATGCTGCGCCGGCTGCTGCCCGAGAGCGTCGGCATGGACACCGACTATGGCCGAAACCTGCCGCAGGTGCGCGCCGACCGCCAGCAGCTCGAGAACGCGGTGATGAACCTGGTGGTCAACGCCCGCGACGCGGTGCGCGGCCACGGCGGCGGCAAGATCGTGGTCCGCGCCGCCCGGGTCGGCGAGCGCGAGGCCGTGCAGCTCGGCTACGGCGGGGCGCCGATGGGCGAGATGGCGCTGATCGAGGTGGCCGACGACGGCCCCGGCATCCCACCCGACGTGTTGCCGAAGATCTTCGACCCCTTTTTCACCACCAAGCCGGTCGGCGAAGGCACCGGGCTCGGCCTCGCCACGGTCTATGGCATCGTCAAGCAGATGGACGGCTGGATCCAGCCCGACTCCAAGCCCGGCGAAGGCGCGACCTTCCGCATCTTCCTGCCGGTCTACGAGCCGCCAGTGCTGGTCGAGCCGCCGGCGCCCGCGCCGCCCAAGGGCCGCACCACCGCCCGCGACCTTTCCGGGGTCGGCCGCATCCTGTTCGTCGAAGACGAGGACGCGGTGCGCCGCGTCGCCGCCCGGCTGCTGCGCGCCCGCGGCTACGAGGTGATCGAGGCCGCCGACGGTGAGGAGGCGCTGGCCATCGCCGAGGCCAACGCCGGCTCGATCGACCTGATGATCTCCGACGTGATCATGCCCGGCCTCGACGGCCCCCACCTGCTGCGCGCGGCCCGGCCGTTCTTGGGCGACTGCCCGGTGATGTTCATCTCCGGCTACGCCGAGGCCGAGTTCTCCAAGGTGCTGGAAGGCGAGGTCGGCGTCTCGTTCCT
>DATNIH010000226.1:0-5989 GCA_035604515.1 Caulobacteraceae bacterium | reverse complement strand
AACTGTCAGTGTTCGAAATGAACGCGACTGACTTGGCTCAGTAAGTCCCTGAAATCCCGCGACCCGGCTGTTCGAAATCACCGCGACTGTCCGGATTGAACGGCCTGCTTGGCTCGCAATCGATGCGACTGCCGACCCGTCGCGGGCGTGACATCGAATCAGGCAAACTCTTAGCGAGGGCTCGAATAGGAGCGCACGCCGATGGCCGAAGGCGGGACCGGCCACGAGCCGCAGGGCGAGGAACAGCGCTGGGACCTGGCGGTCGCGCGGCAACGCGTGCTGCGCCCGCTGTTGGACAATCCGCACCGCACCCGCGCCGAGGTCGAGGCCGCCGCGCGGAGCCTGAATGTCCACCCCGCGACGGTCTATCGGCTGTTGGCCCGCTACGCGGTCGGAGAGACCGCGCAGGCGGTCGTGACCGGAGTAGGGGGATGGAAACCCGGGCGACCGCGGCTACCGGCGCGCGTGATCGAGATCATCGACACTGCCATCGAACAACTGTTCCTCAACCGGCAGTCGATCACCAAAGCCCAGCTGGGCCGCGAGATCGCCCGGCGCTGCGCCTCGCAGACCCTGACACCGCCCTCGCGGTCCGTGATCAGCCGGCGGCTGCAACGGATCGGCGCGCTGGAGCTGGCCCGCCGCCGCAAGGGGCCCGGCGCGGCCGAGGCCGTGACGATGCGGCCAGGGAGCCTGACGGTGACGCGGCCGAACGCGATCTGGCAGATCGATCATTCCCCGGCCGACATCATCCTCGTGGACTCGGACTCGCGCGCGCCGATCGGCCGGCCTTGGGTGACGCTGGTCATCGACGTGGCGTCCAGGGTGATCACGGGGCTCTACGTCTCGTTGGATCCACCGTCCGTCGTTTCGGTCGGCATGGCGCTGCAGCATGCGATCCTGGCCAAGGACGAGGCCCTGGCCGAGCGGGAGATCTCGGTCGAGTGGCCAGCGTTCGGCCTGCCCGAGCTGGTTCATTCCGACAACGGGTCCGATTTTCGCAGCCGATCGTTCGCGCGGGCGTGCAGCAATCTCGGCATCGAGACGGATCGCCGGCCGGTCGGCGCACCCCGCTACGGTGGCCACATCGAGCGCCTGATCGGCTCGGTGATGAGCGAGATGCACCTTCTGCCAGGGTCCACCTTCTCCAACGTGGCCGCTCGCGGCGACTACGACAGCGAGGCGGCCGCGGTCATGACGATCGACGAGTTCGAGGTCTGGCTCTGGCGCTTCGTCGCCGGCGACTACAATCGCAGGGTCCACACGAGCCTCTCGGCCCCGCCGTTGGAGACCTGGCGGCGCCTATGCGCCGAACAGGCCGTCACGCCGCGCCAACCCCTCGACCCCGAGGGCCTGTTGATCGCTTTCCTCCCGCGGATCTCGCGCACCATCACCCGCCAAGGGATCAGCTTCCACCACGTCCGCTACTACGAGCCCTTCCTGGGGCCGCTGTTCGACAGCGGGCTGCGCCGCGTCGAACTCGCCTACGACCCGCGCGACCTGTCGCGCCTGCTCATGGAGACGCCCCAGGGGGTCCGCGCCCTTCGCTATCGCAATCTCGCTCACCCGCCCATGAGCCTTTGGGAGCTGCTCGCGGCGCGCCGCCTGCTCCGCGCCGAAGGGCGAGCCCAGGTCGATGAGGCGGCCCTGTTTGCGGCCCGTGAGGCCAACCATGCCTTGGTGGCCACGGCGGTGAGCGAGAGCCGCCGGATGCGGCGCGACTCCGTCAGGCGCCAGCGCCATCGGGTGGAGGCGAAACCCGCGCCGATCGCCGAGGGCCACGCCCCGGCAGAGACGGCCGATGCGCCTGCGCCGACAGTCCCGGCCTCAGCGTTTGTCGTGGAGATCGAGCCGTGGTGAGTACGATGGCCGAGACCTTGGGGCTGACGGCCGCGGCGCGCATCGATCTGGTGCTTTCCGATCGCTGGGTCGCCTATCCGCAAGGCCAGGCCGCCTTGCAGCGCCTCGAGGAGCTGCTGCGCGGCGCCCAGCGTACCCGCATGCCCTCGCTGCTCATCGTTGGCGATCCCGACATGGGCAAGACGACGATCCTGCGGAAGTTCATGCGCGGTCGCTCGGCGACGTTCGATCCGGAGACCGGCCGATCGCAGATGGAGGTAGTGGCGATCGAGGCCCCGCCCGAAGCCGACGAGCTGCGGCTCTACGGCGCCATTCTGGATGCGGTCGGCGCGCCGATCCCGGGGCGGCGGGCGATGGAGGCCGAGCGGGCGGTCCATGGTCAGCTGCAACGCCTGCGCACGCGGCTGCTGGTCATCGATGAAACCAACAACCTGATGATCGGCACGGGGGCCGCCCAGCGCAAGACGTTGGCCGCCCTGCGCCGGCTGTCGAACACCCTCTCCCTCGCGATGGCCTACTTCGGCACGCTGGAGGCGCTGAACGCCCTGACCTCCGACCCGCAGATCGAAGGTCGCGCCCAGCCCTTCCGGCTCGCGCGCATGGCCAACGACGGGACCTACGCCGCGATCGTGGCGGCCGTGGTCAGTCATTTCCCGTTGCGCATGAAGAGCAACGTTGACAGCGCCTTTGTCGGCGCCGTCCACGAGATCAGCGGCGGCAGTCCCGGCAAGACCTTCCGTTTGCTGAACGCCGCCGCCGTCGCCGCCATCGATAGCGGCTGGGAACAGATCACGGTGGAAAGCCTGCACGCCGAGGAGGTGGTCCGCCATGTGCGGACGGCGATGGCGATGCGGCGAGGCGCTCGCGCCCGGGCCGCGGCAGAATGAGACTGCCCTACGCGCCGCGCCCGATCACGGGGGAGGGGCTGTCGTCGTGGACGGCCCGGCTCGCGGCGCACAACTACGTCGATCTCCCAACATTCTGGGCCTGGCTGGGCATTGACCCGATCGACGATCTGCAACCCGCGCCAAGCACGGTCGAGAAGCTGGCCGAGATCGGCGGCGTGACGACGGCGGCGATCCTTGATTTGTGCATCCCCCAGGCGAGCCGGTCGTCCTGGGTGACGGCGCTCGACGAGCATGGTCGTCGCGGCGGGGCCTGTCCGGTCTGTTGCCGCGAGGCCGCCGAACACGGGCGCGACCATTGGTGGCCGTCGCGGAGCCAGATGGTGCTCTGGGTGAGCTGCCCGATCCACCGCTGCGCCCTCGTGGACCTCGACGGCCTGGCGTTCGTATCGACGGGCCGCGTGTTGAGGCTGGCCCGGCAGGGCGGCGCGGCGCTTGGCGCCGCGCGGACCGTGCCCATGCTGAGCGAGCGCACGCTGGCCCTGGAGTCGGCGCTGGCGCGCGCGCTGGCGGGCCTGCCTATTGGGCCCGGGTGGCGAGTTCGATCGGCTCGGAGCCTGTTGCGGGCGAGCGAGATCCTGATCGACCTGGTGCTCTACAAGGAGTCCGGCCAGACGCCTTTCGCATGGCTGTTCGAGCCCCAACGCATCGGCGGACCTTTCATCCTCGGCCTGCAAGCCACCGATCCGGTGCAGGGGCTGGACGCCCTCCAGGGTCGCAGCGCGCGATCTCGCCGCAACGTCCTGTCGGCGCTTGCCGCGCTGCTGAGCCGGCCGGCACGGCTCGAAGGGGAGATCGCCGAGGTTCTGTCCTGGCGCACGGCGCCGGATCACCGAGGACCCTATCGGACGCTCGTCGACCATATCGGCCGCGAGGCCCGGCACCGCCTCGAGACGGCCGTGCAACACCTGCCGGAGGCGATCGCTCTACCGGCGGCCGCGGCGCTGGCGGATGAGGCCGGCGCCCACGGCGGCTTGCACAAACCCGTTGCCTTTCGCGACGATTATGAAAGGGGTTTGTGAAAGGCGGAGCGCCCCGGCCCGCATGGGTCCTCGCGGGCCTTGCAAAAACGAGCGTTTGTGGAAGGGGCGGAAATGCTGATCGGCTACGCCCGGGTCTCGAAGGGCGATGATCAATCAACGGCGGCTCAGACGCGCGCCCTGAATGGTGCTGGCTGCGAGCGATTGTTCCAGGAAGCCGCGAGCGGCGGCCGCTGGGACCGTCCGGAGCTTCACCGAATGCTGGATCAGCTGCGACCTGACGACATCGTCGTGGTTTGGAAGCTCGATCGGCTGTCGCGTTCACTGAAGGATCTGCTGCACATTCTGGAAACGCTCGACGCAGCCGGTGCCGGCTTCCGGTCGTTGACCGAAAGCATCGACACTACGACGCCCGCAGGCCGGATGATGATGCAGATGGTCGGCAGCTTCGCCGAGTTCGAACGCGCCATGATCCGCGAGCGCACCAGCGCCGGCCTGGCGGAGGCCCGTGCGGCCGGCCGCGTCGGCGGCCGCCGAGCGAAACTCACACCTGGGCAACGGACTGACGTCGTCGAGAATGTCCAGTCGGGCCGCAAAACCGCGGCCGAAATGGCGCGGCTCTACAAGGTCAGCGAGGCCACGATCAGCCGGATCGTTTCTGTTGGGCGGCAGGTAAAGGCCACCTGACCAATGTCCGAGAATTTGTGAGTTCTCGGACAATGTGGCGACTCCGCTTTCGGCCCTGGAGCGAGTTACCGGGATCGATCCACAGGCCCCGCTCGCGAAGTCGGCTTCATGGGGGCAAACGCGCCGGGCTCCTTGCGGTCGCTCGGAGTGGCCGCTATCCGACCGGTCAAGCCGGGAACCCACTATGCCCTCTCACTGGATGACAAGACCTATCGGACTGTTCGGCGGAGGCTCCCAGGTTGAGAATTTTCGGGAGATGGCCACCATCTACCCGGTTCGAGTTGTGCGTCGCGCGTCGCAACCCGCGCCGTTCGATGTGGGCGGGCCGATCGAGCTTCCGGCCGCGTTCGCGTTTCAGGGCGAGACCCTCGACACGGCGCAGTTCCTTTCCGAGATCGAGACGACGGGTCTCCTGGTGCTCAAGGAAGATCAGCTCGTCTTCGAACGCTATTGGCTGGGCAACGACGCAACCACACAGTCGGCGTCATGGTCAGTGGGCAAGTCCGTCGTCTCGGCGCTCGTCGGCATCGCCATCGACCAAGGCGCCGTCCGGTCCATCGAGGAGCCCGTCTCGCTCTACGCGCCGATGCTGAAGGGCGGCGCGTACGATGGCGTGCGGCTGAAGGACGTGTTGCAGATGTCGTCCGGCGCGCGCTGGAACGAGGACTACAGCGATCCCGAATCCGACATAAACAAGTGGATTCGGATCACCGCCGACGGCGGGTCGTTGGACGCGTTCGCCGCCGGTTGCGTTCGCGAGCGCGAGCCTGGCAGGCTGAGCCGCTACAACACGATCGACACGCACGTCCTAGGCATGGTGGTTCGCGGCGCCACGGGTCGCTCGCTGGCCGAGTTTCTGAGAGACAACCTATGGGGCCCCCTCGGCGCCGAAGCCGACGCATTCTGGGTCGTCGACTCAACTGGCGCAGAGGTGGCTGGAGGGGGGCTAAACGCCGTCTTGCGCGACTACGCCAAGCTGGGCGCCCTCTATCTGAATGGCGGCGCCTGGAACGGGCGAAGAATCGTGTCGGACGCCTGGGTCAAGGCTTCGGTGACGCCCGATGCGCCGCACCTAGTGCCGACCTCTGAGTCATCGGGCTACGGTTTTCAGTGGTGGATACCCGATGACAGCGGGGCCTACGCCGCCATCGGCGTCTACAACCAGTTTATTTGGGTCGATCCAGGAACGCGAACCGTCATCGCGCATACTGCCGCCTTCCGCAGGTATGCCGCCGACCTTCGCGCCGAATCCTACCGGACTGCCGATTGTCGCGCGCTGTTCCGCGCCATCGCGAACGCATAGCTTCCGCAGTAGTCCTGGCTTGGCTCAGCTTGCTCTCAGCTTGCTCTCCCCCCGCACGGGCTCGCTATTCGGGTGTCACGTTCCCAATTGAAGCGAAGGGGGGCTGGTCGCAATCAATTAGAACGAACGACTCTCCTAAAAGTGCGACTCGCATCGAATGCGTACGCTGACATCCCATAACGCCTGTAAGCCATTGATTTCGCATAAGATATATTAGACGCGAAAGCTGTGTGGCCGCGAAACACTAATTTCAA
>DATNIH010000225.1:0-31134 GCA_035604515.1 Caulobacteraceae bacterium | reverse complement strand
AATGGCGCCCGGCGATGGCGGCCGACAAACGCACCTACGAATACCGCCAGTGGAAGAAGGCGGTGGCCCGGACGCTGGACTGGGTGGACTAGCTGGGCAGCGTCGGCGTGGTGCAGTAGTCGGCGAGCCGTCTCAGCGCCGCCGCGCCGTCGCCGCGGAAGGACGAGCCATGCATCAGCGCCAGCGTGGTCGGGGCCAGATCGGCCAGCGACCGCAGGATGCTGGCGGTGGCCGGCGCCATGGTCATGGCGTGGAACATGTCCTCCATCGCGCAGGCCGGGCCGGTGATGTCGGCCTCGGTGACGGCCGGACCGTCGCCGCCATGGGTCAGCAGGTCGCCGCAGAACAGGGTGCGGTGGGTCTCGTCGTAGAGGACGCCGGCTTCCCAGCCATGCGGCACGTGGGGCGTATCGATCCAGCGCACCTTGCGTCCGCCCAGGTCGATCGTCTCGCCATCCGCCAGGGGGCGCGGCGGCCGGTCGGCCAGGTCGTTCAGCGAGATCTGGCAGGCGAGCTGAGAGTGAACCACCTCGGCGGCCGGGGCGGCGGCGAGCCAATGGTTGAGCGCCCCGCACTCGTCGGCCTCGACATGGCCGAACGCCAGGTAGCGGATGCGCGCCAGCGGCGTCACCCTGGCCACGGCCTCGGAAATCAACGGGAAGAAGCCGCGCTGTCCCAGGTGGAACAGCATCGGCGCGTCCGCATCGATCAGGAACTGGTTGAAGGTGAAAGGCTCGGGGCCGATCCCCTCGACCGCCGTGGAGAACCGGTAGACGCGGTCGGCGATCTCGTGGGTCTTGGTCTCCATGGTCATCTCCAACTGGGCGGGACCCCGGCATAGCACTGGTCGGGCGCATCTGGGTCAGCATTGCAGCGGATGGGAACCGCCGCTTCCTTGCCGGCGCCCACGGCCGTAACGTGGGCTTCAGGGAGGACCTGACATGAGCTTCGAGGTGCTGGCCGAAGGGCTGCAGTTTCCCGAGGGGCCGATCGCCATGGCGGACGGCTCGGTGATCCTGGTCGAGATCGCGCGGGGCGCGCTGAGCCGGGTGTGGAACGGCAAGGTCGAGGTGGTGTGCGATCTCGGCGGCGGGCCGAACGGCGCGGCGCTGGGCCCGGACGGCGCGGTCTACGTCGCCAACAATGGCGGCGGCGGTCTTCCGGCCGGCGCCAGGGCCCTGGCGCCGCAGCAAGGCGGGATCGACCGTGTCGACCTGAGGACCGGCAAGGGCGAGCGGCTCTACGACCAGGTGGGCGACCACGCCCTGTCGGCGCCCAACGACATCGTGTTCGACCGGGAGGGCGGTTTCTGGTTCACCGATTTCGGCCGCACCAGCGGGCGCACGCGCCATCTCAGCGGCATCTACTACGGCCGGCCCGACGGCTCGCGGGTCGAGGAGCTCTCGTTCGGCGGCACCGGCTACAACGGCATTGGCCTCTCGCCGGACGAGCGCACCGTCTATGCCGCCGAGACCCACACCGGACGTCTGATCGCGTTCGACCTCGCCGGGCCCGGCCAGGTGGTGAAGGGCGGTCGCGGCGGACGCCTGGTGGGGACAGCGCCGGGCCGGGCGTTCTTCGACAGCCTGGCGGTGCAGGCCAACGGCGACATCTGCATCGCCTCGATCGCCGATGGCATCACCACCATGACCCCCGCCGGCGCCTGCTCGCAGACGCCGCTGCCGGACCGCATGGTGACCAACATCTGCTTCGGCGGCGCGGACATGCGCGACGCCTTCATCACCATGTCGGGCGTCGGCCAGCTGATCCGGATGCGCTGGCCCGAACCGGGCCTGGCGCTCAACTTCGCCGGCTGAGCTGAACGGCGGACTGAGCTTCGGCCCCGCGCCCCCTTCGTCACGTCGCACTACGTGCGCCGCGCCACCTCCCCCGTTGCGCTGCGCTACACGGTGGAGGAGCAAGACGAAGCTCCTCCACTGCGAGCCCGAAGGGTGAAGCGGGGGAGGTGGCGCTCGGCGCGAAGCGGCGAGTGACGGAGGGGGCGCGGGGCCGTGCTCAGCCTTGCCGTCAGGTCCTGCCGACGCTAAGGCCCGCCGACGCTGAGGGAGCGCGCTATGCCCAAGTCCGAAAGCCTGGTCGAGACGCTGGCGCTCGAACGGATCGAGGTGAACCTTTTCCGCGGCCTCGCGCCCCGGAACGACGGCCCGCGCATCTTCGGCGGCCTGGTCATCGCCCAGGCCCTGCTGGCGGCCTATGCGACGGTGGAGAAGAGCCTCTGCCACTCGATCCACTGCTATTTCCTGCGGCCGGGCGATCCGACCGTGCCGATCCTCTACGACGTCGACCGGGCGCGCGATGGGCGCACCTTCACCGCGCGGCGGGTGACCGCGATCCAGCACGGCGAGCAGATCTTCAACCTCGCCGGCTCGTTCCAGCATCCGGAAGAGGGGTTCGAGCACCAGGACCCGATGCCGGCCGTTCCGGCGCCGGAGGCCCTCGCCGACGAGAGCGAGCTGCGGCGCAAACTCGTCGCCAGGCTGCCGCCGCGGGTCCGCGAGATGGCCGAACGTCCGCGGCCGATCGAGATGCGCCCGGTGGATCCATCGAATTTCATGGCCAGCAAGTCCGCGCCGCCGTTCCAGAATGTCTGGATGCGCGCCGCCGAGCCGATCGGCGACGATCCGGTCTTCAACCAGGCGGTGCTCGCCTACGCCTCGGACATGAGCTTCCTTTCCACGGCCATGCGGCCGCACGGGATGAATTGGCAGACCGGTGGGCTGTCGACCGCGAGCATCGACCACGCGATCTGGTTTCACCGCCCGTGCAACTTCAACGACTGGCATCTCTTCGCGCAGAAGAGCCCGTCGGCGTCGGGCGCCCGCGGCTTCAATTTCGGCGAGATCTACAGCCAGGACGGCCGCCTGGTCGCCTCGGCGGCGCAGGAAGGCCTGATGCGCTATCGGCCGCCGGCTAATAACTGACGGCGCACCGGCCCCTCACAAATACCGCGTCACCCCGGAGAGCCGCGCAGCAGACTCGTCCGGAATCTGTTCCAAGTACCGGCGCCCAAAAGAAGTTGAACCGCGGAGATCGCGGAGATGCGCGGAGCTATGGCGCATTGGACAAGCCGCGTCGGCCAAGCGGCGCAGCCCAGCATTCCAATCACCGCCTGATCCTCGTCCACGGCGCCCCTCCGCGAATCTCCGCGATCTCCGCGGTTGTCCCTTTTTGAGAGTCCGCTGGCGCGGCTCTCTAGGATGACACGGAGGGCGCCGCCGAGAAGGTTTATGGCCGATGGACTTAATTAAGCAACGGCTACATTATATCCTTATGGAGACCTTCGTCGCCCTGGCTGATCCGACCCGGCGACGTATTGTCGAGGCGCTGACGGGCGGGCCGCTTTCGTCGGGCCAGATCGCCGCGCGGTTCCCGATCTCCGCCCCGGCGATCTCGCAGCACCTGAAGGCGCTGAAGGCGGCGCGGCTGGTGCGGGTGCGCTCCGAGGCTCAGAAGCGCATCTATGAGATCGACCCGGACGGGATCGAGGCGATCGCCGGCTGGGCGGAGGGCGTGCGCCGGCACTGGGCCGCGAAGCTGAGCGTTCTGGAAGCGGACCTGAAACGGGAGGACTAGCCGTGGCCGATCTCGGAGAGATGTTCCGCGCGCCGGGCGTGCGCTTCTGGCGGCGGCTGCCGGGTCCGATCGAGCGGGTCTGGGCGCACCTGACCGACCCCACCAAGCTCGGCGGTTGGTACGACGCCGGCAGCACCATAGAGCCGCGCGAGGGCGGGCTGATCAGCCTGAACGGCGGCCACATCCGCGGCGTCGTCACCCAGTGGCGGCCGCCGGTGAAGTTCGCCCACACCTGGAACGTGTTTGGCCCGGGCGAAACGGTTTCGGTCTATCCGGAATCCTATCTGACGCTGGAGCTGGCGCCGGCAGAGGCGGAGGTCGCGCTGACCCTGGTCCACCTGCCGGTGCTCGACCGGTTCGAGCCACAGAACGCCATGGGCTGGGCCACCTTCCTCGATATCGTCGAGGACACGGTGAAGGGGCGCGAGGTGCGCCCGCGCCGCGCCTACATGGAGCGCAACGCCGGCCTCTACGGCGTCGACCTGGCCAACCTGCAGCGCTAGACGGGCAGGATGGAGGCGTGGGTCGCGACGAGCACTGCGGCGAGGAGCAGGAGCGAGACGATCAGGGCGTTCACGGCGGTGGTTCCGGTTGCGGCGCCCGCCAATTCGGACGCCGCAAGCACGGTGCGCCAGCTTCGCTGAACCACGTTCGATGAGCGCCGTCAGCCGGCGTTCATCGCCGCCTGACGCTCAGTGGTTCTCCCAGCTGTCCCCGGCCGTGTGGTGGCCGCCGCCGGCGCTATGCAAGCCGCCACTGCCACGCTCCAGCGCCGAGACACGCCGCTCGAGGTCCTGCACCTTGCCCTCCAGCCGATCGAACTCGGCTTTGCTCACCTCGGGGCCGGCGCCGGCGCCGGACGCGAGATGGTCGCCCCGTGGCGCCGCCGCTGCGAAGCCGAACGCCACCGCGCCGGCGATCGCGGCCGCTGCAACCACGCCCATGGCCGATCTGGATGTCATCTTCGTCCTCCTTTGATCGCGTTCAGCCGCGATCGCGCTCCCAGCCTTCGTCAGCACCGCGATCGCGACGACCGACTCCCGAATACCTTCAACGATTGTCATCCCGGAAAGCCGCGCAGCGGCTTGTCCGGGACCAACTTCACCGGCCTTGAAGGTGTGAAAGCGGACCGATGTCGTTGAGCCCCATGAGCTCGGGCCACAAGTCCTCCCATTCCGGGTTGATCTCCTCGATCAGCCGGAACTTCCATGCTCGCCGCCAGCGCTTCAAACGTTTCTCGAAGGAAATGGCATCGATCGCGTCACCGTAGGCGCGATACAAGCCGCTGCGCGGCTTTCCGGGATGACATTGTTGTATAGGCTTCGTCGATTGAACCGTACCTACCGCCCCGGCGCCACCAGGATCTTGATCTGGCTCTTATCCGTCTGTAGGCGGAGGAATGCGTCCGGCGTCTGGTCCAGGCTGACCACGCCGGTGATGATCTCGTTGTAACGCGTGCGGCCTTCCGCCAGGTTTCCCAACGACTTGGCGAACTCTGCCTGCGAATATCCGAGCACGAAGCGGAGTTCGATCTGCTTGCTGATGAACAACAGCGGCTCGATGTGGTCTCGCTCCATGCAGACTCCGGCGACGACGATGCGCGAGCCGCTGGGCGCGCCCTCGGCCACCGTCTGCAACATGCCAGGCGCGCCGACGCACTCGAAGATCAGCGGGCGCTTCACCGCCTTGCCCATGGCGGCGGCGATCAGGCCCTCGCCAGCGTTCGCCGGTACACCCAGTTCCGACCACGACGCGTGGGGCGAGACCTGTGCCGGATCGACAATCTGGTCGGCGCCCATCCGCTCGGCGGCGGCGCGGCGCTCAGGCGAGTAGTCGGCGGCGACGACAGGACCGAGGCCACGCGTCTTCAGCGAGGCGATCACCGCCAAGCCCACTGGCCCGCAGCCGATCACCAGGAACACGTGGTCCGGCTGTGGGTCGCCCATCACCACCGCGTGCTCGCCCACCGCAAGCGGCTCGGTCAGTGCGGCGTGCTCAGGCGACAGCCCGTTGGGTACCGGCAACGATAGGGCTTCGGAGATCAAGATGGTCTCGGCGAAGGCGCCCGGGATATCGCTGGAATAGCCGATGGTGGCGCCGCCCGTCGGGCTGATCAGCACCGGCAGCGAGACCACCACATCGCCGGCCTTGAAGGCGCCGCCGCCCTCGAGCACCTCGCAGCAGAACTCGTGGCCGAACACGGTGTCGGTGTTCTTGCGCATCTGGCCGAGGCCGCCCAGGCGCGCGCTCATGTCGATCATGTGGTCGTAGTGGTCGAGCGCGTGCAGGTCGGAGCCGCAGATGCCGCAGACCAGGCTGCGCGCCAGCAGCTGACCGGGCCCGGGCGTCGGCGCCGCCATTTCGTCTACGACCAGCTTGCCGTTCCGGCGGATGACTGCGCGCATCGTTGTTCCTCCTGAGGCGCCGTAACCCCTCACCCTCCCGTCGCTTCGCGCCGGGCCCCTCCCTCTCCCTTCGGAAGAGGGTTTTCTTGACCTCTCCCAGAGGGAGAGGGAGGGGCCCGCGATGCGAAGCGTCGTGGGACGGCGAGGGGTTACGCCCTATCCAAACTTACTCCGCCGCTTCCTCTTTCTTATTCAGGCCCATCATCTCGGCGATCATCGGGTTGATGTTCGCGGCGCCCTTCTCGGCGGCGTGCTGGGCGATGCGTGCGCCGACCGCGGCCATGGACTGCGCGGTGAAGTCGGCCTTGTTCGCCTTCACCCAGGCCATCGAAGCCTCGCGGCCAACGTTGAGGCTCTGGAACTTGGGCGCCACGTAGCGGGCGAAGAGTTCGTAGGAACGCTTGGTCTGCGCCCAAGGCGCCCAGTTGTGGGCCATGAACAGGAAGCAGCCGAAGCCGCCGGATTGCTCGACCAGGGACTGGATCTTGGCTTCCGCATCCGCCGGTGTTCCGACCACCGCCAGGGGCATCGACAGGAAAGCCTCGACCGGATCGCCGCCGGTGTCGGGCGCGAGCGGCAAGTTGGCGACTTCGCGGAAGTAGAACAGCCACTTCTCGAGCCCGAAGCGAACGTCGGCGATCGCCTGGTCCTTGGTCTCGGCGATGTGCATCGGCCCGACCAGGCGCCAGGCCGCGCGATCCATCACCCGGCCGTTCTCGCGCGCCAGGTCCTCGGCGATCGCCCAGTTGGAGCCAAGTGCGTTGAAGCCGCCGTCCGAAGTGGCGCCGATAGAGAGCAGGCCGAGGCCGTGCTTGCCGGCGGCTCTAGCGCCCGTCGGCGAAACCTGGCTCGCCACCGCGATCTCGACGCTCGGGCGCGAATAGGGGCTCATCTGCAGCCGCGCCTTGTTCAGCTTGAACCAGTCGCTCTCGTGGCTGACTTCCTCGCCGCGCAGCAGGCGCACCAGCACGTCCAGCGCCTCGTCCATCATGTCGCGCTGACGGGCGATCGGGATGCCCATCATGTAGGCGTCCGACGAGAGCGCGCCGGGGCCAACCCCGAACATCACCCGTCCGCGGGTCATGTGGTCGAGCTGGTTGATGCGGTCGGCCAGCATGAACGGGTGGTGGTAGGGCAGGGACGAGACGCCGGTGCCCAGCCGGATGTGCTTGGTGCGCTGCGCCGCCGCGGCGATGAACACCTCGGGGCTGGCGATCAGCTCGTAGGCGGCCGAGTGGTGCTCGCCGATCCAGGCTTCGTCGTAGCCAAGCTGCTCGAGCCACTCGACCAGTTCGAGGTCGCGCTGGATGGCGAGGGTCGGGTTCTCGTCGATGGGGTGGAACGGCGCGATGAAGGCGCCGAAGCGAAGTCTTGGGGGCAGCATGGGTGCGTCCGGGCTGGGGGTCTCGGCGCGACCGTAGGGCGCCGCCTCAGACCGCGCCAGTATGACGTACCGGCAGTTACGAGTACCAGCTGCGCACCGTCGCCGGGTCGCGGCGCGCGTACATCTTCTGCGGCCCCTCGTCGGTCCAGCCGTGGATCAGGTCCTGGCCCAGCAGCCGCGCCAGCCGCGTGTCGTTCGCGCCATCGAGGTAACCTTCAGGGACGTTGCGGCTGTAGTCCTCCTGCGGCTGCAGGTATTCGCGGCAGAAGTAGCAGGAGAGGTTGACGCGCAGGCCGGGCACCTTGCGCGGGAACGAGCCGTGCCAGGTGGCGCCGTGCCAGACGACCGCGGTCCCGGCCGGGACCTCGATCGGGATCACGCCGGCGTTGCGGCGAGTGCCCTCCAGCCCGACCTCCCAGCGCGTCGGCTGGCGCTGCGCCCGGTGGCTGCCCGGCACCATGGCCAGGCATCCCCGCGCTTCGGTGTAGTCGGTGAGCGCGTAGTTGCAGTTGGCGACCTGGGCGTAAGGCGTGAACGGGTCGGGCGTGTTGTTGCCGGTGTCCGAATGCAGCAGCAGGCCATTGCCGCCTGGGCCTTTCAGGTGCGAGCCGAGGCTGGAGAGGATGCAGTGCTTGCCGAGCAGATAGGTGATCAGCGCCAGCGGCTTGGGGCTGAGCAGGCCGACCTTGAAGACCGGGTCCTTGAACAGCAGGAACGGGATGAACGACAGGTCCTCGTAGTCGCTCTCGCTGTCGAGATCGAGCTTGCGGCCAAGCCGCGCCTCGGAGATCTCGATGATCTTGCTGCGGGTCACGGCCACCTCGTCCGCCGAGAGCGCGCCCTCGATGGTGGTGAAGCCGAACGCCTCCAGCTCGGCGAGATTGGTCTCGAGGCCGAGCGCGCGGATCTCGCGATAGATCTCGTTCAGGTCCGGCGTCGCCGCCCAGTCGCCGATCTGCATCGCCTGCTCCTGTAGATCCTAGCCTGCGCCATTGTCCCGCAAGAGCGCCGTGGCGCAAGGTCCGGTTCAGGCTTGCGCGTTCTGCCCCGCTAGCCGCTACGCCCAGCGCGGCGGGCCGTCGCAGCGGCAATCTGCGGCTGACACGCCCCGGCGCCGAATCGCCTATGGTTGAACCCGTCCACACGGCAACGGATCGGCGGGATGATTGAGCGCGAGAGTCTCAGCCAGCGCGAGCTGGTAATGCGAGTGGCGACGCTCGAGCTGCTGGTCGCCGACCTGATCCACCTGGTCCGGCAATGCGCGCCGGAGGCCATGCGGGAGCTGGCCGAAGAGGCGGCCCGCGATGTCGATGTCCAGACCGCGCGGGACATGCCGTGCGACGCCGAGACCCAGCGGTTCCGCCTGCGCAAGGTGCTGGACAGCCGCGCGCGCAACCTCGCCAAGACCAGATTCAGCTCACGCCTTGGCGTCCAGCGCCACGCACCGACGGATTAGCCGGCCAGCATCGTCCTGAACGCCTCGAGGATGCGCTCGATGGCCGGGTTCTTGTGCGCCAGCGGCCCGTCCGGGGCCTCGGGATGCACCAGCATGGTGGCGTTGGCCTCGAACAGCAGCACGCGGCCGTCGGGCAGCAGGGTGAAGTCGGCGCCGGCGTAGTCCAGCCCCATCGCCGCGCCGATGCCCTGAACCGCATCCCAGGCGCTGACGCCGATCGCGCCGGCGGGATCGTCGAGATAGCGCATCTCCTCGGCGAGGCGCTCCGGATGATGCTCCATGCCGGCGTGCTCGTAGTGGATCAGCCAGCCAGTCGCGATGGCCAGGTGGTAGGGCAGGGTGCGGCCGCCGACGAAGATCGCGCGGTATTTGCGGTAGAGCCCGTCCGGGCTGCGGAAGTTCTCGAACTGGGTGAGGTAGTAGGCGCTGGCCGGGGTCAGCGGCTCGTCGGGCGCCTCGCCGCCGACCAGGAACAGGCCCTTGCCGCCGTGCGAGCCGATCGGGCGCACCAGGAACGGCTCGGCGATTCCCGCCCGCTCGGCCGCCGCCCTCGCCCCGCCGGCCATCTGCGCGGCGTCGATGCGCACGGTGTGCGGCGTTTTGACGCCGGCGAGGCCGCCGAAGAGCGCGCCGGCCAGATCGCGCCGGGTGCGGGCGATCTTCGCCGGCGGGTTCAGCAGACGCGTCGGGCACAGCGCGGCGAAGCGGGCGGCGTTGGCGGCGGTGGGGCCGGCGAGGTCTTCGTCGCCGATGGCATTGAAGGCGAGGTCGTACGCCGGAAGGTCGGTCATCTGCCGTTCGCTCGCGTACTCCACGAACCAGAGCAGCCGGGTGAAGTTCGCCGGCGGGATCAGGTATCGATCCGGCGTATTACCGCTCTCCGTTGTCGATAGAAGCAGCACGCTCTGCAGCGGGTGCGCCGCGGTTGAGATGACGAGGTTACGCTCGGCGTACGCGCGGTCGCGGTGGGCGCGGGCTTCTTCCGGCAGCTGCTCCTCGGCGAGCAGGGCCGCCAGGTTCTGGTGGGCGCTCATCAGGTCCGGATCGATCACCAGGGCGCGCTGGGCGTGCGCCTTCGCCTGCTCTTTGCGACCGGCCAGATAGTAGAGCGAGCTGAGGTTGGCGTGGGCCTTGGCGCTGGTGGGATCGAGCTCCAGCACCCGGTGCAGATGCGCGGCGGCCTCACGCGGCTGCTCGAGCTCGATCAGGGCCAGACCGCGGTTCAGGTGGGCGACCATGCGGTTGGGATCGAGCTGGAGCGCGTGCTCGAAGGCGTCGGCGGCCGCCTTCGGGTCGTGCAGGCCGCGCAGGGCCGTGCCGAGCGCGAGCCAGGCGTCGCACAGGTTGGGATCGAGCGAGACGGCGCGCAGGGCGCTGAACTTGGCCGGCTCGGACTCGCCCGCATCGGCCAGCGCGAGCGAGAGGCCGACGTGGGCGGCGACCAGGTCCGGCGCGAGACCCGCGGCCTGGGCGAAGGCGTCCACCGCCTGCCGCACCTCGCCGAGGCCGCGCCAGGCGGCGGCGAGCGCCATCTGGGCGCCGGCGTCGTCGGGGCTCTGGGCCACCGCCAGCTGGGCGGCGACCAGCGCTTCGGCGTGTTCGCCGGTCTCGGAGAGCGCGCGGGCGATGCCGACCAGGGCGGCGGCATGGGTCGGCTCGAGCTCAAGCGCGCGGCGGTAGGCGACGACCGCGCCGACGCGGTCGTCGCGCCAATGCCGGATGCTGGCGAGGGTGAACTGGGCCTGGGCATGGTCGGGCTTCAGCTCGGCCAGGTGCTGCAGCAGCAGCTCCGCGTCCGCAGCGGCGCCGGCTTCGAAGCGGGCTAGGCCGAGCAGGTAGAGCGCCGTCGGGTTGTCGGGCTCGAGCGTCAACGCCTCGCGAAACAGCGCTTCGGCGCCAGCGCTGTCACCGGCGGCATGGCGCGCGACGCCGGCCTCGAGCAGGCTGTCGGGGGTCTCGGTCACGGCGCCGGCGGCTTTCGCGATCATGGCGAGATTGAGACGATCATGTGGCCATTGATGATGGCTGATTCTTGCCATCGCGTTGCCTTCCGCCATGGCCTTCGTCCCCGCATGTGATATGCTGCACTGCAACATGGCCGGCGCGCGGGTTCGGCGGCATATCGAGAGGAGCTTGGCTGATGGCTTGGTCGCAGGAGTTTCCAGGCGCGGCGGCAGTGAGTGAACGCACTGAGACCGCGTGGCGCGTGCCGATGGGGGTGGCCTCGCCGCTCTGGGCCATGTTCGGCGCCGCAGCAAGCGCTGGCGTGGCCTATTGGTGGATGACGCGCTGGACGCGGGCGGTGAATTTCGAAGCCATGGCCGCTTTCGCGCCGAAAACAGTCCTCGAGGCGACGCCGATCGAAATCATCGCCGAGCCAGAGCCCGCGCCGGCGGCCGAGCCGGTGGTCGAGCCGCAAGTCTCCGCCGCCGTCGAGGCCGCGCCGGTCGAGGCCGCTGCGCCGGTGGAGGCGACGGTCCCGATCCTGGCGGTCGCCGACGATCTGACGGTGATGAGCGGCATCGGGCCCAAGCTTTCCGCGGCGCTGGCGGAGCGGGGCGTGACCCGGTTCGCCCAGATCGCCGCCTGGACGGCCGAGGATCTCGCCGAGGTGGATGCGGCGCTGTCGCTGAAGGGCCGGGCCGTGCGCGAGGCCTGGGTGGCGCAGGCCAAGCGGCTCGCCGGCGCGCAATAGCCGCATCCGGCCGGCTTGAACGGCGGTGCGGCCGCTCTACCTTGGGGCCGGGGCGCCGAGGCAAGCCGCATGCACGTCACCGTCGACGAAGCCCATCGGGCCTGGATCACCGCCGAACGGATCAAGCGCGTCGCCGACCGCCTGATCGGGCTCGGACCCTTCAGCATCGGCCTGGATGGGCTGCTCGCCCCGGTTCCCGTCGCCGGCACGCTGTTCTGCTTCGGCGCCGGCGTGTGGCTGATCGCCGAGGGCGTGAAGGCCAGGGCGTCGCCCTACACCCTGGCGCGGATGGTGTTCTACATCGCGGTGAGGACCATCTCGTCGGTGATCCCGATCGAAGGCTGGTTCGTCGATATCTTCTTCAGGGCGCACATGATGGCGGCCAACGCGCTGCAGCGGGACATTGCGGAGCGTTTCGGCGAACCGTCCGCCCAAGCGGTCCGTCAGGCGCGCCGCTGGCCGCTCTGGTCTGGCGGTTCGCTGCCGACTCGGCCGTCGCCAAGCTGGGGCTAAGCCGCACGGCGGGTGCGACATTAAGGCAATTGCAAGGCTTGCCACAATTTCGCCCGCTAACGGGAATGGCGCCTGATTCGCAACCTCTGGACGCCGACCCCGCCTTCTACCCGGTGTCGGACACGTCGCCTGCATTTCTCCGCCGCGGGGCCAGCATCGTGCTGGCGATATGCGCCGGGCTGGCGCTGCTCATCGCCGGCGTGTTCGCCGCGCGGCACGACGACGTCGCCAGCCTGCTGTTGATCCTGATGGCGACAGTGATGATCGCGGCCCTGCTGACCGCCAACCACGCGCTCGACAGGGCCCGCCGGCGGCTCGGCGATGAGCAGCAAGTGCGAACGAGGGTTCAGGACGCGCTGCGTCAGAGCCAGGGCCGGGAGGCGGAGGCGCGACTGCTGCTATCCACCGAGCGCGGGCAGCTGGCGCTGCGCCGCGCCCACGTCGCCTTCGCGCTCAGCGCGGGCGAACTTGGCAGCTGGACGCGCGATCTGCGCACCGGCCAGGTCCGGGCCTCCGAGTTGTTCCGGATCCATCATGGTCTGCCCGCCGACGCTCCGGCGGCCAGCGCGGCCGAGTTCCTGGGTCAGGTTCACCCGGAGGACCGCGATGCGCTGGTGTGGCGCATGGAGGCCGCGACCGCCGACCAGGGGGTGCTGGAGGCGGAGTATCGCATCATCACACCGGGCGGTGGCACACGCTGGCTGCTGATCCGCTGCCGCGCCTATTGCGACGACGCCGGCGCGCCGGTGCGCGTGGCGGGCGTCTCGATGGACGTCACGGCGCGCAAGACCGCGGACGAAGGTCAGCGCCTGTTGCTCGACGAACTGAACCATCGGGTCAAGAACACGCTCTCCGCGGTGCAGTCGATCGCGCTGCAGACCGGCCGGTCGGTCGACACCCCCCAGGCGTTCGAGAGCGCCTTCGTCGCGCGGATCAACGCCCTGGCGCGGGTGCACGACCTGCTCACCGAAGCGGCCTGGCAGGGCGCGTCGCTCGGCGAAGTCGTCGCGCGCACCCTGGCGCCCTACGAGGGCGGCGGCCGGGTGATCCGCACCCCAACTTCGCCGCCCGACGTCTCGCTGGGGCCGAATGCGGCGGTCACGCTGGCCATGGCGTTCCACGAGCTGGCGACCAACGCGTCCAAGTACGGCGCGCTGTCGGCGAGCGGCGGCCAGGTCGGGGTCGACTGGCGCCTGCTCGACGTCGGCGGCCGCACGCTGCTCGAGATCGCCTGGGTCGAACTCGGCGGGCCGACCGTCCGCCCGCCAAGCCGGCGCGGTTTCGGCACCCAGTTCGTGCAGCGGGCGCTTGCCCGCGAGTTCGACGGGTCCGTCAGCCTGCAGTTCGCGCCGGCCGGGCTGAGCTGCTGCATGCGCCTGCCGCTGTCGGCCAAGCTCCGCCGGGCCGCGTAACGCAGCCTGCGCATTCGACCCACCGGGGCCCTCGGCCAGAAACGCATTGAAAAATCAGCGCAACTGCGCATCTTTGCGGCGAGGAAGTTAGAGTAAACAATTTATGAGGGCATTGGTGGGCTTCGCGCGGTCGGCGCAGGCGAGCCTTGGGCGTCTAAGACGCCAATTGGCGCAGCGATTCACCAATTTCATGAACGAAGCGTTCACCTCGACTGAGCCATTTTGTCGCATGCGACTGTCCCCGTCGGCAAAGCTTGGTCTGGCGTTCCAATGACGCAAGCTGACCCGCTCAACGGACTGCGCATTCTGGTGGTCGAAGACGAGGCTCTGGTCGCCATGGCGCTTGAGGACATGCTCGATGAGCTCGGCTGCGTGGTGGTCGATGTCGCCGGCACGGTCTCGCGCGGCGTGGCGATCGCCGGCGACGTCGGCCTGCCGCTCGACGCGGCGATCCTCGACGTCAATCTGGGCGGCGAGAAGGTCTATCCGGTGGCCGAGCGCCTGGCCGAGCGCGGCGTGCCGTTCGTGTTCTGCACCGGCTACGGCCTGTCGGGCATCTTGCCCAGCTTCGCCCACGTGCCGACCATCGCCAAGCCGTATAACCAGCAGCAGCTGTACGATCTCTTAGTGACGCGACTTAGCGAAGCGCGCGGAGGCTAGGTCGCCTTGGCGCGCGCTCCGTCACCCCGCTGCGCCGCGACCAGCCCGCCGGGGCGGAGCGGTCTCGGGCGCGCCGGGCATGTAGCGCGGGAAGTCCCTTGGGTGGACGAATTCCTCGCGGAACCAGGGCTGGTCGGTGGGATCGAACACATCCATCAGCCAGTCCTTGACCAGCTTCACCCGGCGCTGGCTCTCGACGCCGCTGTGGTAGCGCAAAAACAGCAGCGGGTGGCCCCAGGGGCCCAGCTCGAGCATCACCAACTCCGGCGCGAAGGTGGCGACGAAAGTTGGCAGCGAGGCGATGCCCGCGCCGGCGCGGACCGCCTGGAACGTCGCGGCGCTGGAGTTGCTGATGAAGTGGTTCTCGGCCAGCTGGCCGATCGCCGCCGCCTTCGGGGTCCAGGTGGACCGCTGCTCGCGGTGGCTGGTGTGGCGCACGGTGCGGTGCGACGTGAGCTCGCCGATCGACTTCGGCGTGCCGTAGAGGTCGAGGTATTCGCGGGATGCGAACGCCGCATAGTGCATCGTCGCGATCGGGATCGAGATGAGATCCGGGGAGTAGGCGTCCGTCATCTCGAGATAGAGGTCCGGCTCGGCCTCCAGCATGCTGCCGATCCACAGGCCACAATCGATCGTCAGCTGGACCTGCGGATTGGTCATCTGCAGCTTCGCCAGGCGCGGCGCGAGCACGAAGCCGGCGATCCCGTCGGGGGCGACCAGACGCACGCGCCCGGCCTGGCTGTTGTCGTGACCGGCCACTTCGCGGACGATCGAACCGCCATAGCGGGCCATGCTCTGGGCCAGATCGCGGACCATGAGCCCTGCGTCGGTGAGCACCACGCCGCGCGAACTGCGCTCGAACAGCTTGGCCCGCAGCCGAAACTCGAAGTCCTCCATCCGCCGGCTGATGGTCGGCTGGGTCATGCCGAGCAGGCGGGCGGCGGCGTTGAGACTGCCGCACTCGGTGACCGCCAGGAACGTGCGGACATCGTTCCAGTCGAGGCGGCGCCAAAGTTCCTGATCGTCCACGCAGGGTTCAGGCATCGGTTCCAGGGCTTCTCACGACCACTTCGGAATGTGGAGCTTACATGATCGACATCAAAAGTCAGTCCCGGTGAGACAACACGCGTGGCCTCCACAAATCCGCCTGCGCGCCAAGCTACGCGCGCAGCGCATAGGCGCTCTACGCACTTCGAGGAAGCGGTGCGGTGGCGCGCCCGATAGACTCGTGACGAACGGCGGCGATTTGGAGCTCGGACATGATCGTTGAGGCGGATCTTCCTAAGTCTTGGGCCAATCTCGATCCCGACGCGATGGTGGAGGTGGCGCTCGAAGCTGGGCTGCGCCCCGCCGTCGGCGCCGAGATCGGCGTCGCCCGCGACCTCGCCGCGGAGCTGATGAAGCACGAGGTTGTCAGCATCGAAACAATCCTGGCGGTCCAGGCGATCCAGCCGGCGGCGATGCTGGTGTTCGAGGACGGCGAGCGGATCACCGGCGTGTTCGGGCAGTTGCTGCTGCGGCCGTCGGCGGTGCGACCGCTGTTCGATGGCGCCTTCGACGCGCTCAACGTCGACACCGATTTCCTGACCCGCGCCGGCGAACCGGCGGCCCTGGGCTACGCCTGGGGGCTGGCGGCCTCGACCAAGCGCGCCGCGGCCTCGCTGATCCTCCACGGCCAGCTCGTGCGACGACGCCTGTTCCCCAATCTCACCATCTTCACACGGGCGGTGACGCCGGTCGGGCGGCACATCGCGCTCAATCGGTACGGCTATCAGCCGTTGCGGCATGCCGACGACGACCTGCTGATCCGTCTCCCCGAACCGATCGCGGCCGCCGCATGACCGCGAAGATCGCGCTGGCAGAGCCGTTTGAACCGGTCGCCCTGCCCAAGGAAGCGGTGAGCGTCAGCGTCGCTCACACGCTCGACGACCTGATGCAGGTGATGGCTATCCGCTCGGTCGTCTACATGGGCGAGCAACTGTGCCCCTACGACGAGGAATTCGACGGCAACGATCTGGCCGGCGCGACGCACCTGATCGCTCGCATCGGCAGCCAGCCGGTAGGGGTGATCCGGCTGCGGTGGTTCTGCGACTTCGCCAAGCTTGAACGCCTGACGGTGATGCCGCATTGCCGGGGCGGCGCGGTGCCGCGCGCCCTGCTCGACGCGGCGTTCGAACTGGCCGCCAAGAAAGGCTACCGCCAGATCATGGGGCACACCCAGGTGCGCCTGGCGCCGGTGCTGATGCGGCTTGGCAAGGTGAAGATCCGCGCCGGCCGCGCCAAGTTCAAGTTTTCAGACCACGAGTACGTCGAAACCATCCGCGAACTCATCCCACCGGACGACGCGGTCACCATCGACAGCGACCCGCTCATGATTCTGCGGCCGGAAGGCGCCTGGGACCGGCCCGGCGTGCTCGACCACTCCGCCGGCCGTCCGGCCACCAACCCGCATTTGAAACCCGCACACCCGTCATGCTGACCCATTCCGCAGTACGGCGGCCCGCGTTTGGCCGCTCCTGGCTGATCTGTCTCGATCTGCAGCGCGACTATGTCGTTCCAGGCCGGCCCCGCTATTCGCTGGCCAACACCGAAGTGGCGGCCACCTGTGCGCGGGTGCTGGGGCTGGCGCGGGGCGAGGGCTGGCGCGTGGTGCACAGCCAGTTTCGCGCCGAGTCCGCAACCCCCTGGCCGCGCGAGCTGTTCGGCGCGCCGATCGAGGGGCTGCGGCCGCTGATCAGCGAGCCGGTCTACTTCCGCAAGGGCCTGTCGGCCTTCGCCAATCCTGGATTCGCCGAGGAGATGCGCGTCGCCCGCGGCGCTGAGGTCTATCTGATCGGTTTCTCGCTCGCCGACACCTGCCTCGCCACCGCGCTGGCGGGCGTCGACGAAGGTCTGTCGCTCACCCTGATCGAGGACGCGGTCGGCGCGGGCGAAGAGCTGGCGGCCGCCGATGTCGCGCGCACCATCCTCAAGCCCTTTGTCGAGCTGGCCTCGAGCCGCCGGCTACTCGCGCGCCGGCTGGAGGTCGCCCACTGATGGCCAAGCTCGACCCCCTGGCGGTGCAACGCCGTGAGACCCTCGACGCCCTGCCGGCGACGCTGACCATGCTGCGCCGCCTGGTCACCACCGCCTTCGAACCCGGCGATCCGGAGAGCGACGAGCTGAAGAGCCTGCTGGAAGCCTGCGTGGTGGGCGCCTACCGCCTGCGCCTTCGGGAGCAGCTGCGCGCCCGCGAAGCTTTGGAGCACGGATGACCTCCAAGAGCACCGATGCGATCGAATTCGACGCGCTGCGACCGCGCCTGAAAGCTCTGCTGGAGCTGCACAGGGTGGCGCAGACCGAAGAGGCGCGCGTGGCGCTGGTGGGCATGTTCGAGGACGCGTTCCTCGCCACCGCCTGGCACGTCGCCCACGACCTGCTGGAAAACGGCTGGGCGCCGAGCGAAGCGCCTGCGGGGCCCCGCGAGCGCGGTCACCTGCGGGTGGTCCGGGGGTCGGACGCGGCTTAGGGCCGCCGCAAGTAGCCCGCTCATGCGAAAGCCAGGCCCAGGCCGGAAGCGGTTGCGTGGGACGGCTCGACCAGATCGATGCGCAGGCGTAGCTCGGCTTCAACGCAGAGGTCGCAAAGAAGGAGCAGGAGGGATGCAGCGGACCTTCGTCTGCGGTTTGGCGGAACATGCTTGCAGCCATCCTATCCCACGCATGGCGACGCCCTTCTGCAATCTTCGGTGGTTGACTGCGGAGGCGTTGTTTCTGGGGTTTGCACTGGTCGTTTCCACGACAGCTGCATCCGCCCAGACTGCTAGCCCGATCCATGTCTCGTCGGAGGCAGCGCTTGCAGCCACGCCGAGCAAGTATGCGATAGCGGTGCGAGACGGCTACTACGTTGCCGGCGACTCGCCGTCGCTGCCTTACACGGCATCAAGCGCAGTTTGTTCGCTCAACAGTGGCACAGGCGACAAGGGCTCCCAGGTTCCTTCGAGCGATGGCGGTTGCTGGCTCGCCAACTTCGCCGGCATCCAACCCGACCCGACGATCTGGGGAGCTGTTCCGGCGGCAGGGTTTTTTGCTTCCGCTTCCGGCGGCACGACGCTTACCGTGTCAGCCGTCACGACAGGCAAGGTCATTCCTGGCGTCGCCCTTTTTGGGCCGGGTATCACGGGTAGCCCGACAATCGTGTCCCAATTGACGGGACCGACTGGCGGCGCAGGAACCTATCAACTCAGCGCCTCCGAGACGGCTGCTAGCGTGCTGATGTATAGCGGGGCGGATGCCTCCGCAGCGGTGCAGGCCGCGATCACGGCGATCGCCACGCGCGGCGGTGCGCTCTATTCCGGCCCGCACATGTTCCTCATGGCCGCGGGCGTGTCGTCGCCCTCGAATGGTCAGATAGACCTTGAAGGTTGCCGCTCAAAGCTCACTTGTGGCTTCGCGACCATCGCCACAAACCTGAACCTGATTACGCTCAGCGGAAACAACAACAGCACTGTCCGAGGACTGTACCTAGACAATCACACACCGGGCCTGAGCGGTTCCGGGGCCATGATCTCTATATTGGGCGGAGGAAACAATCTCACTCAGGATAATTTCTTTGAGCAGCCCTGCACTGCGGTAGACGTTGAAGGGCCGGGCGTGCGGAACTACAGTGATCACGACTTTATCAACGATGCGGCGGGTTCTGCTTGTGAGGCCATTGTCGAGGGCAAGACCACGATCGATGGTGCTGGGGGCGCTACCAATTCCGATCCGCTCATCGACCACGATACGATCGGACCGAAGTTTGGTAACCCTGTCGGCGTGGCGATCGCCATCTATGAAGCCGGCGGTATCCATGTGCTGCGCAACACCGTGCTGCAGACCATCATCGGGACCAAGCTGGAGCCGGGCGCCAATCAGACGGTGCAGGCCGGATGGTTCGTCGGGGAGCTCGGGGATACGTCCTCCAACATCGGGCTCGACATAGCGCCGACCAATGCCGGCGGCACGAACGAGAACTTGGTCTTCTCCGAGGCGTGGTCAGCAAACTCGACGAACGAAAACCTCGTGATTGGCGGCGTTGGCGCCAACACGAGCTTCATGTTCACGGCCGGAACGAGGTTCCCAGGCGGTGGTCTGGATAGTGTCCAGATCACTAAGGGGACAGACATTCATTTCGACGAGGTCATGGTCTGCGGTGCGTCAGAGACAACGGCTGCGACCTATTACGAGTTCGAGATCGCAACTGGGTTGACGGACCTCAGCATCACCAACAGCGTTATCGGAGATCGTTGCCAGGGCCTTTCGGGGTCGGCCGGATCGGCCGCGGCGATCCACTTCGATGGTGCGACGACGGTCACGACGATCCAGAACAACGATCTCAGTTCCATGGCCAATCCCACCCCGCCAGCGATCAGCGGGACTTTGCCCTCCGATATGCCGTTCGTATCGCGCATCTGCGGCAACAAGCCCTATCTGGTCCCCTGGAGCCTGAAGTGGAACGGCGGCTGCGAGCCGCAGGGAACGGTCTCGATCGCCAATAGCGTGACCGATACGTTGCCAGTTGGCACCGGGTTGATCACGCTGACGGATGGGACGAACGGCGACGTCGGAGTGTTCGCGGTCGGTGGGGGCAATGCGGTGTTGATCAGTAGTGGTGCTGGCTCGACCTTCATGAGCGGCTCGCCGAGCTCAGGCAAGATCGGCGTCGTCTATTCCGGGGGCAACTACGGCGTCGACAACAACACCGGATCGACGGTCGTGGTGGGCGCCGGAATCCTCGGACCGCCGCACAACTCGAACTAAAACTGGAGTTGTGTATGCGTCCGGATTGCAACTGGAACCCGCCCATGGATGGCATCGGCGGACTGATCGTTGAAGAGCACAGGACAGCAGAACCTAAAGGGCGTCTGCCCGCCGAGGTAGACGACGCTCTGCCGGCTCGGCTTCAGCTCGGAAACACCATCTTTTGCGAAGGCGTCCCTCTTTCCAGGGTCCGCGAAATCTTCGTTGGGAGAGCTCGCGAAGATCAGTCCATCTGCTTCGTCCCCGGCTTTCCGGCCTTCTCGGCGGATAATCGCGGCGCGCTGCGAGATTACGGCGATCACTTCAAGGATCCGGTTCGCTCGTTCACGGTCGGCATGGCGCTGGAGACTATCAAGCGCGAGAGCCTCGACGGCGACATGGCGGAGGTGGGCGTCTACAAGGGCGACATGGCGCTGGTCTACCAACGCCTCTGCCCCGAGAAGCGCCTCTATCTGTTCGATACCTTCGAGGGCTTCCCAGCTGCCGATCTTGACGCGCCGGACGACCGGTTCGCTGATGCGCCTGTGGAGGCAGTCAAGGCTCGCTTTCCGGTTCGCGCGAATCTGCGACTTCGGAAGGGCTATTTCCCGGACACGACCGTGGGACTGGAAAGCAACCGGTTCTGCTTCGTGCAACTCGACGCCGATCTCTACGCTCCGACCAAGGCGGGGTTGGAGTTCTTTTATCCCCGGATGGTTCGCGGCGGCTATGTCTTCGCCCACGACTACAGCTCGTTCGAGTCAAACCGCGGCGTCAAGCGGGCGGTGCAGGAGTTCCTGTCCGACAAGTCCGAGTTGGTGATCGAAATCCCCGACCGATGGGGCTCGGTCCTATTCCGCAAAATCTGAGGGTCGATCGCCGCTACATCGTTCCTTGGAACCTGAAGTGGAACGGCGGGTGCGATCCTCAGGCTGCAGTCGCCTTGGCCAACAGCGCCACCCAGGCCCTGCCGCCAGGCAACGGCGATGTAACGGTTGAGCTGCCGAACATCGGACAATCGGCTCAGTTCTTGATCAGCGGCGGCAGCGTGGCGGCGGGTCCGAACACCGGCTCGACCATCGTGAACTCTTCCACGCCCACCGCCAATCAGGTCGGGATTTACTGGGACGGTACGAACTACGACATTAAGACGGGTTCGACAGCCGCCACCAACGACGGCCCTGTCAACGCTGCCATGTCGCCGATCATGAAGAGCACGAACTAATCGATCCGCGGATTGCGCCAGACCTGAACGCCATCGACCGCGGTGTGGTGGAAGATGTGCGGCGTGTTCGCGGGGACCGGGCACTTCATGACGGCGGGTTTCTCGTATTCGAGCGCCCAGCCTTCGCCGAACATCAGGTCCATCATCTGCCCGTCGATCGAACGCCAATGCGTGCCGACGACGAGGTAGCGGACGCGCTCGGCCAGGGGCTGACGGCAGGCGTTACACAGCTCTAGTTCGGACCCCTGGACATCCATGTGCACCAGGTCCCAATGGGGCCGCTTACCCAGCAGGTCCGCGAACGAGACCAACGGCACGTCGATCGTCTTGTCGCAGTCGAAGTAGGGCGATAGGCATTCCCGATCGGCCTCGGTGCTCAGGGGTTTGGCGCCAGACATGTCGGCGGGCGAGGCGAGCTTCGGCCATCGAGCGACGCCGGCCTGCACCCCGACGGCCGCCGAGTGCAGGTCGTGCGGACATTGGCCTAAGCCATTGTACGCCAAGTGCTCTTCATCCACGAGGCGCGGACGGGATCGCCTTCGACGCCGCATAGATAGAGGTTCTTGATGCCTCGGTTGATCGCCGAAATCCCGGCAACGCCCAGCCAGGGACCGTATCCGGCCCCGAGCTCCATGACGGAAAACGAGTCGGTCGCGGCCGCCACGGCCATGAACGTGCCGTACCATTCGCCAACCTCGCCGTAGTAGCTGCGCAGGATCGGCGATTCCCGCAGGGTTCCGTCGAGGCCTTCTCCCCAGGGCCCCAGGTACTCGGTTCGCACCTTCGCGCCGCAAAAGTCAGTGACAAAGCCGGGAATTGGGCGTGGGTCGGGCTTGGCGAAGCTCTGGATGAAGGCGACCTGATCGACGTTCAGCCCCACGCCCCTGTCGGCCTCGACAAGGGCTTGGCTGGGGCCTGCGAACGTGGAACCGGCGGAGATCGCGTCCCTCCCAAGCCTCGCCTAAATTGAGCCGAGGCTACCACAACCCGCGTAGCGGCGATGCGGCTTTACCCTTAGTTCCAGCTTTCGGGAGACGCCGAGCGATCGTGACACCGGCGAGGAGAGCCGTACCGCCCCTTGAGAGATCGGAGGGCGTGCTAACGCTGGATTTCCTGCTGAGCCGACCTCACCAGCAGCGTGCTCGCCGCCCAGGTGCGGCGGGTGAGTTGCTGGCGGCGGGCGAAGATCTGCATCGCTTCGCTGGTGGGGTCGCGCGAGGCTTCCCAGACGCCGTGATCGGCGTAGCGGGTAATCAGCAGCAGGCGCTGGACGCCGGCGGCGGCGTCGGCGGGCGATGGCGCGGCGCGGAACAGGCCGAAGATCTGGGCAGCGAACTGGGCTTCGAAGCGCTTCCAGCCCTGGCCGGAAAGCTCGACGAACGCGTCGGCGGCGTCGGCGTCGACCTCGAACCAGCGGTGGACGTAGATGCCGCCGGATTGGGGGAGCGCGTCATCGGCAGGGCGCAGCGTCGGCGTCAGGGACTCCGACGTCACGTCGACGACCAGACCGGGCGCGTCGAGCACACCCTCGCCGCGAAACAGCACCGCCGCCTGGTTGTTGGCCCAGCCGAGCTGCGGGGCGAACTGGCCGACCACCTCGGCCGAAGCGCCGCGCAGATGCGTCGCCAGCGCCTGGTGCGGGGTCGGGACGCGGGCGAGGGTGGCGACGCGGTAGTCGTAGGTCACGCCGCCTCGCCCTGGGTGTAGCCGAGCTGCTCGTTCAGCGCCTCCAGCACCGCGATCGCCGCGTCGGCGACCACGGCGCCCGGCGGGAACACCAGCCTCGCGCCGGCCGCCTTCAGCGCCTCGACATCGGCCGGCGGGATCACCCCGCCGACGACGATCATGATGTCCTCGCGGCCGAGCCGCTTCAGTTCCGCCTGCAGCTCGGGCACCAGGGTCATATGGCCGGCGGCGAGTGAACTCGCTCCAACGACGTGGACCTTCTCGGCCACGGCGCGGCGCGCGGTTTCGGCCGGGGTGGCGAACAACGGCCCGACGTCGACGGCAAAGCCGAGGTCGCCGAAGCCGGAGGAGATCACCTTTTGGCCGCGGTCGTGGCCGTCCTGGCCCATCTTGGCGACCAGGATGGTCGGCGGCCGGCCGTCGGCCTCGCGGAAGGCGGCGACCATCATCCGGGCCCGCGAGATCGAGCCGCCCGGGCCGGCCTCGTCGGCGTAGACCCCGGTCAGCAGCTTCGGCTTGGCCTCGTGGCGCTTGAACACGTGCTCCATCGCCAGGCTGATCTCGCCGACCGTCGCCTTGGCCCGCGCCGCGTCGACCGAGAGCTCGAGCAGGTTGCCGCCGCCCGCCGCGCCGTTGGTGAGCGCCGTCAGGCGGCGCTCGACCTCTGCCGGATCGCGCTCGGCCTTCAGCTGCGCCAGCTTGGCGAGCTGCTGGCGCAGCACCTCGGAGTTGTCGACCTTCAGCAGCGGAATGTCGTCGGGGGTGTCGGGCAGGAAGCGGTTGACGCCGACCAGGGTCTGGCGGCCGGCGTCGATGCGGGCCTGGGTGCGGGCCGAGGCCTCCTCGATGCGCCGCTGCGGCAGGCCCTCGCCGATGGCCTTGGCCATGCCGCCCAGCGCCTCGACCTCGGCGATATGGGTCAGCGCGCGCGCCGCCAGGTCGTGGGTCAGACGCTCGACGTAGTAGCTGCCGCCCCAGACGTCGATGGTGCGGGTGACGCCACCTTCGTGCTGCAAGAACAGCTGGGTGTTGCGGCTGATGCGGGCCGAGAAGTCGGTCGGCAGGGCGATGGCTTCGTCGAGCGAGTTGGTGTGCAGGCTCTGGGTCTGGCCGGCGACCGCCGCCATCGCCTCGACCGTGGTGCGGGCGACGTTGTTGAACACGTCCTGCGCCGCCAGGCTCCAGCCGCTGGTCTGGGTGTGGGCCCTGAGCGCCAGCGAGCGGCCGTCGTTCGGCGCGAACTCGCTCTGCATCAGCTTGGCCCACAGCAGCCGCGCGGCGCGCTGCTTGGCCACCTCCATGAAGTAGTTCATGCCGGCGTTCCAGAAGAACGACAGCCTGGGCGCGAAGGCGTCGACGGTCATGCCCGCGGCGACGCCGGCGCGCACGTACTCGATCCCGTCGGCCAGGGTGTAGGCCAGCTCGAGGTCGAGCGAGGCGCCGGCCTCCTGCATGTGGTAGCCGCTGATCGAGATCGAGTTGAACTTCGGCATCTCGCGCGAAGTGTATGAAAAGATGTCGGAAACGATCCGCATCGATGGTCCGGGCGGGTAGATGTAGGTGTTGCGGACCAGGAACTCCTTGAGGATGTCGTTCTGGATCGTGCCGGACAGTGCGGCGTGGGCGACGCCCTGCTCCTCACCGGCGACGATGTAGAGCGCCAGGATCGGCAATACCGCGCCGTTCATGGTCATCGAGACGCTCATCTTGTCGAGCGGAATGCCGGAGAACAGCGTGCGCATGTCGAGAATCGAGTCGATCGCGACGCCGGCCATGCCGACATCGCCCTTCACCCGCTCGTTGTCGGAGTCGTAGCCGCGGTGGGTGGCGAGGTCGAAGGCGACCGACAGGCCCATCTGCCCGGCCGCGAGGTTACGGCGGTAGAAGGCGTTGGACTCCTCGGCGGTGGAGAACCCGGCGTACTGGCGGATGGTCCACGGGTTGGTGGCGTACATGGTCGGATAGGGGCCGCGCAGGTAGGGCGCGAGGCCGGGATAGCCACCGGGAAAATCGAGACCGGCGACGTCGGCGGCGCCGTAGCGTGGCCTGACCGCGATGCCCTCGGGCGTCGCCCAGGGTTCGGCGTTGCTGGGGGCGGCCGGCGGCGCCTCCGCCGTGTCGAACGCGAGCTTGGCGAAGTCGGGGAAGCCGGTCACGCCAGGTCCTCCAGCCGGATCGGGGTCAGCGGCGGGCAGCGGCTGTCGGGGCCCGGCAGGCGGGGCGACGGCGCGCTCGCCGCGTGGGGCGAGGCGGTCGCTGTCTCGGCGGCGCGGAGCTCCTCGCTGGGAAAGTCGGTGACGCCCAGCAGCTTCAGCTCGCGCCGGGCCAGGCGGGCCGCGAGCTCGGCGCGGTTCTCGGCGGCCCAGCCGGCGACCAGACCGTCCTCAAGCGCCTCGATCACGCCCCCGGCCGCCTCGATCGCCTGGAAGCTGGCCCAGCCGGCGCGGGCGAGCTCATCGGTGAGGGCCTCGACGTAGCCGCTGCCGGCGGCCGGATCGATCACCCGGCCGAGGTTGGCTTCCGCCTGCAGCACCAGTTGGATGTTGCGTGACTGGCGCCGGGCGAAGGGCGTTGGCGGCCCCAGCGCGTCGGTGAAGGCGCCCAGTGCGACCGCGTCGGCGCCGCCGATCGCGCCGGCAAAGGCGGCGGCGGTGAGGCGGATCATGTTGGTCCAGGGCTCGGCGCGCGTCAGCATGCGGCCGGACGAGCGCGCCTCGATCCGCGCCGCCGCCTCCGCGCCGCAGGCGCCCGCCAGGCGGGCCCAGATCCGCCGCGCGGCGCGCAGCTTGGCGAGGCCGAGGAAGGCGTCGGCGTCGACCGCCAGGCCCAGCACGATGCGATCGAACGCTTCGGCCATCGGCAGACCGGCGCGGACCAGGGCCTTGGCGTAGGCCAGCGCGCTGGCGGCGGCGAGGCCAAGCTCGACCGCCTCGCCGCCGCCGGCTTCGTGCGCCGCCAGGCCGCAGGCGAGGAACAGGCTCGCCTTCGGATAGGGCTCGGCCAGCCGCGCGGCGACGGTGGCGGCGGCGATCAGGTGCGCCTCGATCGGACCGGGACTGGCGCCGGTGACGGCGAATTCGCTCAGGGGATCGAGGTGCAACGACAGCGGCGCGGCCGGCGCGTCCTTGGCGGCGGCGCCCAGCCAGTCGGCCGCCTTGGCCCCGAGGAAGCCGGCGTCGAGCGCCACCGGGGCGACGTCGAGCATCACCCCGGCCAGCACGCGCGCCAGGTCGTCGGCCGATCCGACGGCCACGCCATCTGCGCCGCTCGGGTCGAGCCGCAACAGCACCGAGCTGGCGCCCTGGGCCAGATCGGCCAGCGCCTCGGCGTTGGCGGCGGCCGGATCGGACGCGCGGACGACGCTGCGCATGTCCCATCCCGCCGCGGCGCGCACGATCTGCGGGGCGCTCACGCCCGCCTCGTACAGGGCCTCGATCGGCAGGCCGTCGAGGGTGCGGCGGGTCAGGCTCTGCAGCGGCGCGCCCTTCAGCGTCTTCTCCACCAGGGCGAGCCAGGCGGCGCGGTCGGGGGCGGGGAAGCCGGCGGCGAGCGGCAGGATGTCGGCCGCGATGGGCGAGGTGGAAGCCATGGACGCCGTTGCATCCCATGCCGCAGGGGTCGTCAAGCGCGGGTCGTCAAGCGCGCGGGTCGGCTTGCTCCAGCCGGCGCAGGACGGTGAAGCCGCTCGACCAGGGCACGTGCTGCACGGCGAAGCCGGCGACGACGTCGCTGAAGAAGGTGGTTTCGTCGTAGCGCCGGCCGAGATGCTCCTCGATCGCCCGGATCACCCCGCGCTCGTTGTTCCAGCCGCGCGAGACGCGGCCGTCGAGCCGGCGGTACCAGCCGGCGCCCATGTGGGTGTCGTGGAACATGATCACGCCGCGCGGCGCCAGGCGCGGCAGCCAGCTGGCGAGCTCTTCGCGGGTGTGGTCGTAGCGATGCGAGGTGTCGACCAGGATCGCCTCGGCCATGGCCGGCAGCGACCGCGCGGCGCAGAAATCGGCGAAAGGTTGGCCTGCGAAGGCGACGTCGTCGGCGCGCACGAAGCTCCAGCGGCGCAGGAAGCGGTCGGGGATGTCTGTCAGCGGGCAGTCGGCGATATCGAGCGAGAGCAGATGGGCGCCCGCGACCTCGGCCGCGGCCAGCAGCGCGCGGGTCGAGACCCCGCCGCGCGTGCCGAGCTCGACGATCAGCCGCGGCCGCACCGCCACCGTCTCGGTGAACAACGCGCCCAGGTGGTCGCGGATGTCCGCCGGCGATCCCGCCCAGCGGCCGAGCGCGTCGGCGAGCACCGGACTGGGACATGACGGCGCCCATCTCTGGGGCCGCAGCTGGCGCCGCGCCGCGCCGATCTTGTTCGAGAGATCTTCCCAATCGATCATGCCGATCTCCGCGCCGCGCCGAGCGTCCGCCTCTATGGGCGGCGGCATGGGGTTGCAACAGCGCGCGCGCCGCAGACCCGTCAATGTCGATGAATTCCGGCTGAACAGCGTGTCTGCCATGCCGTTCAGGCAGGCGATTCTAGGGTCTGGTCATCGTCACTTCCGGCGATGCAATCGATCCCCAAGACCTCAAAGGACTAGACTCCCATGCAACTCCGTAACCTCCTGATCGCCGCTGTCGGCCTGGCCGTCACCGTCGGCGCCGCCGGCGCGGCTTCCGCCGACACCCCCTGGCAGGCGCGTCACCCGCGTCGCGAAGAGGTGAACCAGCGCCTCCACAACCTGAACGCGGGCATCCGCGACGAGCGTCACGAAGGCGGCCTCAACCGCTGGCAGTCCGCTCGCATGCACTTCCGCGTGCATCAGATCCGCCAGCAAGAGCGCGTCTTCGCCCGTCATGACGACGGCCACATCACCCGGCACGAGCAAGCCCGACTGAACCGCGAAGAAAACGGCGTCCGTCACCACATCCCGGCCTAAATCGCCGGCCTGAGTGGTGAGGCGAAAGCGCCTTTCTCCCCGCCGGCTTTTCGGTGACAGTGTTCGCCGAAGAGTCGCGCGGGGAGGGGGCTTAAGCCGGACTCGCCTTCTGCAGCGCGGTATGTATTTCTTCCGTAAGCGCCGTGTTTTGTTTCAACAGTATTTGTAAATCATCGCTGATTTGTAGCAACGCCTCGGCGTCTTTGTAAGTCTGAAGCGCCTGCTTGTCGGATGCGGCCGCAGCAACCTTCTGACCGACCATGATGATCGAAAGCAGCACGAGCTGCAGGAACGTCTGAGCGATCCAGGCGATCAGCGCGGCGGTGCCGGCCTTTACGGCGTCCGGTAGACTAATAAACGCAAGTATCGCGAACGCGTACGCGCACCACATGGTCGCGACGAGATTGGTTATCCTGACCGCCAGCCAGCCATTGAAGCCAGTGTGTTCCTTCGCAATCGTATGCACTTCTGCTTGCTTGCGGAGCGCTATGTGCGGGTGTGGAATGTGTATTCCACCGGTGTTCGGTTCTGGCGACTGCTCCATCATCCTTCTCTCAGCTCACGATCATCGGCGTGAATCACGTCGTGGATGCATCTGAGCAAACACCGATTCTGCTTCGCTGGCCGCGACCGGCGTCGGCCAGCGCTGAGCTTTGCCTTGGTGAGGGGGCCGGGACCATTGCCTTAGCCGGGAACAAAAGAAGAACTTTTCGCTTGCGGCCGGCTCGAACTGGCGCGAAGGATCGACGGTCAGCAAGGGAGCCCCGCGCCATGGTCCAGGTCCGCCGCCACGGCCTCAGCGATCCGAAAGCCGTCTTCGACGAGCTGCGCCCCTATCGCGAGCGGCTGGTCATGCTGATGGGCAAATGCCGCCCGTTCCAGGCCGACTTCCTGATGCTGCACGCGGCGCAAAAAGCCCTCGACGCCGCCGCCCACTATTTCACCGGCGACCCCTACTTCTACGGGCTAGCGCCGGAGCAGTCGAAACACGGCGAACCGCGGCGGTAGCGGCCTGTCCCTTGAATAACCCATCCGGTTAGGTTATTTCGATGCCTACGGTGCATCGCGCGCATGGCCTGCGCTTCGTGATCTTCACCAACGATCACGAGCCGGCCCATGTCCACGCGGTCGGCGCCGGCGGCGAAGCGAAGATCGACTTCGGCGGGACAGGCGAGCCGCGCCTGGACTGGGCAGTGGGCCTGAGCAATGCGGACATCCGCAGGGCGATGGCCGAGGTCGCCCGCGAGCGGGACCGGCTGATGGAGGCCTGGATGCGGATACACGGAGGCGAGTCATGATCGAGGACGCCGAGATCGACGCCGCCCGGCGCCGGGGCGAGGTGCTGGCCAAGGCCGAACCCCGCGCCGCGGCCGTTCGCTACGACCCCGCCAGCGGCCGCGTGATCGTCGATCTGACCAACGGCTGCACCTTCGCCTTTCCAGCCCGCGTCTTGCAGGGCCTGGGCGAAGCGAGCGACGAGGACCTGGCGGCGGTGGAAGTGCTGGGCGCGGGTCATGGCCTGCACTGGGAGGCGCTGGACGCCGACTTCACCGTTCCCGGCCTGCTGGCCGGCCTGTTCGGGACCCGCGCCTGGATGGCCCGCGAACAGGCGCGCCACGCCGGCGCCGCCAAGTCGGCGGCCAAGGCGAGGGCGGCGCGGGAGAACGGCAAAAAGGGCGGCCGCCCGCGCGGCCCGGCGAGAACCCGGCTAGGGTGACGACGACCGGACAACCGCGGATGGGTAGATGGCGCCCGTTCCAGGCCGATTTCCTGATGCTGCACGCGGCGCAGAAGGCCCTCGACGCCGACCCCCACGACTTCACCAGCGACCCCTACTTCTACGGCCTGGCCCCGGAACAGTCGAAACACAGCGAACCGCGGGGGTAGCGGCCGGAAGGGGGCGCAACCTTTGCTGACGGGCAACGCAGGCGGGGAGAGTGGAAAAGGGAGTCCACGAACAACACGAACAACACGAACAACACGAACAACATGAACGCGCCGCAGTCTGTCGCCGAGGAAGCGCCGTCGCGTTCGTGTCCGTTCGTGTGTTCGTGGACCATCTTCCTTGCGGTGGTCGCCGCAACGACGAGGCTGATTTGACGGCGGAGCGCGCTGGTACTCAGTTGTCGTGCGACGCCGGGTGTTGTCGCGCGGAGGGTCGGCCATGTCCGCGGAGGGGCCTCGTCCAGGGGAATACCGAGCCCCGAACGGCATTTTCTACAAGATTGCAGGTGACGGCGAGCCGCTGCTGCTGCTGCACGGCCTGATGGTCAGCGGCGCGATGTTCGACCCGCTGATCGCCCGGCTCGAGGCCGATTTTCGGATGATCGTTCCCGATCTCCGCGGCCATGGGCAGAGCGGCGAGCTGGTGGGTCCCTACGACGTCGCCGCGCTCGCGGCCGATCTGGACGCGGTGTTGGAACACGCAGCCGCCCCGCGCTGTGCGGTGCTGGGCTATTCGCACGGCGGCGCGGTGGCGCAGCAACTGGCGCACACGCGCCCCGCCGCCGTCTCCCGGCTGATGCTGGTGGCCACCTACGCCTGCAACGTCGCGACGCCGCGCGAGCGGATCGAGGCGGCCGTGCTGGTCGCGCTGCTGCGCGTCCTCTCGCCGCGCTCCCTGGCCAGGCTGATCGTGCAGGCCTCCAGGCCGCGGCCCGGCGGCGAAATCGGACCCGACCGGGCCCAGGTCGCGTGGCTGCGGGCGTTGATGGCGACCAACCGCGCCGCCCCTATGCGCGGCGCCGCCCGCGGCCTGGCGTCATTCGACAGCCGCCCGTGGCTGGGCGAGATCACCGCCCCCACCCTCGTCGTCGGCGGAACCCACGACGCCGGCGTGCCGATGCACCACTTCGACACCCTGGTGGCCGGCATCCCTGGAGCGCGCGGCCGCCTGGTCGAACGGGCAGGGCACATGCTGGCGTGGACGCATACGGCGGAGCTAGCGGAGATCGTGCGGGGGGAGTGGGCGCGACCGCCGACCGACTGAGTCCGACACCTGCTCGCCAGGGTTAGCCACGGGCGGTTGTGCCACGCCGACCGAGACCATAGGGTGGCCGGCGGGGTTGGGATTTCCGATGAATGTCGAAGATTTCATCGTGCGCTGGACCGCCCGCGAGGGCGGCGCCGAGCGGGCCAACTACCAGGGCTTTCTCGCGGAGCTGTGCGATGTGCTCGGCGTGCCGCGCCCCGAGGGTCTGAAGTCGCGATCGGATATCAGCCAGCAATGCGTTGGCTTGAGCTAGTTCGTCGGGCGTCAGATTCCTGTTCGGCATCGCCAACTCCCCGGCTTGTGAAGCCAAACCCATACTCCCGGTGCTGCGCCGCGATAGGGGGAAGGCGCCTGAGCGCCTCCGTCCGTTCGGGCGAGGAGTAGGAGATGGGGCGGAGGCCCCCTTCCGCTCGGCGCTGACGCGCCGAGTC
>DATNIH010000224.1:0-41994 GCA_035604515.1 Caulobacteraceae bacterium | reverse complement strand
CGGCCGGGCCGCGCGCGACTTCGCCCAGCGCGTCAACGTCGGCATGGTCGGCATCAACGTGCCGATCCCGGTGCCGGTGGCCTACCACAGCTTCGGCGGCTGGAAGCGCTCCGCCTTCGGCGACGCCAACCAGCACGGCCTCGAGGGCGTGCGCTTCTACACCAAGGTCAAGACCGTCACCGCCCGCTGGCCGGAGAGCCAGCTCGAAGGCTCAAGACCCGACGTCGACTCCAGCTTCATTATCCCGACGATGCGCTGAAAGAGGGGGCGCTGAGGCCATGGACTTCGAGCTCTCCGACGATCAGCGCGCCCTCGAAGACGCCGCCCGCGTCTTCGCCGCCGCCGAGCTCGCGCCGCATTCGGCGCGCTGGGACGAGACCGAGGAATTCCCGGTCGAGACGCTGAAGCTGGCGGCGGGCCTCGGCTTCGGCGGCCTCTATGTGCGTGACGACGTCGGCGGCTCGGCGCTGACCCGGCTCGACGCGGCGATCGTGTTCGAGGCGCTGGCGGGCGGCGATGTCTCGACGGCGGCGTTCCTGTCGATCCACAACATGGCCGCCTGGATGATCGACCGCTTCGGCGATGAAGCCCTGCGTGAGCGCTTCCTGCCGGCGCTGTGCCGCATGGACCTGATCGCCTCCTACTGCCTGACCGAGCCGGGCGCGGGGTCCGATGCGGCGTCGCTGAAGACCAGCGCCCGGCGCGAGGGCGACGACTATGTGCTGAACGGCGCCAAGGCCTTCATCTCCGGCGCGGGGACCTCGGATCTCTACGTGGTCATGGCTCGCACCGGCGGCGAGGGCGCGGGCGGGGTCTCGGCGATTGTGGTCGAGAAGGGCGCCCCTGGCCTCTCGTTCGGCGCGCCGGAGCGCAAGCTCGGTTGGCGCAGCCAGCCCACCGCCATGGTGCACTTCGACAATGTGCGCGTGCCGCTCGCCAACCGTATCGGCGACGAGGGCCAGGGCTTTCGCATCGCCATGATGGGTCTGGACGGCGGCCGGCTCAACATCGCCGCCTGCGCCCTCGGCGGCGCCGGCCAGGCGTTCGAGACGGCCAAGTCCTACATGAACGAGCGCCGCCAGTTCGGCCGCGCGCTGCGCGAGTTCCAGGCCCTGCAGTTCAAGCTGGCCGACATGGCCACCGACCTCGAGGCCGCGCGGCTGATGGTGCGCAGAGCCGCCGCCGCGCTCACCGCCGGCGACCCGGCCGCGACCCGGCTCTGCGCCATGGCCAAGCGCTTCGCCACCGACGCCGCCTTCGACGTCGCCAACCAGGCGCTGCAGCTGCACGGCGGCTACGGCTACCTCAAGGACTACCCGCTGGAGCGCATCGTCCGCGACCTGCGCGTCCACCAGATCCTGGAGGGGACCAACGAGATCATGCGGGTGATCATCGCGCGGGAGCTGTTCCGTGGTTGAAGTTGGAAGCTCCGGCGCTTATTCTGACCATCAGATGGTCAGGAGCGTCCCGTGAAGGAAGTCGGCATCCTTGAGGCGAAAACGCATTTGTCGGCCCTGCTCAACGAGGTCAGCGCGGGGGGAGAGGTGACGATCACCCGTCACGGCAAGCCCGTCGCGCGTTTGGTCCCGCCCCGCGCTCCGCCGCGTGACAGGCAGAAGGCGGTGGCTGACATCCGCGCGCTGAGGGACGAGATCGAGCGCAAGTACGGCACCTTCGAGGATTTCGACTGGAAAGCCGCCGTCGATTGGGGCCGACCCTGACGCACATCCTGATCGATGCGTCGGCGGCGGTCGCTTGGCTGCTGCCCGGCCAGAGGACAGAGACCAGCGAGACGCTGCTGAGTGAGGCCTCGTCGCACACCTTCACGGCGCCGCACATCTTTCCGGCCGAGATCCGCAATGCGCTGCTGGCGCTTGAGTGGAGAGGCCGGCTGACCAGCAGCGAGACAGATCGAGCGATGACCGCCCTCTCGGCATACGGCATCGCGATCGAACCCCCGCCTGACCATGCCGACTACGACGGGATTCTCGCCCTCGCACGCGGTGAGCGTTTGACTGTCTACGACACGGTCTATCTCTGGGACGCGATGCGTGGTGGCTACACCTTGGCGTCGAGCGACGGCGACCTATTGGCGGCCGCCAGCCGAAACGGCGTCGAAATCAGAGACGTGCGGCGATGACCGGTGAACCTGAACTTATCGTCCGGCGCGACGGCGCCCTTGGCCGGCTCAGCCTGAACCGGCCCGCGGCGCTGGGCGCGCTGACCCTCGGCATGTGCGAGGCGATGACCGCGGCGCTGCTGGAATGGCGGGGCGACCCCGGCGTCACCGCGGTGATGATCGACCACGAGGGCCCGCGCGGGTTCTGCGCCGGCGGCGATATCCGCATGCTCGCCGATAGCGCGGCGGTGGGCGGCGCGGCGGCGTTCGGGTTCTTCCACACCGAATACCGGCTCAACCACCTGATCTCGGTCTATCCCAAACCGATCATCGTGGTGATGGACGGCATCGTCATGGGCGGCGGCGTCGGCATCTCCCTGCCGGCGCCCTATCGCGTAGCCACCGAGCGCACCCGGTTCGCCATGCCCGAGACCGGCATCGGCCTGTTTCCGGACGTCGGCGGCGGCTGGCACCTGCCGCGGCTGCACGGGCGCACGGGGCTCTGGATCGTGCTGACCGGGGCCCGGCTGGAGGCGGCGGACTGTGAGCTGCTCGGCATCGCCACCGACGTCGTCGCGTCGAGTCGTCTGCCGGAGATGAAGGCGGCGATCGTGCGCGAGCCGGAGGCGATCGAGCGCATTCTGACCGAGTTCGAGATCGATCCCGGCCGCGCGCCGATCGGCGCCCTTCGCGACGAGATCGACCGCCTGTTCGCCGGCGACAGCCTGGAGGCGGTCATCGCCGCGCTGGAGGCGGACGGCTCCGACTGGGCCCGCGCCCAGGCCGAGATCATGCGGCCGAAATCGCCCCTGAGCTCCAAGGTCTCGTTCCGCCTGCTCGCGCACGAGACCCCGGCGTCGCTTGCGGCCGACCTGGTGACGGAATACCGGCTCGCGCGGCGCGTGGTCATGCAGCATGACTTCACCGAGGGCGTGCGCGCGGTGATCGTCGACAAGGACAACAAGCCGGCCTGGTCGCCGGCGACGCCTGCCGGGGTGACGTCGGCGCTGGTGGCCGAGATGTTCGCCCCACTGCCGGCGGACGAGGAATGGACGCCCCTGCCGGGGTTGTGAGGAGATCCGAGTGGCCTACCAGAACCTGATCGTCGAGGACCACGAGGCCGTGCGGCTGATCCGCCTCAATCGCCCCGAGGCGCTGAACGCGCTCAACGGCGCGCTGATGGACGAGCTCACCGCCGTGCTCGACGAGGGCGAGGCCGATCCCGCCATCAAGTGCTTCGTTCTCACCGGCTCCGACCGCGCCTTCGCCGCCGGCGCCGACATCAAGGAGATGGCGCCGAAGTCCTACGCCGACGTCTTCAGCGAGGACTTCATCACCCGCAACTGGGAGCGCGTCACCCGCTGCCGCAAGCCGGTGATCGCCGCGGTGGCCGGCTATGCGCTCGGCGGCGGCTGCGAGCTGGCGATGATGTGCGACTTCATCATCGCCGCCGACAACGCCAAGTTCGGCCAGCCGGAGATCAACCTCGGCGTCATGCCGGGCGCCGGCGGCACCCAGCGGCTGACGCGGTTCGTCGGCAAGTCCAAGGCGATGGAGATGATCCTCACCGCCCGGATGATGGACGCCGCCGAGGCCGAGCGCGCGTCGCTGGTCAGCCGCGTCGTGCCGCTTGCCGAGCTGGTTCCCAACGCGCTGGAGACCGCCAGGAAGATCGCCGCGCTCGCGCCGCTGGCGGTGATGATGGCCAAGGAAACCGTCAACGCCGCCTACGAGACCCAGCTGGCCGAGGGCGTGAAGCTGGAACGGCGCCTGTTCCACTCCCTGTTCGCCTTCGACGACCAGAAAGAGGGCATGGCCGCCTTCGCCGAGAAGCGGCCGGCGGCGTTCAAAGGGCGCTGAGCTTCCTTCTCCCCTTGCAGGAGAAGGTGGCCGCGGAGCGGCCGGATGAGGGGTGCGCCGACGCCGGCGCGCTCCCTCCGGGCAACACTCGGGTGCGAACCTTTCCGGGGTGCGCGCCGTCACCCCTCATCCGTCAGCTTCGCTGACACCTTCTCCCGCAAGGGGAGAAGGATGCATGTCGGCGCTTTCCCGCGCGAGCCGCGCAGCGTTAGGGTGAGACAGAACAACACTGGGAGAGAAGTATGACGCGCGCACTCGTACTCAGCGGCGGCGGTCCCGTCGGGATCGCCTGGGAAGCGGGGCTGCTGGCGGGGCTGGCCGAGGGCGGCGTCGATCTGGCGACGGCGGACTACATCCTGGGCACCTCGGCCGGCTCGTTCGTCGGCTCGCAGCTGGCGATGGGGAGGAAGGCCGCCGACATGGCCGGCGCCATCCTGGCCGAGGCCGAGCGGGTCAGCGCGGCGGTGGCGGCCGGCAGCCGCCCCAGTGGTGGTGGCGGCGGCGCGCCGAACCTCGGCGTGCTGTTCCAGAAGATGGCCGAGGCGCGCTCAGGCGAGCGGGATCCCAAGGAAGTGCGCCGCGAGATCGGCCAGTTCGCGCTCGAGGCCAAGACCATGGACGAGGACAGCTTCATCAAGAGCTTCGGCCGCCAGCTCAGCGAGACGCCGGAGGGCGCCTGGCCCTCGCGCGGCTACGCCTGCACCGCGGTCGACGCCGAGACCGGCGAGTTCGTGGTGTGGAACGCCGAGAGCAAGGTCGGGCTGGCGCGGGCCGTCGCCTCCAGCTGCAGCGTGCCGGGCGTCTATCCGCCGATCACCATCAACGGCCGCCGCTACATCGACGGCGGCATGCGCTCGGGCAGCAACGCCGACCTCGCCACCGGCCACGAGCTGGTGGTGGTGGTCGGCCTGCGCACGGCGGGGGATGCGGCGATGTCGGAGCGGATGCGCGCGCCGCTGGAGCAGGAGATGCAGGTGCTGCGCGACGGCGGCGCCCGCACCGAACTGATCCTGCCCGACGACGCCAGCGTCGCCGCGTTCGGGCTCAACCTGATGGATGGCCGCAAGCGGCCCGGCGCGGCGAAGGCGGGGATCGAGCAGGGAAAGGCGCTGGCCGGGACGCTGAAAGGAGTCTGGAACTAACCCCTCCCCCCTGAGGGGAGGGTGGCCGCGAAGCGGTCGGTGGGGGCCAGCGCCACCCAGCTGTCGCCGGCAGCCCCCCACCCCCTCCCCTCGAGGGGGAGGGGAAGCGGGCGCTACCCCGCCGGGTGCAGGCGGTAGTCGACGTCGTCCCAGGTGATGCCCGCCATCTCCTTGCGGCGAGGCCCCATGTAGCCGAACAGGAACGCGCCCACCTTACGCATCTGGATCTCTTCCGAGCCTTCGGTGATGCGGTAGCGGCGGTGGTGGCGGTAGATGTGCTCGAACGGCTTGTGGCGCGAGTAGCCGATGCCGCCGTGCACCTGCATGGCGCGGTCGGCGGCCTCGCAGACCAGCCGGTTGCCCCAGTAGTTGCACATGCTGACCTTGTCGGAGATCTGCCGCTCCACCTCCCGGTGCGGCATGCGGTCGATCTCCCACGCGGTCTTGCGGATCAGCAGCCGCAGCATCTCGCACTGGGTGTGCAGCTCCACCAGCGGCCACTGGATCGCCTGGTTGTCCGAGAGCGGCTGGCCGAACGGCTTGCGGGCCCGGGCGTACTTCACGCTCTCCTGCACGCAGTAAACCGCCGCGCCCAGCGACGAGGCCGCCTGGCGGATGCGGTTCTGGTGTACGAAGCTCTGGCCCAGCCGCAGCCCCTGGCCCTCGACGCCCCAGATCGCATCGTCGGAGACCCAGACGTCCTTGATGCTGACCCGCGGGTGGTCGGTCGGCATGTTGAAGGTCCAGAGGTACTCCTCGATCTTCACGCCCGGATCGCTGGCCGGCACGAGGAACACCGTGATGCCTTCGGCGTCGCCGTCGTTCCCGGAGGTGCGGGTGAAGCACATGATGTAGTTGGCCACGTGCATGCCCGTGGTCCACATCTTTTCGCCGTTGATGCGCCAGCCGGGAACGCCGTCCTTCTCCTCGCGCACCGCGCGCGTCTCCATGTGGGTGGCGTCGGAGCCGTGGTTGGGCTCGGTCAGGCCAAAGCCGGTGCGGATCTGGCCCTTCTGCAGCATCTCGGCGTAGCGATCGTACTGCGCGTTGGTCGCGAACTCCTTGAACATGATGATGAACGGGTTGTTGCCGACGATCGAGTGCTCGGTCTGCAGGTCGTTGTGCAGCCCAAGCCCCTTCGCCGCCAGGTGCTCACGGATGATCGCCATCGCGAGATTGGTGCCGCCCTTGCCGCCCCATTCCACCGGCCAGGCGTAGCGCAGGTGCCCGGCGGCGTCGGCGCGCCGTCGCGCCTCGCCCAGCAGCTCCTCCCACTCCTTGCGCGGCAGCCCGCCGGCTTCCCAGTCGGTGCGGGCGTGCTCGCGCCGGTGGTCGAAGAAACGGATGTTGTCGTCCTGCGCCTGCAGCGGCTTGATCTCCGCCTCGATGAAGCGATCGAGCTCGTCGAGGTAGTCCTGAATGTCCTGGGGAACGTCGAAATCCATGGGGTGGCCTCAGTTCGTTAGGAGGGAGTTGAGACGCCGCAGGCGTCCTCAAGTTGGAACGCGGAGGTTGCAGAGGAGGCGCAGAGGACGCGGAGTTCAGGTCTTCTCTGCGACCTCCGCGTCTCCTCCGCGTCCTCTGCGTTAGACCTTTTTGCCTTCAACGGGCGGGTCATTGTCCGCCTCGTTCCGCCAGCGCGGCGCGGTAGCCGGAGTAGTTGGGTTGGTCGACCGCGAGTTTGGCCAAGGTGGTGGCCCAGAGGTGATCGGCGAGGCCCGGCGTCTCCAGCGTCAGTTCGCCGGCGCGGATGCGCATCGCCAGCTCCCGGTTGAGGGTCGGCAGGTCGCCGTCGGCGAGCAGCAGGGCGCGCAGGCGGGCGAGTTCCTCGGCTTCGGCCTTCGGCGCCAGCGTCAGCTGGCGCTGGCAGATCTCGACCGCGTTGGCGGCCACACGCAGCTGAAACGAGATATGCGGGCCGCTCTCACGGGTCGCGGGGCCTTTGAGGAAATTGGCGACCCGGGTCAGGATCTCGTCGGCGCGCGGTTCGTCCTGCATCAGTCGGCGCCCTTTCCGGCCAGGAGGCGCATCAGGTCGACCTCGTTTTCCGACGCCCGGCGGGCGATCACGCCGCGCTCGACGCTGTCGCCGGCGCGGAAGGCCGGGATCATGCCGGCGCACATCACGCCCCAGCGCAGCGAGCCGAACACCTCCCAGAACAACGCGTGGGCGCGGTTGACGGGGTCGCCGCCGGCGGCCTCGTAGCCGTTCCACAGCTCCTCGCGCTGGCCAAAGCCGCCGACGGGCTTGTCCACCACCCCGAAGCGCCAGGGGTTGGTGCAGATCCAGCCAAGGTCGGCCATCGGATCGCCGATGTGCGCCAGCTCCCAGTCGAGCACGGCGACGACGCCGGTCTCGTCGAAGATCAGATTGCCGTTCCTGAAGTCGCCGTGGACCAGCCGCGGCCGCGTGGGCGGCGGCGGCATGTGCGCGCCGAGCCAACGGAACGCCAGCTCAAACACCGGGCGCGGCCAGTCTGTGGCCTGGTACGAGCTCTGCAATTGCTCGATCAGCTCGGCCGCCCCGGCGTGCTTCAGCGGCGGCGCGTTCTCGGTTGGCGTGGCGTGGATACGGGCCAGGATCTCGCCGCACTGCCGCGCCAGCCTGGGCCGCACCTCGGCGAAGCGCGGGTCGCGCACGATCCGCCCGCCCAGCGTCTCACCGGCGACAAACGTCATGATGAAGCCCTGGCCGAGGCCGTCGTCCGGCGTCAGCACGTGGCGGACTTCCGGCACCGGCGCGCCGGCGGCGAACACCAGCCGTAGGATCTCGGCCTCGGTCTCCAGGCCGATCGAGGTCGAGGTGGCGGTCCGCTCGACCACCGCGCCGCCCGGCGTGCGGCGCAGGATCAGCGGCTGATCGCCGTCCGCCTGCAGCAGATCGAAGCGCCAGATCTCCTGGGTCGCGCCGGCGGTCAGCCGCGTCACCTTGGCGACGCCGCGCGAGCCGGGGAAATGTTGCTGCGCGACCACGGCGAGACGCTCAGCGACGATTTCGCCAGGCGTCCTGCTCGGTGCCGCGCCGTCCGACGCCATCGCCCGCTCGCGCTCCATCCCTGGTTTTTCGCGACCCTAGTCCAGGCGGCGCGGCGGTGGAACGGTCACGTCGGGGCAGGCGGGATTGGCGGCTTGTTCGCGGTGTTCATTTCTGTTATTTCTGTCGCAACAGAAATTGGAGAACGCAGTGAAGCTTACGTCGGCCATGCGCAAATACGTGCTGCACTGGGGCGAGATGGGCCAGCGCTGGGGCGTCAGCCGCTCGGTCGCCCAGATGCATGCGCTGCTCTACCTGGCCGACGCGCCGATGCCGGCGGAGGAGATCGCCCAGGCGCTCGGCATCGCCCGCTCCAACGTCTCCACCGGCCTGAAGGAGCTGATGGGCTGGGAGCTGGTGCGGCTGACCCACAAGGAAGACGACCGGCGCGACCACTTCGAAGCCAAGCAGGACCCGTGGGACATGCTGGTCACCATCGCCGAGGGCCGCAAGCGGCGCGAGATCGACCCGACACTGGTGATGCTCGACGATTGCGTGCGCGAGGCCAAGGAGGACGGCGAGACCTCGCCGGAGGTGCGCGCCAAGCTGGAGCGGCTGCGCGACCTCACCCGCCAGCTCGCCGGCTGGTACGACCAGATGCGCCACGTGCCGCGCCCGGTGCTGATCAAGCTGGTCGGGCTGGGCGCCAAGATCGTCAACCTGGTCGGCCGGTAGGAGGGCAGGGGGGATGGTCTTCCCGGCGCGGACCCTCGATCTGGCCCCCACGGCGCTCGGGCCGCCCAGGCAGTCGCCCGCAGCGCTGCAGCCGGACTTCCGGCGGCTGGTCGGCGAGGCGGCGTGGTCCGCGTTACCGGCGCTGGCGCGGGCGAGGTTCGACGCGGCCTCGCATCACGTAGTGCGGCGCTATCCCGGCGCGATGGACGTGCGGATGAACTGGCTGGGCTGGCTGTTCGCGCGCGCCTGCCGGCTGATCGGGACGCCGCTGGCGCCCTGGCCCGGCGTGGAAGTTCCGGTGACCGTCTCGGTGCGGCCGCTGCCGGGCGGCGCGATCCTGTGGGAGCGGACCTGCGCCTATCTGGGCCGTCCTGCCCTGACCATCGCCTCGCGCAAGGAAGCCGCGCCCGACGGCAGCCTGCTGGAGGTCACCCGCGGCGGCCTCGGCATGCGGCTGGCGGTGACGGTGGAGGCCGGCGCGCTCACCTTCCGCAGCACCGCCTACTTCTGGCGCGTTGGCGCTGTCCATCTGCCGATCCCACTGTTGCTGACGCCCGGCCGCGCCTGCGTGGTCCACCGTGATCTTGGCGGCGGCCGCTTCCATTTCGGCCTCAGCTTTGTCCACCCCTTGGCCGGCGAGACCTTCAACAACGCCGGCGACTTCCGGGACCCAATCCCATGATCGACGCAACGACCCCCGATCCAATGACGCCCGTCCTGATCCTGATCCTGGTCCAGGCCGTGCTCGGCGCCACCGACAACCTGGTGCACCACGAGCTGGAGGCGGGGCTGCCATCGCGGCCCGGCGCGCGGCTGGAGCTGACGCTGCATGCGTCCCGCGAGGCGATCTACGCAGTGCTGTTCGCCGGTCTGGCGTGGCTGCAGTGGCGCGGCCTCTGGGCGTTCGCGCTGGGCGGACTGCTGGCGGTCGAGGTCGTGATCACGCTGAAGGACTTCCTGGTCGAGGACCGCACGCGACGCCTGCCGCCGTTCGAGCGGGTGCTGCATACGGTGCTGGCGATCGGCTATGGCGCGATCCTGGCCATGCTGGCGCCGATCCTGGTCGGCTGGGCCGCCGCGCCGAGCGGCTTGGTCGTGACCGGTCACGGCCTGATCTCCTGGATCATGAGCCTGGCCAGCCTCGGCGTCGGCGCCTGGTCGGTGCGTAACGCGATCGCGGTCGCCTCGCTGGGCAGCGACGGGACGCCGATCTCCACCGCGGCGGCAGTTGGCACGGTGCTGGTCACCGGCGCCACCGGCTTTGTCGGGCGGCGGCTGACCGCGGCGCTCTTGGCGCAGCATCGGCGCGTGATCGTCCTCACCCGCGACCGCATGGCGGCGCGGGCGCAGTTCGGAGCGGCGCCGTGGGTGGTCGAGAGTCTCGACGAGCTGCCGGACGAGCTCGAGCTCGACGCCGTGGTCAACCTGGCCGGCGCCAGCGTCGCCGGCGGGCTCTGGACGCCAGCGCGGCGGCGGACGCTGCTGGGCAGCCGGATCGGGACGACCGAGCGGCTGGTCGCCCTGTTCGCGCGGATGAAGCGGCCGCCGCGCGCGCTGGTGAACGCCTCGGCGGTGGGTTTTTACGGCGACGCCGGCCAGATGCTGCTCGACGAGACCGCCGAGCGCGGCCCGGGCTTCATGGCCGACCTCTGCGCGGACTGGGAGGCGGCCGCGGCCAAGGCCGAGGCGCTCGCCGTGCGGGTCTGCGCGCTGCGGTTTGGCCTGGTGTTCGACTGGACCGGCGGGCTGCTGCCGATGCTGGCCATGCCGGCGCGCTTCGGCCTCGGCGCGCGGATCGGGCGCGGCGACCAGTGGGCCCCCTGGATCCACCGTGACGACGCGGTGCGGATGATGCTGGCCGCCATCGACGATCCGGCCTGGCGCGGCGCGGTCAACGCGGTCTCGCCCGACCTGGTCACCCAGGCCCAGCTCACGCGACGGCTCAGCGCCTTCTTCGGCCGTGGCCAGTGGCTGGCGGCGCCGGCTGCGCCGATGCGGCTCGTGCTCGGCGAATTCTCCGACCTGTTCCTCGCCGGCCAGCGCGTGCTGCCGCGCGAGGCGCTGGACCTCGGCTTCGTCTTCGCCCGCCCGACGCTGGAGAGCGCCTTCGCCAGGTCCCACCTGCCGCTGAGGCTCACGGCGCCGCCGCGCGTCGAGCGGCCGATGTCGCTGCCGGCCGCGGCCTGACGTCGATGGGCTTCACCAAGCGCCTGCACGCGGGGATCATGGCCGGGGAGATCACCGAGACCGTGCGCATCTGGCAAAGCCCGCGCGTGAAAGTCGGCGGGCGCTATCGGCTGGGGCCAGGCGCGGTCGAGGTGACCCGGATGCGCGAGATCGAGGTCTCGGACATCACGCCGGAGCTGGCGCGGCGGTCAGGCTTCGCCGGCGTGGTCGACCTGCTTAAGGTCGCCAAGCACGGCCCTGGCCAGCGCGTGTTCCTGATCGACTTCGAGTACCTGGCCGACGCCTAGGCCGTACACCAGGGAATAGGGTCCGCCTCCGCCGCCGCTTGACCGCCAGCGGGCGGCGCAGCACTGTCGCTCCACCATGAAGCGCACGCTGCCTCGCATTCCTGACTGACGCGGGTCTCGGCCCTAGCCTGTCGCGTCGCCGCCAGCGGAACGCCACCGCTGAGCTTCATCTGGGCACTCCGAGACTCTGACCATGACCAAAGCCGATGCGCGTGGGCGGCCAACCGGCCCGCACGCCGCCACGTCTACGAACGACGCCGAAGCCTCGGTCGCCAATACGCCCGCAGCGCCCGCGGCCACGCCGCCGCAGCTCGCCATCTACTACGCCCTCCTTCTCACCGAGGCGGTGTCGCTGATCGGGAGCCAGATCAGCGGTTACGCGGTCAGCATCGCCGTCTTCCGCGCCACCGGGCACGCCACGCCGCTCGCGCTCGTCGCCTTCTTTTCGACCGTTCCCGGGGTCGTGCTCGGCGGCTTCGCCGGCGCGCTCGCCGACCGGTTCGATCGTCGCGGCATGATGCTGATCGCCAACATCGGGTTCGTCGTTTGCAGCGGTCTGCTGCTGCTGAGCTTCGCTTCCGGCGCGTTCCGCCTCTGGCATCTTTATGCGCTCACGCTCGGCGCATCCGTGTTCGCCGCGTTGGAGCGGCCGGCGTTCCAGGCCTCCATCGCGATGCTGGTTCCCGATGGCCACCGTGACCGCGCCAACGCGATCAGGCAGATCACCGGCTCGGCCGCAGGCGTCATCGCGCCCGCTGTCGCCGGCATGCTGTACGCCCTGATCGGCGTCGTCGGTTCGATCACCACCGACATCGCGACCTTCATCGCCGCCATCGCCGTGCTCGCCATCTTCCGCATCCCGAGGCCAGCCGAGACTGCCGAGGGTCGGGCTATGCGAGCGGCGCTCTGGCGCCAGGTCTTCGACGGCTTCCGCTATCTGGCCGCGCGGCCGGCGCTGCTCGGCTTCTGCGGCTACGTCTCGACGGTCAACTTCGTCGCCAACGTGGCAATGGTGCTGCTGACGCCCTACGTGCTTGCGCGCACCGCCAGCGCCCAGCGGTTCGGCGTGGTGATGGCCGTGATGAGCGCCGGCGGGATCGCTGGCGCGCTCGTCATCAGCGCCGGGGGCCGAATGGGATCGCGCATGAACACGGTGATGCTCGGGGTCGTCGCCGCAAGCCTCTTCCTCGGCTTGGCCGGCGCCGCGCGCGAGGCGCTCGCGATCGGCGCCTGCCTCTTCTTGATGCTGTTCGCGCTGGCCTTCACCGACGCTCCCTTCTGGTCGATCCTGCAGGCCAAGGTCGCGCCCGATCTCCAGGGTCGCGTCTTCGCCGCCTATCTCCAGCTCATCATGCTGATGTCGCCGCTGGCCTCCCTCGTCGCGGGGCCGCTGGCCGATCGGGTGTTCGAACCGGCCAGACGCCAGCCGGTCTGGCAGAGCGTCGGCTGGCTGGTCGGCGAGCGAGCTGGCGCCGGCATGGGGATGATGTTCGTCGTGGCGGGCGCGCTGATCCTGGCGCTCAGCCTGGCTGTGTATGCCATTCCGGCGGTGCGGCGGCTCGAGGCGGACCTCCCCGACCACGCGGCAGTGGCCGCCTAGCTACGCGACCCGGGTCGTGCATCAGAGACCGGTTGTTGGCGGCCGAAAAAGCGGCGATGGTTGCGGATATCAACGTTCGCCGGGAGACATGGCAATGAGCGAAGATTTGAAGGCCGGAGAGCAGAAGCTCGGCCACTGGACCCTGTTTTACCTCCCGCCGACCGGCGGCAAATACAACGGCAACCTCACCGTCACCAACCAGCGGCTGCTGTATGACGCCAAGCTCGACGCCAGCCTCATGGGCGTGCTCGGCGACCGCGCCGCCTCGGGCCACCTGCAGATTGACAAGGCCGACATCGCCAATGTCGAGGTGCAGAAGAAGCTGCTCAGCAAGAAGGCCATCCTGACCTTGTCCGATGGCAGCAAACACACCTTCGACTACGGGGCGCTCAGCATCGATAAGTGCGTGGACGCGATCCAGGCGCGCTGAGGGTCAGCCGTTGAGCGTGATCTGGAAGACGGCGCTTGTGGTGCTCGGCTGCCTGGTGGCCGCCGACATCGCCGGCGCGATCGCCGTCACCATCTTTGACATCCTGCCGCTGCGGTTCGTCAGCGCGGGACTCGCCTATGCGATCTGGCTGGTGTTCGGCGTCTTCTGCGGCCTCTTCGCCTACAACATCGCCGGCGATTGGGCCTCGCCCAAGGCCGAGGCGGGGGCGCCGGACTGGAGCGCCAGGCCGGGCGCGCGCCGGATCGGAACCGGTATTGTCATCACCAGCCTCGTCGTCATCGCCGGCCTGGCCGCCTTGTTCTACGCCATCTACTGGAGCCAGGGCGTCGCCGGCGACGACTACGTGCCGGACAGCGAACCCCACAGCATCGTGTTCTTCGTCGCGGTGCTCGGCGCGATGGCCGCGGGCCGGTTCGCGCTCATGCCGACGCCCGATACGCCGCCCATGATCACGGGACCCTAAGCCGCTGCCTCCGCCGGCTCCTCCTGGGCCACGAAGCCCTTCCAGTTGTTCATGTATTCGATGAACGTCGGGCTCAGGCCCTCGTGGGCGAGGTGGGCGCGGGTGACCGGCAGGGCGATCGGCTCGAAGTCCCGGTCGGCGGCGTACAACTTCGGCACATCGTGGTGCAGAACGGCGGCGCGGCCGAGGATGGTGAAGTCCGCGCCGGCGTCCAGCAGGCGGCGGAAATCGGCGCCCCGGGTCAGCTTGCCGGCGGCGCCGAGCCGGGTCTCGCCCCGCGGCAGCTCGGCGAACCAGTCGATCAGCGGGCGCGAGGCGAACGCCTCTTCGACCGGCGGCTTGAAGCTGTCCCACAGCGACATGTCGACATAGTCGAGGTCGCCCGAGCCCAGCATCCAGCCCGCCACCTCGCGCTGCTCGGCGAACTTCAGGCCGAAGCGTTCGGGCGAGAGGCGCAGGCCGAGCTGGAAGTCCGACCGGGTGCGTTCGCGCACGCCCTTGATGATGTCGAACACGATCCGTGCACGGTTTTCCACCGAGCCGCCGTATCGATCGTCGCGGCGATTGGTCTGTGGGCTGAGGAACGCGCAGAGGATGTAGCCGTGGGCGCCGTGCAGCTCGACGCCGTCGAAGCCGGCCCGCTCGACGCGCACCGCGGCGGCGATGAAATCCTCGGTCAGCTGCTCGACTTCCTCGGTCGACAGTTCGCGCGTGTTGGTCTCGGCGTCCTCGCTGGGGCCGACCGGACGCTCGCCGATCAGCGCCTCGGGCGAGCGCAGGCCGGCGTGGTGGAGCTGCACCGAGCTCACCGCGCCCTGCGCCTTGATCTCGGCGGAGAGGCGCGTGAGGCCCGGCAGGTGGTCGTCGGAATAGACGCCGAGCTGGCCCGGGAAACCCTGGCCGATCCGCTGCACGTACGCCGCGCAGGTCATCACCAGACCAAAGCCGCCCTTGGCCCGCATCGTCAGCCAGTGGAACTCCTCGTCCGAGAGGCGCCCGTCAGGATGGCTCTGACAGTTGGTCAGGGGCGCCAGCATGAAGCGGTTCTTCCACGCGGGGCCGCGGGCGAAGGAGATCGGGTCGAGCGGATCGGTCATCGAGAACTCAGTTTTCCAATGTGAAGGTGAGGCCGGCCTTGGCGTTCAGGCGGGCGATCAGCGCCGCGCCCATCGCCGAGGCCGGGGTCCAGCAGCCGCCGGGCGTGGTGGTGCGAGGAACATCGCGGACAAGGCAGACGGCCGCCTCGGCCAGGATCTTCGAGGTCGAGCCGTAGCCGGGGTCCATGTCGCCCTTGATCGCGGCGCGCACGGTGCGGCCATCGCCGGCCTCGGCGATGTAAAGCAGGTCGTAGAAGCCAGTCTCCCGCTCCTCTTTCGAAGGGCCCTCGCCTGGCTTAGGTAGGCCGCCCGCGCCGAAATTGAAGCCACCCATGCCGCCGGCGTCAGCGGAGGGCGGTCCGTCCAGCATCTGCATCTCGTCGTACTGGAAGCTCTCGCCCCAGGGATGGCCGAGCAGCAGGTTGGAGCGATGCACCGCCTTGGTGTTGATCCCGGCCATCATGAACGGCCCGACCCACGACCCGGCGACCTCGTCCTCGTAGGCGCTGTCGCCGTCGGGCTGGGCGACGCCGGCAAACCCCGGCGTCAGCGCGAACGGATTGGCCAGCAGCGGCCCGATGCTCGGATCCTTCGCCGCGGCCGCCTGGGTCGCCATGCCGCTCGCCAGCGTGCCGCCGGAGAGGCCGCCTTTCAGGCCCCGCACCCGGCCGCGGACCCTCGGCGCGTAGTCCCCGAAGCGCCGCTTGGCCTCCTCCTCGACGAAGTAGACGCCAAGGTCGAACGGAATGGAATCGAAGCCGCAGGAGAACACGATCCGCGCGCCGGACGCCTTCGCCGCCGCCTCGTGCGCGCCGATCATCTCGGCGATCCAGTTGGATTCGCCGGTGAGGTCGACGTAGTCGGTCCCCGCCGCGGCGCAGGCCGCCACCAGTGGCGAGCCGTAGAGCTGATAGGGGCCGACCGTGGTGATGATGGCGCTGGCGCGCCGGACCATCGCGCCCATGCCGGCCGCATCGGCCGCGTCGGCGACGATCAGCGGCAGGCTCTCCGGCGCCCCGATCTCGGCCCGAACTTCCGCCAGCTTGCCGGCGCTGCGCCCGCCCATCGCCCATTTCAGCTCGCCGGCCGCGCCGTAGGTCTTCAGCAGATGCTCCGCCACCAGCCGCCCGGTGTACCCGGTCGCGCCCCATACGATGATGTCGAACTCAGCCATGATCTCGCCCCGTCTTGCTCGCCCGAGCCTTCGGGGCTGCCGCTAGGGCGGTCAACCCCACCCCCGCTCATACCGGCGAACGCCGGTACCCAGGCAGGAAGCGGTTGAAGGGGAAACACGAAGCTCGCGAAGGACACGAAGGCGCTTCGCGCCGCTCATCCGACAAAGCCGGTGGTGGACTAACCGGCGCGCATCGCGCGCCCTTCGTGTTCTTTGTGTCCTTCGTGGGCTTCGTGTCGAATCCGGCTCTTGCGACCGCACCCTGCCCGCAGTCCTGCCTGGGTCCCGGCGTTCGCCGGGATGAGCGGGAATGGGGTTTGCCGATTGCGCCCCGCCTTTCTCATGCCTTAGGGTCGGTCCTGACTGAACGGCGATAAGAAACCGACAGCGAGACCACGTAGCGGAGGCGCGCGATGAAGTTCACCTGGTTCAACCTGATGCCGTGGCCCTATCTGCCGGACGATTTCCGGGAGAAGCACCACTCCGTCTGGGTCGACATCGACCAGAAGCTGTTCGACCCGGTGAAGAGCCATGAGGTCTACAACACCTACATGGACCTGCTCGAATACGCCGGCACGCTCGGCTTCGACGGGATCGGCGTCAACGAGCACCACCAGAACGGTTACGGCATCATGCCGAGCCCGAACATCATCGCCGCAGGCCTGGCGCGCCGCACCAAGGACGCGGCCATCGTGGTGCTGGGCAACTCGATCGCGCTCTACAATCCGCCGATCCGCGTCGCCGAAGAGTTCGCCATGCTCGACTGCATCTCGGGCGGGCGCCTGGTGGCCGGCTTCCCGGTCGGCACGTCGATGGACACCAACTTCTGCTACGGCCAGATCCCGGCGCTGACGCGCGAGAAGTACGCCGAAGCCCACGAGATGATCATCAAGGCCTGGACCACGCGCGAGCCGTTCGCCTTTAACGGCCGCTACAACAAGCTGCGCCACGTCAACATCTGGCCGCGGCCGATCCAGCAGCCGCACCCGCCGGTGCACATTCCCGGCGGCGGCTCGGTCGAGACCTACGACTTCTGCATCGACAACACCTACTCGTACTCCTACCTCAGCTTCACCGGCTACATCCGCGCCCAGGCGCTGATGAGCGGCTACTGGAACCGGGTCGAGGAGCGCGGCGCGCCGGACAAGAGCCCCTACCGGGCCGGCTTCGCCCAGACCATCTGCGTCGCCGAGACCGACGAGGAGGCCGAGCGGCTGTACTGGCCGCACCTGAACTACTTCTACAATCGCTGCCTGCACGTCTATCCGGGTTTCGCCGACGCCCCCGGCTACCGCACCATCAAGACCATCCAGACTGGCGCGCTGTCGCAGTACGCGCCGCCGCGCGGCGGCTTCGCCGAGCTGACCTGGAAGGACCTGATCGAAGGCGGCCACGTCATCGCCGGCAGCCCCGAGACCGTGCGCCAGCGCATGGAGGACCTGATCAAGGGGCTCCATGTCGGCAACCTCTTCTGCCTCATGCACGTCGGCAACATGCCGACCGACAAGTGCATGTATTCGACCAAGCTTTTCGCCGACAAGGTGATGCCGAAGCTGCGCAACATGTTCCCCGAGTGGGCCGAGGACAGCCGCTTCTGGTGTCACCCGATCGAGCACCGGGTGACGGCGGGCTCGCTGGGGCCGGCGGTCACGACAGCGCCCGGCGCACCGGCGCGCCAGCCGATTCCGGCCGAGTAGGGGCGAGCATCATGGAATCGAAAACCGTCGAGACCCGCCACGCCCCGATCCGCTACCTCGAAGGCGGCGCGGGCGAGCCACTGGTCTTCCTGCACGGCGCGGGCGGCATGACCGCAGACGACCCGATCCTCAAGGAACTGTCGTCGCGCTTCCACGTCTACGCCCCCTACCTGCCCGGCTACGGCGAGACGGAGGAGTGCACGACGCTGCGCGACATGCTCGACTTCGCCCTGCATGGCTGGGACGTGGTCGAGGCGCTGGGACTGAAGAACCCGATCCTGGTCGGCCACTCCATGGGCGGCATGATCGCCGCGGAGATGGCGGCGCTGGCGCCCAACGACGTCTCGCGCCTGGCGCTGATCTGCCCGGCCGGCCTGTGGCTCGACGAGCATCCGATCGTCGACATCTTCTCGCTGCTGCCGTTCGAGATGCCGGGCTACCTGTTCCACGACCCGGCTGCGGGCGCGGCGCTGATGACCGCCGGCATGAACTTCGACGACCCAAAGTTCCTGCAGACCTACCTGGTGCGCAACGCCCGCCAGCTCGGCATGGCCGGCAAGCTGCTGTTCCCGGTGCCGGAACGCGGGCTGGCCGATCGGCTTTATCGGGTGAAGGCCAAGACCGTGATCGTCTGGGGCGAGAGCGACAAGCTGATCCCACCGATCTACGGCCCCGCCTTCCAGTCCGCCATCGCCGGCTCGACCCTGGTCAACGTCCCGGAAGCCGGCCACATGGTCATCGCCGAGAAGCCGTCGGCCGTGGTGCGGGCGGTGGAGGCGGTGGCGTAGATAGGATTGCTGAGCTTTTCCCGTCTCTCGGGGCGCCCATAAACCCCTCCCCCCTGCGGGGAGGGGGCAGGGGTGGGGGTGCGACCTCGGTAGCGCCACTCAGGCGAAAGCGCCCGAAACTTCCAGCAACGAGCCGACACCCCAACCCCTGACCCCTTCCCGCAAGGGGAAGGGGAGGTGCGCGTCCGGCTATATGTTTGGCCGGCCCTCAAGTACTGCTTAGGCTTCAGGGACGACCGGAAACAGAGGACACACGCCCATGCCGATCGCCGAGGTCAATGGCCGGCGCATCTACTACGAGGACACCGGCGGCTCCGGCCCGGCGGTGATCTTCTCGCATGGCCTCTTCATGGACCACGCGATGTTCGCGCCCCAGGTGGACGCGCTGAAGTCGAAATACCGCTGCATCACGTGGGACGAGCGCGGCCACGCCGGCACCGCGTCCGATACGTTGGCGCCGTTCAGCTACTACGACTCCGCCAATGACCTGGCGGCGCTGCTGGCGCACCTCGGCGTCGAGCGGGCTGTGCTGGCGGGGATGAGCCAGGGCGGGTTCCTCTCGCTGCGCTGCGCGCTCACCCACCCCAGCATCGTCCGCGCGCTGATCCTGATCGACACCCAGGCCGGCCAGGAGGATCCGGAGCGGCTGAAGGGCCACATGCAGCTCGCCAACGCCTGGGCCGAGCATGGGCTCAGCGACGAGCTGGCGACGATCATCGAGGGCATCATCCTCGGCGACGGCTGGGCCGGCGCGCCGGCGTGGAAGGCCAAGTGGCGCAAGATCACGCCGGTCAACATGCTGGGCTGCATGAACACCCTTGCCACGCGCGACGACGTCACCGGCAAGCTCGGCCAGATCACGGTCCCGGCTCTGGTCGTCCACGGCGACAAGGACGCGGCGATCGAGCTCGGCCTCGCTGAGAAGCTCGCGGCCGGGCTGCCGAACGCCAGGCTGGTCGTCGTCCCCGGCGGCGGCCACGCCTCCAACCTCACCCACGCCGACGTCGTCAACCCGGCCATCGCCGCGTTCCTGGACGGGTTGGGCGCGGCCTAACCGCCCTCCGACCCTCCCGAGGTCGCGCGGCGTCCTTTCATCGATTTTTCCTACAACGCCCAAATAGTCAATCGATTGGACCGATGGGGCCGAAAGTCCTACTCGTTAGCTCTCCCGCTGATCGCCGAGAATGGATGCGCCATGTCAACCGAAGCCAAATGCCCTGTCGCGCACACCAACCGCGACTGGTGGCCGAAATCCCTGAACATCCAGGTGCTGCATCGTAATTCCGCGCTCTCGGACCCGATGGGCCAAGGGTTCGATTACGCCAAGGAATTCAACAGCCTGGATCTGGACGCGGTGGTCGCGGACCTGAGGGGCCTGATGACGGACTCGCAAGCCTGGTGGCCGGCGGACTTCGGCCACTACGGCGGCCTCTTCATTCGCATGGCGTGGCACAGCGCGGGCACTTACCGCATCACCGACGGCCGCGGCGGCGCGGGCGCCGGTCAGCAGCGCTTCGCCCCGCTCAACAGCTGGCCGGACAACACCAATCTCGACAAGGCGCGTCGGCTGCTGTGGCCGATCAAGCAGAAGTACGGCCGCAAACTCTCCTGGGCCGACCTGATGATCCTTGCGGGCAACGTCGCGTTGGAGTCGATGAGCTTCAAGACCTTCGGCTTCGCCGGCGGACGCGCAGACGTCTGGGAGCCCGAAGAACTCTACTGGGGTCCGGAGCAGACGTGGCTGGGCGACGAACGCTACAGCGGCGAGCGCCAGCTGGCCGAGCCGCTCGGCGCCGTGCAGATGGGCCTCATCTATGTCAATCCCGAAGGCCCCAACGGCAACCCCGACCCCGTGGCGGCGGCCAAGGACATCCGCGAGACCTTCTTCCGCATGGCGATGAACGACGAGGAGACCGTCGCCCTGATCGCCGGCGGCCACACCTTCGGCAAGGCGCACGGCGCCGGCGATCCGTCGCTACTCGGTCCGGAGCCTGAAGGCGCGGTGCTCGAGGACCAGGGCCTGGGCTGGAAGAGCCGGCACGGGACGGGCTATGGCGCCGACGCCATCACCGGCGGCCCGGAAGTCACCTGGTCACAGACGCCGACCAAGTGGAGCAACCACTTCTTCGAGAACCTCTTCAAGTTCGAATGGGAGCTGACCAAGAGCCCGGCCGGCGCCCAGCAGTGGAAGGCCAAGGGCGCCGAGGCCACGATCCCGGACGCGCACGATCCGTCGAAGAAGCACGCGCCGACCATGCTGACCACCGACCTGTCGCTGCGGTTCGACCCGGCCTACGAGAAGATTTCGCGGCGTTTCCTCGAGCATCCGGATCAGTTCGCGGACGCTTTCGCCCGCGCCTGGTTCAAGCTGACCCACCGCGACATGGGCCCGATCCAGCGCTACCTCGGCCCCCTCGTGCCGAAGGAAAAGCTGATCTGGCAGGACCCGATCCCGGCCGTGGATCACCCTTTGATCGACGCTGCGGACGCCGACGCGCTCAAGGCGAAGATCCTGGCGTCCGGCCTCTCGGTCGCCGAACTGGTGTCGACGGCCTGGGCGTCGGCATCGACGTTCCGCGGCTCGGACAAGCGCGGCGGCGCCAACGGCGCGCGCATCCGTCTGGCGCCGCAGAAGGACTGGGAGGTCAATCAGCCAGCCCAGTTGGCCAAGGTGCTGAGGGCCCTGGAAGGCGTACAGAGCGCGTTCGAAGCGTCGGGCAAGAAGGTCTCGCTGGCCGATCTGATCGTGCTTGGCGGCGCTGCGGCGGTCGAGAAAGCCGCCAAGGACGCTGGGCAGGACGTGAAGGCGCCCTTCACGCCGGGACGCATGGACGCCTCGCAGGAGCAGACCGACGCGCACTCGTTCGCGCCGCTCGAGCCTCGCGCCGACGGCTTCCGCAACTACGTCAGCGGCAAGCCGCAGTTCGTGCCGGCCGAGGAAGCGCTGGTGGACCGGGCGCAGCTGCTAAGGTTGACCGCGCCAGAGATGACCGTGCTCATCGGCGGATTGCGCGTGCTGGGCGCCAACGCCGGCGGCGCGCCGCATGGCGTCTTCACCAACAAGCCAGGGATGCTGACGAACGACTTCTTCGTGGGTCTCCTGGACATGGCCGTCGAGTGGCAGCCCGCGTCTGGCAAGGAAGGCGTCTATGAAGGCCGGGATCGCACGACCAAGGCGGCCAAGTGGACCGGTACGCGCGTCGATTTGATCTTCGGATCGCACGCCGAGCTGCGCGCGCTGGCTGAGGTCTACGGTTCGGCGGACGCCCAGCCGAAGTTCGTGAGGGACTTCGTGGCGGCATGGGCCAAGGTGATGAACCTCGACCGCTACGACCTCGCCTGATCTCGGCGGCGGACGCGCCAACTGCTTGCGTCCGCCGATCGAGACGTCTCAGATCGACCGCGCTCTGCCCGCCCAGTAAGGCTCTCGCACCTTCTTGCGCTGGATCTTGCCGGCCGGGCTTCGCGGCAGTTCGTCGACGAACTCGACCGTGCGCGGGACCTTGAAGCCGGCGAGGCGTTCGCGGGCGAAGGACTGGATGTCCTTGGCCAGCGCGTCGCCGCCCTCGTAGCCGGGGTTGAGGGTCAGCACCGACTTGACCTCCTCACCCCATTCCTCGTTCGGCACGCCGATGGTGCAGGCGTCCTCGACCGCGGGGTGTTTGATCAGCTCGTTGTCGATCTCCTGCGGGTAGATGTTGACCCCGCCGGAGATGATGCACTCGGCGGTGCGGCCGGTGAGAAAGAGATAGCCGTCCTCATCGAGATAGCCGACGTCGCCCAGCGTGAAGAAGTCGCCCCGGTGCGCGGCCGCGGTCTTGGCCGGGTCCTTGTAGTACTCGAACGGCGCGATCGGCGAGACGCGGAAGTAAAGCGTGCCGCTCTGGCCCTGCTTCACCTCGTGGCCGTCGTCGTCGAGGATCTTCAGCGCGCCGGGATCGGGCAGCTTGCCGACCGTGCCCGGCTTCCTCAGCCATTCCTCGGACGAGACCACGAAGCCGGCGCCGCCCTCGGAGCCGGCGTAGTACTCGTTGATGATCGGCCCCACCCAGTCGATCATCGCCTTCTTCACCTCGGGCGGGCAGGGCGCCGCGCCGTGGATGATGTAGCGCAGCGACGAGACGTCGTACTTGCGGCGCACATGGTCGGGCAGGTTCAGCAGGCGCTGGAACATGATCGGCACCAGGTGGGCGCGCGTGACCTTGTGCTGGTCGATCGCCTTCAGCACCCCCTCGCTGTCCCAGCGGTCGATGAACACCAGCGGGATGCCCATCACCATCGAGGAGCGCACGTCGAACGCCAGCGGCGCGGCGTGATAGGCCGGCCCGGCGCACAGCTGCACATCGTCCGGTTCGGCGATGTTGAGCATCGCCAGCACCTGCGTGGTGTTGCGGCGATAGACGCCCTTCGGCCGGCCGGTGGTGCCCGAGGTGTAGAGCATGCTCGAGCCGGCGCTCGGGTCGGTGATGTCAGACCCGTCGAACTGGCCCAGCAGTTTCAGGTAAGGCTCGAAGCCGGGCGCCTCCTCGCCGATCGCGACCTTCAGCGTCAGCTGCGGCGCCTTGGCGGAGATGCCGGACGGGTAACGCGCGTCGGCGAACAGCGCCTTCGCGTCGCAGTCGTTGATGATGTATTCGACCTCGTCGGCGTTGAGGTGCCAGTTGACCGGGGTGACCCGGTAGCCGCCGCGCAGGCAGCCCGACAGCACCTCCACGAACTCGGCGCGGTTGCTGCACAGCAGCGCGACCGCGTCGCCTTCCTTCAGCCCCCGCTCGCGCAGCAGCCGCACCACCTGGTTGGCCGCCTGGTTGATCTGGCGAAACGTGCGGGTCTGGATCGGGTCGTAGATGGCGATCTTGTCGCCATGAACATCGGCCCAGAGGCTGTGGCTCATGCCGGTCGCGGCCGCCGCCGTCTGGCGCTGCAGAATGTCGTCCATAGGTCCGTCCTCCCGCGCGACCCTCTGGCGGGGCCCTGTCCGCCAACCCGGCGGGGCGCTGCAACATCAAGCGAATTGAGCCTTCTCCATTCCAGGCGGAAGGCAGGTTCGTCAAGCGCGGTAGTCAAGCCTGACCGTATTTGAGCCTGGGTCTATCGGCCGGCGGTTCAAGGCAGTCACACATCATTTACTGTAATTCCGGCAAGAAATTCGAAGGCATAGACAGTAAAAATTCGTTCACCCTGAACTTTAACGACAAAGCAATTCGGCAAGTCCAGTCTTCGATTTGAAGACGCACAGAATTGCGTCGGATGGGTTGGGGCTCAGCAGCATGCGTACCGGCACCGTGGTTAGTCTCGGCGCTTCGGCCATTCTCGGCCTGGGCGCCCTGGTCGTCGCGCGGCTCTGGCTGCCCCAGACGACCCATCTGCCGCAGCTCAAGCTGACCCCCGATGCGCCCGCCGGCACGGTGCCAGTGGTCGTCGCCACCGCCGCGATCCCCTTTGGCGCCAAGCTGGACGCCAGCAAGCTGACGGTCGTGCACCTGCCCGCCAACGCCGTGCCGCTGGGCGCCTTCGCGACCCCGGCGCAGATCCTCTCGCAACAGGGCGGCGCGCCGGTGGCGCTGACGCCGATCGCGCCGCACGAGCCCCTGCTGCCCTCCAAGCTCAGCGGCGCCGGCGCGCGGCCGATCGTCTCGGCGGGGATCACCGAGGGCATGCGCGCCTACACCATCGGCGTCACCGAGACCGCTGGCGTCGGCGGCCATGTGCTGCCGGGCGACCGCGTCGACGTGATCGTCGCCCGCTCGCCGCCGGTCCCGAAGGCCATCAAGGACATCTGCGACGAGTGCAAACTCGAGCGCGCCGACGTGGTGCTGCAGAACGTGCGCGTGCTCGGCATGGACCTCAACGTCGATCCGACCACCACCCAGTCGGCCATCTCGCACACCGCAACCCTCGAGGTCTCGGTGCAGGACGCGCAGAAGCTGGCGGTGGCGACCCAGATCGGAACCATGTCGCTGGCGCTGCGCCGCAACGGACAGGCGGACGTGACCCCGGTCCGCGCCGTCGAGATCGCCGACCTGAAGTCGACTGCGCCGCGCGCGCCGGGTCCGACGCCGCCGGATGAACTGCGCAACTACCTGGGCCGCGGCCAACCGGCCGTCGAGGCCGGCGCGCCCGGCCGGGTCGTGATCCACGGCCGCGCCGTCGTGGTCGTCCACGGCGACACCTCAACCACAGTCGATGTTCCCGCCTACCGGGGAGCAGGCGCGTGACCGCGCGCTCAGTTCTCCTGGGAGAAACCAGAACAATGCAACGCCTCCTTGCCCTCACCGCCTCGGCCGCGATCCTGGCTGGCTTCGCCATGCCGGCGCGGGCCCAGATCGCCCAGGACCCGAGCAGCGGTCAGACCATCACCGTGCCGAAGGACAAGTCGGCGGCGTTCCGCCTCGACTATCCGGCCAGCGAGATCGTGGTGGCGCAGCCCGACACACTGTCGCTGGTGGCGACGACCGACCGTAGCTTCTACGTGCGCGGCAAGGCGCTCGGGGTGACCAACATCCTGATCTACGACACCCAGCATCACTTGGCGCAGGTGGTGGATGTGCGGGTCGGCTACGACGTCGACAGCCTGCAGTCCGACCTCAACATGGCCCTGCCCGGCGAGGCGATCCACGCCAGCAACTTCGCCGGCGGCATCCTGCTCACCGGCGAGGTTTCGACCTCCAACGTGGCGGCCCGCGCCGCGGAGATCGCCGAGCATTACGCCCCCAAGCAGGTGCAATGCGACTTCACCATCCACTCCGGCCAGCAGGTCGAAGTCGACGTGCGGGTGATCGAGGCTTCGCACTCGGCGATCAAGGACCTGGGCCTCAACATCAACGTCCAGAGCCTCGGCGGCTTCTCATTCTCCACCGGCGGCGCGCTGCCGAGCGGCATCCAGCCCCAGGCGACGGTTGGCGTGAACCACCAGTTCGGGGCCTGGAACATCGACGCCAACCTGCAGGCGCTGGAGCAGAAGGGCGTTGTCCGCACGCTGGCGCGGCCGAACCTGGTCGCCATGTCGGGTCAGGAAGCCAGCTTCCTCGCCGGTGGCGAGTTTCCGGTGCTGGTCCCGGGCGGCAGCCTCGGTAACACCACCGTCGACTTCAAGCCGTTCGGGGTGAAGCTGAACGTCACGCCGACGGTCGAGGCCAACGGGACCATCCAGTTGAAGGTGGCGCCCGAGGTCAGCGAACTCGACCCGAAGGACGGCATCAGCTTTCAGGGTTTCCAGATCCCGGCGCTGACGACTCGCCGCGCGGCCACCCAGATCGAGCTGCGCGACGGCGAGAGCTTCGCCATCGCCGGCATGTTCCAGAGCAAATACCAGACCACGATCAACCAGATCCCCGGCGCATCGAACCTGCCGGTGCTGGGCGCGCTGTTCCGCTCGTCGGACTGGCAGCGTAATGAGACCGAGCTGGTCATCATCGTCACGCCGCACCTGACCACGCCGGTCCGGGACGTCAACCAGCTGCCCAATCCGCTCAAGGAGACGCGGGAACAGACCGCCGTCGATGTGATCCTCGATGGCAAGTCGACCGGCCCAGTTCCGCCGAACCCCGAGGGCGATCTCTATCCGGCCGACGCCATTCCGCCGCGGACTCAGCCTGAGGCGGCCGCGGCGCCAAAGCCCGTCCCGACCGCGCCGGCCCCGGCTCAGATGGCGAGCAATCGATGAATCCGTCAGAGTTCAGCGGCCGTCATGTCCTGGTCGTCGGCCAGGGCCTCGCGCCGGTGGCCGAGGAGGCGCTGGCCGAGGCGCGGTTCGAGATCGCGGCCGGGGACCGGCTCGATGTGCTCGGCGCGCTGCATGCGGCCATGGAGCTGGTGCTGATCGACGCCGAGGCGGCTGACGCCGTCGACCTGGTTGTCGCCATCGCCGGCCTTGCCGCGCTGCCGAACCCCCCGGCGGTGCTGCTCGCCGGCAGCCACCTGCCGACGAGCCTAGTGCGCGCGCTGATGAAACTGCCGCGCTCGGACGTGATCGAAGCGCCGTTCGCTGCGGTGGACCTGGCGCGCGCCGCCGGCGCCCTGCTGGCCCAGGCGCCGCCGGTCGTCGTCCAGGCGCCGACGCACGAAGTCAACGCCCGCTGCTGGAGCGTGGTCGGCTCGGTCGGCGGCTGTGGCGCGACCACCATCGCCATCGAGCTCGCGACGGCGCTGGCGCGCCGCTCCGGGCCGAACCAGCGGGTCGCCCTGGTCGACCTGCACCTCGCCGATGGCGCCGCTTCCGCCTACCTCGGCGCGACGGCCAACATGATGCTGGCCGAGGCTTCGGCCGCGCCCGAACGGATCGACACCTCGGTGCTGGAGGTGTTCGCGACCAAGATCGGCGACGGCCTCGACCTCCTGGCCGCGCCGCGCGACGCCAAGGCGTTCGCCAAGGTGAGCCAGACCGCGGTGTGCCGTCTGCTGGAGATGTCGGCCCAGGTCTACGACTGGATCGTGATCGACCTGCCGCGTCACCACCAGCCCTGGACGATGGACGTGCTGGCCGGGTCCGACGAGGTGCTGGTGGTTTCCGAGCTGACCGTGCCGGCGCTGTTGTCGGCGCGTGCGCTCGCCTCCGAGGTCGAGACCGAGCTGACCGGCGGCGCCCAGCCCAGGATCATCCTCAATCGCCTGGCCAGCCGCGTGTTCGGCCCCGCGCCGTCGCTGGCGGAGGCCGAGAAGGCGCTGCAGCGCAAGGCCGACGGCGGCATCACCTCCGATTGGGAGGCGGCCGCCGCGTCGGTGAACCTCGGCGGCTCGATCAGCCATCACCGGCCGCGCTCGAAGATCGTGCGCGACGTCGGCGTGCTGGTCGACCGCCTTACCCAACCGGCGGACGTCCAACGGGCGTCGGCGAGTCGCGGAGTGCGCGCCTGATGGCCCGTTTCAGTTTTCGCGGCAACGCCACCGAGCCGCCGCCGCGCCTGGTGATCGCCGACCCGGCCGACGAGGCGCCGACATCGCCGGTCGTCCCATCGCCGGGCAAGGGCAAGGGCAGGGCCGAGCCGGCGCCCGCCCCGGCCCCCACCAAGCTCAACGTCGCGGTGGACGACGAGCCGGCGGACGTCGGTCCGCTCGCCACCGACAGCATGCTCGACATGCGGTTGCGGCTGCACAACAAGCTGATCGAGGAGATCGACCTCTCCAAGCTCGACAAGCTCGACGAGGGCGAGATGCGCCGCCAGGTGCGCCGCCTGGTCGCCGACTTCGCCAAGAGCGAGCGCCTGGCGCTCAACGGCGCCGAGCTCGATGAGCTGGGCGCTTCGGTGTTCGACGAGATGGTGGGGCTGGGACCGCTCGAGCCGCTGCTGAAAGACGACTCGATCGCCGACATCCTGATCAACGGACCGTTCCAGGTCTATGTCGAGCGGCGCGGCGAACTGGAGATCGCCCCGGTCCGCTTCCGCGACAACGATCACCTGTTGCGCATCGTCAACCGCATCGTCGCCGGCGTCGGTCGCAGGATCGACGAATCCTCGCCGATGGTCGATGCGCGCCTCCCCGACGGCAGCCGGGTCAACGCCGCGATCGCCCCCATCGCCATCGACGGCGCGGCGGTCTCAATCCGGAAGTTCTCCAAGAAGCCCTACAACCTCGAGCGCCTCGTCGGCGTCGGCGCCATGCCCGCGCCGGTGGCCGAGTTCCTGTACGGCGCGGTGCGCTCGCGGGTGTCGACGGTGATCTCGGGCGGCACCGGTTCGGGCAAGACCACCCTGCTCAACGCGCTCTCGGCGGCGATCCGCAACAAGGAGCGACTGATCACCATCGAGGACGCCGCCGAGCTGCAGCTGCAGCAGCCGCACGTGGTGCGCATGGAAACGCGCCCGCCCAACATCGAGGGCAAGGGCGAGATCCGTCAGCGCGAGCTGGTCAAGAACGCGCTCAGAATGCGCCCTGACCGGGTGATCCTGGGCGAGGTGCGCGGCGAAGAAGCGTTCGACATGCTGCAGGCCATGAACACGGGCCACGAAGGCTCGATGGCCACCATTCACGCCAACACCCCGCGCGATGCGGTCACCCGGCTCGAGCAGATGGTGGCGATGGGCGGCATGAGCCTTTCGCCCGACGCCATCCGCGGCCAGATCGCCTCGGCGGTGGGCATGATCGTTCAGGTGATGCGCCTTTCCGACGGCAAGCGCCGCCTGACCAGCGTCACCGAGATCACCGGCATGGAAGGCCAGGTGGTGCAGATGCAGGAGATTTTCGCCTTTCACCGCATCTCCACCGAGGCGGACGGCACTGTGGTCGGCGAGTTCCGCGCCACCGGCCTGCGGCCCAAGTGCATGGACGAAATGATCCGCCGCGGCATCCGCTACGACACGACCAACTTCGACCCTGGCCGGCCATTGGGAGGCTGAAGCACCGATGGATCCGCACTGGGTCTTCCTCTTCCTGGTCTTCGCCACCGTGTTTTCGTTCGGTCAGGCCGCCTGGGGCCTGGTCGGCGTCGGCCGGGCCAAGGCGGCGGTCAACAAACGTCTGGCGACGGCCGAGCGCACCGGTTCGCTCGGCGAACTGGTGCTGGAGCTGCGCAAGCAGCGCGGCTTCACCGAAGACGGCCGCTCGATCTTCAGCTGGGCCTGGCTCGGTGACCTGATCATCCGCTCCGGGATCACGGTCGATGCGCGGCGCTGGACGCTGGGCATTGTCTGCGTCGCGCTGGTCGGCGGCGCGGTCGCGCTTTATTTCAGCCACAACCCCTTCATCGCGCTCGGCGCGGCCGTGGCGGCGTCGTTGGGCGGACCGTTCGCCTACCTGCAATACCTCGCCGGCGCGCGCGCCAAGGCGCTCAGCCAGCAGCTGCCCAACGCGCTGGAGGTGATGGTGCGCAGCCTTGAGGCCGGCCACCCGATCCCGACCTCGATCAGCCTGGTCGGCCGCGAGATGCCCGATCCGGTCGGCTCGGAGTTCGGCATGGCCGCCGACGAGATCGCCTACGGCGCGACGCTGGAGCAGGCCGTGGCCCGCATCGCCGACCGCTGCCGGCATCCGGACGTCGATCTGTTCGCCGCGTCGATCCGTCTGCAGGAGAAGGCGGGCGGCAACCTGACCGGCCTCTTGAAGACGCTCGCCCACACCATCCGCGGGCGCAACAAGATGCGGTTGAAGATCCGCGCCGCCTCGGCCGAGGGACGCATGAGCGCCTACATCCTGACCGGCGCGCCGGTCGTCTGCTTCATCTTCATCAACGTCTCGCAGCCGCACTACTACGGCGACCTGCTGCACGTGAAATTCATTCAGTACGGCCTCGGCGGCCTCCTGGCCCTGTTGACAGCCGGCAACCTGGTCATGAAGCGCATGATCGATATGAGGATCTGACCCAGGTGGATAGCGCGCTCATCTCAAACATCATCACCATCGGCGCGCTCGGCATGATCGCGCTGGGGGTCGGCGGCGTCAGCTTCATCGGCCTGCGGGCCTTCGAGACCGCGTCGCGGCGTCGCGCCCGCCTGGCCGGCGGCGGGGCCGCGGTCGCCGGCGGCGACAGCGGTGGCGGCGGCGGCGTGGGCGAAGCCTTCTCCGGCGTGGTGTCGGGCGTACGGCGCCTGGGCGACCGCATCGCCATCCAGGACCCCGCGCAGCTCTCCAGCCTGCGGACCAAGCTGATGCTGGCCGGTTACTACAGCCGCGAAGCCGCGGCGATCTATCTGGGCGTCAAGGCCGCCTCGATGATCGCCGCCATCCTCGGCATCGTGCTGCTGCTGCCGCTGGCGCTGGGCAAGCACAGCGGCATGCTGCCGATGGTCGGCGGCACGGCTTTCGCCCTGGTCGCGATCATGGGCCCCGACCAGTTCATCAAGAGCCGCCGGACCAAGCGCGAGCGCGAATACCGCGAGGGCTTTCCCGACCTGCTCGACCTGCTGGTCGCCTCGGTCGAAGCCGGCCTCAGCCTCGACGCCGGCGTGAGCCGGGTGACCGAGGAGTTGCACCGCCGTTACCCGAACCTCGCCGAGCACCTCAAAGTGCTGACGCTGGAGCTGCGCGCCGGCCGCGCCCGCAAGGATGCCTGGACCGGCCTCGCCGAGCGCCTCGGCATCGACGAGGCGCGTAGCCTCGCCACGATGCTGCGCCAGGCCGAGGAGATGGGCACCAGTCTCGGCGATACGCTGGCGGTCTTCTCCGACGAGATGCGCGGCAAGCGCATGCTCTACGCCGAGGAGAAGGCGATGGCGCTGCCTGCCAAGATGATGATCCCGCTGATCCTGTTCATCTTCCCCTGCCTGATCGGGGTGCTGATGCTGCCGGCCGCCTACCGGATCAAGACGGCGCTGATGCACTGAATCGGCGAGGTGCGTCGCCATTCAACGTTAACTCGCCGCCCGGATACTCGCGGTCTGCCAGGCGTGGGGACGCAATGACCAAGGGCGCGGTCGCCGCGGAACTCAGCGGCGTGGGGTTCATCGAGGGCATCGACCTCGAGACGCTGCGCGAAAGTTTCAATCGCATCGTCCGCGTGGCCGTTGAACTGCTGGGCGGCGCCGGCGGCGAGGTGGCCATCCGTGGCCCCGGGCGGGTGTGGCGCTCCAGCGGCAGGACCGCGCAGCACACGCCGATCGCATCGCTGGTCGAGGCCTCGACAGACACGCTCTGGCTGGCCGACTGGAAGGACGACCCGCGCATCGACGTCAGCCTGGCCGCCGAGGACGTCCGGCACTATCCGCTGTACGTCGGCGCGCCGATCCGGCGCCCCGACGGCGCGCTGCTTGGCGTGCTGTCGGTCGTGGGCGCGACAGCCTATCCGCGCGATGAGGCCAAGGCCGCCCGGCTGATGGACCTGGCGGGTCTGATCGCCGACCAGGTCGCGCGGCACCGGGCGGTGCTGGCAAAGGCGGCCGCCGAGGCGGAAGCCGCGGCGGCCCGGGCCACGGCGACCTCGCTGGTCGAAGGCGCGCCGTTCGCGGTGTCGATGGTCGACCGCGAGATGCGCATCCTGCAGGTAAGTCAGCGCTGGCGCGAGGCGCGCGGGCTGGTGGGCGCCGACCTCATCGGCCGTCCGATCGACGAGATGTTCCAGGACGGCGGCTGGCCCGACGTGTTCGCCCGCGTCCTCGCCGGCGAGACGGTGCGCCGCGAGGTGCAGGTGACCTTGCCCGGCGGACGCCAACCCTGGTTGCGCTCCGAGCACACGCCCTGGCGCCAGCCTGACGGCCAGGTCGGCGGCGTTCTGACCATGAGCATCGAGATCTCGGACCTGGTCGATGCGCTGCGGTCGGCCGAGGAGTCCGAGCAACGCCTGAAGCTGGCCATGGAGATCGGCGAGCTGCGGATGTGGGAGACCGATCTGCGGCGCCGGACCGTGACCGCGGCGGGCGTCAACGACTACACCTCGCCGCGTGAACTTGGATTCTACGATTTGACCGACGGGATCTGGCGAGCCGTCCATCCCCACGACCGGCCGCAGGCCGAAGAGCTTTGGCGCCGCCACGTCGAGACCGGCTCGCCGTTTCGGGCGGTGTTCCGCCTGCTGCAGCAGGACGCCCCGCACCTCTGGGTGCAGGTCGCCAGCGAAGCGATCCGGGATGACGCCGGCAAGGTGGTGCGCATCGTCAACGTCATGCGCAACATCGACAAGGCCAAGCGCGGCGAGCTGAACCTCGAGCGCGCCCGCGACGCGGCCGAGGCGGCCAACCGCGCCAAGAGCGAGTTCCTGGCCAACATGAGCCACGAGATCCGCACGCCCCTGAACGGCGTCATGGGCGTCGCCAGCGCGCTCGACCGCACCGAGCTCACGGCGCCCCAGCGCGAGATGGTCGGTCTGATCACCAGCTCCGCCGAGACCCTGGAGAGCCTGTTGTCGGACGTGCTCGACCTGGCGCGCATCGAGTCAGGACGGCTCGAACTCAAGGCCGAGCCGTTCGATCTGGCGCAATCCGTGCGCGACGTCGCGGCGTTGTTCGAGCCGTCGGCGCGCGCCAAGGGGCTCGACCTGATCGCCGAAACGCCGCCGGGCGCGCCGGCGTCGCTGGTGGGAGATGCGCCGCGCATCCGCCAGGTGTTGTCCAACCTGGTGTCCAACGCGGTGAAGTTCACCGCCGAGGGCCAGGTGCGCATCCGGCTGGAAGTGGACCCGGCGGGCGAACACGGGGCGGCGGTGAGCCTCTCGGTGACGGACACCGGCATCGGTTTCGACGCCGAGGTGGGCGAGCGGCTGTTCGAGCGCTTCGAACAGGCCGACGGCTCGATCACCCGCCGCTACGGCGGCACTGGGCTGGGCCTGGCGATCTCGCGATCCCTGGCCGAGGCGATGGGGGGACGCCTGGGCGCGGTCTCACGCCCCGACCACGGTTCGACCTTCAGCTTCGAGGTGACTCTGCCGCGCGCGTCGACGGCGGCGGTCGGGCCGGATCGGACGGACGATGCGCCGCCGCCGCTCGATCTTGGCCAGCTGCGCGTGCTGCTCGCCGAGGATCACCCCACCAACCGGCGCGTCGTCGAGCTGATCCTGGAGGCGGCGGGCGTCGCCCTCACCTGTGTCGAGAACGGCGCCGAGGCGGTGGAGGCGGCGGCGGCTGGCGCCTTCGACCTGATCCTGATGGACATGCAGATGCCGGTGATGGACGGTCTGACCGCCACCCGCGCGATCCGCGAGCGGGAATCCGCGCAGGGACTGCGGCGCACGCCGATCATCTCGCTGACCGCCAACGCCATGCCCGAGCACGCCGAGGCGTCGGCGCAGTCCGGCGCCGACGGCCACCTCACCAAGCCGATCTCCGCCGAGGCGCTGCTGCACGCGGTCGCCGAGGCCGCATCGGGTTCGTACGCGCCCGGCGAGCGCCGCAAGGCCTAGACCGGCCCCACCACCCGTTGTCAGCGCTTCACGGCCAGCCCGCGATGGGCCAAGCTGGGGCCATGCCCCACGATCACCCCCACCACGACCACGGCCAGGAGCCGCCGTCCGACATCGCCCTGCGGGTGAAGGCGCTGGAATCGCTGCTGGTCGAAAAGGGCCTGGTCGATCCAGCGGCGCTCGACGCCATCGTCGACTACTACGAGACTAGGGTCGGTCCGCGTAACGGCGCCCGCGTGGTGGCGAAGGCCTGGAGCGATCCGGCGTTCCGCCAGCGGCTGCTGGCCGACGCCACCACAGCGATCGCCGAGCTGGGCTACGCGGGCGGTCAGGGCGAGCACATGGTCGCCGTGGAGAACACGCCGACGACGCACAATCTGGTCGTCTGTACGCTGTGCTCCTGCTACCCCTGGCCGGTGCTGGGCCTGCCGCCGGTCTGGTACAAGTCCGCGCCCTACCGCTCGCGCGCGGTGATCGATCCGCGCGGCGTCCTGGCCGAGTTCGGGACCGAGCTCGCGCCCGACGTCGAGGTCCGGGTCTGGGATTCCACCGCCGAGGTGCGTTACCTCGTCGTCCCCGAGCGTCCTGCGGGCGCCGAAGGGCTGGACGAGGCCGCGCTGGCGGCGCTGGTCACCCGCGACGGCATGATCGGGACGGCCCGGCTATGAACGGCGTTCACGACATGGGCGGCATGCACGGCCTTGGCCCGATCGCGCCCGAAGCTGACGAGCCGGTGTTCCACGCCGCGTGGGAGCGGCGCGTCCACGCGCTGGTGATCGCCTCGCCGACCCGGGGCAACATCGACGCCGGCCGCCATCGGCGCGAGCTGATCCCGGGTCCCGACTACCTGCGCATGACCTACTACGAGCGCTGGTTCGCGGCGCTGTGCGCGATGCTGCTGCAGGGCGGCGCTGTCACCGCCGAAGAGCTGGCGAGCGGCGTCGCTGATCCGGCGGCGCCGAAAGGGACGCCGCGCCTGGCCCCCGATCAGGTCGCGCCGGCGCTCTCGCGCTCTGGATCGTATCTCCGCGACACCGCGGCGGCGCCCGCGTTCAGCGCCGGCGACCGGGTCCGGGCCCGCAACCTGCACCCCACCGGCCACACCCGGCTGCCGCGGTACGTCCGTGGACGGACAGGGATGATCGAGCGCTGCCATGGCGCGCACGTGTTCCCCGACAGCCACGCCCACGGCGGCGGCGAAGCCCCGCGGCCGCTGTACACCGTCCGTTTTTCGGCCAGCGAGCTCTGGGGTCCCGACGCCGCGGCGCGCGACAGCGTCAGCCTCGACCTGTGGGAGCCCTACCTTGAGCGCGCCTGAGCTGCTCGGCCTGCCCGGTCTGCCGCGAGATGCGGAGGGGCCGGTGTTCGTTGAGCCCTGGCAGGCGCAGGCGTTCGCGATGACGTTGCAGCTGAACGCCCAAGGCGTGTTCACCTGGGCGGAGTGGGCGGATGCCCTGTCGCAGGAGCTTGCCAGCGATCCCACCGACGACGGATCGCGATACTACGATCATTGGGTCGCGGCGCTGGAGGCGCTGGCGGCCGTGCGCGGGCTTGCAGCATCGTCGGAAATGGCGACGCGCAAGGCGTCCTGGGCGGAGGCGTATCGGCGCACGCCTCACGGCCAGCCAATCGAGCTTCCGACGGGAACGCGAGGCCTCAACGCTCCGTCGTAAGCGCAGCCGACGTCAGGGTCTCGGCAACCTTGGCGAAGGCCTGCGCGAAGCGCTGTCCGGACTCGAGGTAGGCTTTCGAGCGGGCCGACAGCCAAGCCTGTTCAACCTGCATGACCTCGATCGGCGAGCGGCAGGCCGCGAGTTGCGTCAGGGCGGTCGCGCCTTGCTCGGACATCTGCTCGTAGAAGGTCTGCGCCTCGCGGGTCCAGGTCTCCAAACCGGAGGTGAGCGCGGTCTGGCCCCGCTCGGCGGTCAGGACCAGGGCCTCGGCCGTGACTTCAACGTCGTCGACTGGCGCGGCCGGGTTACTCTTAATCTCGGGGCTCGATTTCTCAGCCATCTTGTCCTCCTGCACCCGCCCGCCGCATCAGCGGCCGGCGCCGTTGGTCTACGACGGCCGAGGGTCCTCGGCCTTGATCAGCATCAACCGCCGACGTGGGTCCCGCGGCGACTCGACGCCGCCTGCGTGGGGTCTAGAGTGCCTCCCAACCAGAACGCCAAAGGGAGGAACGCTCGCGATGTCCGACGCCGAGATATTGTTCGAGACCATGGGCCGCGTGGCGCTGATCCGGCTGAACCGGCCGCAGCAGCTGAACGCGCTGACCTACGCCATGTTGGCCGACATCCGCCGGCTGGTGGGCAAGGCTGAGAAGGACCCGGAAGTCACCGCCATCGCCTTCGTCGGCGAGGGTCGCGGCTTCTGCTCCGGCCTCGATGCCGAGGTGCTGCGCCAGACCACCGCGGCCGGCGAGAGCCGCCCCCGCGCCGAGAGTCCGGCCGGCGGCGCCCAGCGCGCCAACGCGGATCCTCCCGGCATGTTCAGCTACCTGCCGCGCATCTCCAAGCCGGTGATCTCGGCAGTGAACGGCGTCGCCGCGGGCGGGGGCTTCATCCTGGCGATGATGAGCGACCTGCGCTTCGGCTCGGACGCCGCGAGTTTCACTACGGTGTTCTCCAAGCGCGGCCTGATCGCCGAGCATGGCGCCAGCTGGACGCTGCCGCGGCTGGTCGGCCCCAGCCGCGCGCTCGATCTGCTCTGGAGCTCGCGCCGGGTCCATGCCGACGAGGCGCTGCGCATCGGCCTGCTGGACCGCGTGTTCCCCGCCGACGAGCTGCTGGCGGGGCTGGTGGCCTACGTCGACGAACTGGCGGCCAACGTCTCGCCCAGCGCCATCGCGGTGATGAAGAGCCAGGTCTACCGCCACCTGTCGGACGCCATGGAGCCCGCCCTGGCCGACGCCGACCGGCTGACCCAGGCCCAGCTCAAGCATCCCGACGCCTACGAAGGGGCGATGTCGCTGATCGAGCGCCGGCCGCCGAAGTTCCAACCCTGGACGGGAGGCGCGCGATGAGCGGCTACGAAACCCTGGTGTTCGAGAAGTCCGGCCCGACCGCGACCATCTCGCTGAACCGGCCGCAGGCGCGCAACGGCATCGTGCCGCAGATGATGGACGACCTGTGGGACGCGGTGCGGGACGCCGCCGCCGACAAACAGCTGCGGGTGCTTGTGCTGCGCGGGACGGGACGCGACTTCTGCCCCGGCGCCGACCTCAAGGCCTACGTCGGCTCGGAGCAGCGGGCCACCCGCCCAGAGACCTTCGGCATCAGCGTGATCCTGCACGAGGCGCCGCTGGTCACCGTCGCGGCGGTCAAGGGCGCCTGCGCCGGCGCGGGGCTCGGCTGGGCGTCGGCCTGCGACCTGCGCATCTGCGACGAGACGGCCCGGTTCAACGTGGCGTTCCTCGACGTGGGTATGTCGGGTGACATGGCCGGGACCTGGTTCCTGCCGCGCATCGTCGGCGCGGCCAAGGCGCGCGAACTCTACTTCCTGCCCGGCAAGTTCGATGCCGCCGAAGCCGCCCGCATCGGGCTGGTCAATCGCGTGACGCCGGAAGCCGCGTTCGAGACCGAGCTGGCCGCCCTGGTCGAGCGCCTGGCCAATTCTTCGCCACTGGCGCTGAGGGGCATGAAGGCCAACTTCGTCGATCAGGAGCACATGGGCCTGGCCGACTTCCTCGCCGCCGAGACCGCAAGGCACTCCGCCTGCGGCCGCTCGGAGGACTCGAAGGAGGCGTTCCGCGCCTTCGTGGAGAAACGCAGGCCGGTTTACCAGGGGCGTTGACCCCAACCCCGCTCATCCCGGCGAAAGCCGGGACCCAGGCAGGAAGAAGTTGAAGGGGAACCACAAAGGACACCAAGGACACCAAGGCGCGCGATGCGCGCAAGTCAGTCCCGATCGGACTGTGGGAGATTGGCTGGCGCGAAGCGCCCTTGGTGTCCTTCGTGTCCTTTGTGGTTGAATGTGAGCGGGCAGCGGCACTCTGCATCGGAGTCCTGCCTGGGTCCCGGCGTGCGCCGGGATGAGCGGGATTAGGGAGAGACACGATGGGCGAAGCGATCATCGAACCGGACCTGCCGATCTGCGATCCGCACCATCACCTGTGGGACTTCGAGGGCAGCCGCTACCTGCTCCCGGAGCTGCTGGCGGACCTGACCAGCGGGCACAACATCGAGAGCACCGTGTTTGTGGAATGCGGCTCGTTCTATCGCGCGAGCGGGCCAGCGCCGATGCAGTACGTCGGCGAGACCGAGTTCGTCGGCGGCGCGGCGGCGATGGCGGCGAGCGGGCGCTACGGTCCGGTGCTGGCCTGCGAGGGCATCGTCGGGCGGGCCGATCTCAGCCAGGGCGCCAGCGTCGCGGCGGTGCTGGAAAGCCACGTCCGCGCGGGCAACGGCCGGTTCAAGGGCATCCGCCATTCCGGCGCCTACGATCCCAGCCCCGACATTCGCCGCAGCCACACCAGCCCGCCGCCGGGGCTCTACGGCCGGGCGTCCTTCCGCGAGGGCTTCGCGCAGCTGGCCGGGCACGGATTGTCGTTCGAGGCCTGGCAGTACCATCCGCAGCTCGGGGAGGTGGCGGCGCTGGCCGACGCCTTCCCCGGAACCGCGATCCTGCTCAACCACGTCGGCGGCCCGCTGGGCATCGGCCCGTACGCCGGCAAGCGCGACGAGGTGTTCGCGCTCTGGAAGGCCGGCATCGAGGATCTGGCCAAGCGGCCGAACGTCTGGGTGAAGCTGGGCGGGCTCGGCATGGCCATCTGCGGCTTCGGCTTCCACCGGCGTGACCCGAAACCCGGATCGGAAGAGCTGGCGGCGGCGTGGCGACCCTATCTGGAGGCCTGCATTGAGGCGTTCGGCGCCCGGCGCGGCATGTTCGAAAGCAACTTCCCGGTCGACGGCGCCTCGTGCGACTACGCCACGCTCTGGAACGCCCTGAAGCGCGTCGCATCCGGCGCCTCGGCGGACGAAAAGGCCGCGCTGTTCAAGCACAACGCCCGGCGATTTTATCGACTGGACTAGGTGCTCATAGGCGCGGCCAGGAGTCGGGGCGAAATCATCTGCGACAGCGGCGAGCGCGGCCAGGCTTGATCCGTATCAAAGCGGGCTGGGCGCGTCGGGGCTATGCACGTGAACATCGGCCCTTCGTGGGCGCCACCAGGGAAACGGTGAGGAGATGTTCCGGCAATTCATGAAGTCCCTGCGCAGTTCTTTCGCAGCGTTGTTCGGCCGTCGGCGGAAGAAGCGGCCCGCGCCGCTGGTTTTTCCTGACACGGTGGACATTCAGCGCCAACGCTAGACGGCGTCGGTGAGGCGGGTCGCCGACAGGCTCCGCTCCATTCTGAGCGCTTGTCTGCGCGTCGCGAGCGCCGGCGACCGGCTGTTCAGCCCCGACCGCTTGGTGGCGGCGCGCCGTCGTCCCGCACCGGACGATCAACGCTGGCGCGCGGCCCCGTTTGCGGGAAGTGCGTCTTGAGCGCCTCGCCGCAGATCGCGATTGCGCGCTCGATGCCGGCGGTGGGGTCCGGCGCCTTCATGCCCTGCTGGATCGCCGCAGCGGCCTGCGCCCAGACCGCATCGCCGCACTTCTGATGGATCGCCGCGTCGGCCAGGATTTCCACCTGCCGCTCGACCAGGGCGACGAAGATCAGCACGCCGGTTTCGCTGTCGGTCAGGTGGGTGTGGGCGGCGACGAAGTGGTGATACGCCGCCTTCTTGACCCGGTGGCGCTTGAGGAACCGCGGCGTCAGCCGCCGCCGGATCGGCGCCAGCGACGTCAGCAGCGTGACGATCCCGAACAGCAGCAGCTGGGCGATCCCATATCCCGTCAGGGCGAAGGCGACCTGGCTCTGAACCGCGCTGGCCTGCGCCGCGGTCCAGCCGCCGGCGGTGATCGCCGCCAGCACTGGGCCCAGGGCCACCGCCATCACCGCGGGTGGGATGATCAGCGCCACCGCCGCGCCCCAGGCGATGGGCACCTCGCGGTAGCTGGAGACCTCGCCGGCGAGCACGCAGAAAATGTCGCCGCTCGTGCCCTCCTCGGCGTTGGCGACGGCTGCCTCGATGCGTCGATGATCGTCGGGCGTCAGCATCACCAACTCCCCGACGCGCCGCCGCCGCCGAACGAGCCGCCGCCCCCGGAGAATCCGCCACCGCCGAAGCCGCCGCCACCGCCGCCGCCCCAGCTGCTGCGGGACCCGGAGTTCAGGATCATCAGCGGCAGCAGCCAGCCCAGGCCGCCGCCCCCGTGGTTGCGGAAGATGCTGGTGAAGACGATGAACATGATGAAGAGCGCGAAGATCGCCGCGATCGGAATACCGCGGTGGGGCTGGGCCTGCTGGGTCGCCCTGGCGACATTGGCCTCGGCGCTGGCCTGGTCCAGGCTCAGCTGGCTGATGATGGCGTTGGTCCCGGCGCTCACCCCGCCATCGACATCGCCGGTGCGGAACTTGGGCAGCACCTGTTCCTGCAGGATCACGCTGGAGAGTGCGTCAGTGAGCACCGGCTCGAGGCCGTAGCCCACCTCGATCCGCACCTTATGCTCGGACGGGACGACGATGAACAGGACGCCGTTGTTCTGGCCCTTCTGGCCGATGCCCCAGGCGCGGCCGAGCTGATAGCCGTAGTCCTCGATGTCGTAGCCCTGCAGATCGGGCAGGGTGACGACCACCACTTGGCGTCCGGTCTTGGTCTCCAGGTCGGCCAGCTTGGCGGTGAGGTCCGCCTGCGTTTGCGCCGAAAGCACATGCGCGTTGTCGACCACCCGGCCGGTCAGCGCCGGAAAGGTCGGCGCGGCGATGGCGGGAAGGGCAAACAGCGCCAGCATCAAGCCGATCAGCAAGCCGGCGATCCCTACCCCCTCCCGCTTGCGGGGAGGGGGTAGGGGGTGGGGGTGTTGGCTCGGCGCCCGGAGATTGGCTGGGATCAAACGGGCGAGATCAAGCAGATACCCCCACCCCCGGCCCCTCCCCGCAAGGGGGAGGGGAGGTATGGCGGAAACACTCACTGGCCGTTCGTCGCGGGCGGCGTCGAGCCCGGCGCGGCGCCGCCGGGGGGGCCGTTGATGTCGAAGTGAACCGTCGGCGCGGTCTGCGCCGCCTCGGTGGCGCCGAAGGTCTGCATCGGCTTGGCGCTGCGATAGAACGTCGCCGCCCAGATCGAGGTCGGCAGCACCCGAAGCGTGGTGTTGTAGTCGCGCACCGAGTCGTTGTAGTCGCGCCGGGCGATGGCGATGCGGTTCTCAGTGCCTTCCAGCTGCGACTGCAGCGCCAGGAAGTTCTCGTTCGACTTCAGGTTCGGATAGTTCTCGCTGACCGCCAGCAGCCGGCCGAGCGAGCTGGAGAGTTCGTCCTGTGCCTGCTGGAAGCGCTGGAACGCGGCTGGGTCGTCGAGCTTGGATGCATCGATGGTGACGCCGGTGGCCTTGGCGCGGGCGTTGGTGACGCCGATCAGCACCGTTTGCTCCTGCTTGGCCTCGCCCTGCACCGTCGCCACCAGGTTGGGGATCAGGTCGGAGCGGCGCTGGTAGTCGGCCTGCACATCACCCCACTTGGCCTTGGCGGTCTCCTGCTTGGTCGGGATGTCGTTGATCCCGCAGCCGATGAGCATGAGCGGCAGGATCACGACCGCGAACCCGCGGCCAAGGCGGTGGAAGAGCTGGTTCACGTCGCGGCCCCGACTTGAAGCGCCGCGATCGATGCCGCGGCAGGCGCTGAATCTAGGCTGTAGTGCGCGCTCTCGCCAGTGGGCGGCGGATTAAGCTTCCGCAACGCGAACTTACAGCTCGCCGCACCCCGGCGGCAGCAGGGCCTCGACGCGTTGGGTGACCGTGTCCAACGGGCAGCTGGCCTGCGGGCCGGACGCGCAGTCCTTGAACGCGAGCGGCAGCTGCTCGGCCCGCGCAGGCTTCAGCGTGCGCAGCTGGTCCATGGTCTCGAAGTAGATCACTGGGCGGACGTAGTCGTGGGCGCCGTCGCTCCAGAGCTCGAACGCCAGCGCGGTCGACGGCGCAGTGCCGTCGGGTTCGCCCGGCAGGGTCCAGCCGAGATCGAAGACGTCGGCCATCAGGGCGATGTTGGTGTCATGGCCCGAGAGCACCATCAGCTTCAGATCGGGGCCCGATTGCGGTCCGCCCCCGACCGGCTTGCCGGCCAGCGCGCCCAGCACCACCCGCGCCATCGGCGCGCCGCGGCGGCTGGCGACGTAGGGGTTGGCGCGCAGCATGGCGTAGACGCGCTCGTGCAGCGGCATCACCGCGGCGATGTCGGCGGCGGTGGCGCGGCCCCAGCCGACGTCGCTCATCGGCTTGCCGTCGCCGTATTCCAGCAACAGATCTTCCGCGAGCCCGCCCGTAGCCGGGAAACCCCCCATCGCGCCGGAAGCGCCGCTGTCGGCGTTGCTGAAGCAGGTCCCGGCGCCGCCATTACAGGCGTCGGGCGCCAGGATCGCCTGCAGCTTGGTCAGCGCCGGGCCGACATCGATGCCGGTCACCTCGGAGCTGGCGGCGGCGGCGGCCATGGCGGTCTTCAGCTGGTCCTGATCGACGCTGCAGGCGCCGGCATTGGACCCGCCGAAGATCGGATCGCGCGGGATGGTGTTGGCGAAGGGCGCCTGAAGGTTGCACCCGGGCTGCAGCGCCGCCGC